>NZ_JBIWFC010000004.1:208985-301489 GCF_044762845.1 Lysinibacillus sp. NPDC096382
CGTAGTGTAACGCAGCGGCAGCAACAAGTTTTTCTGTGCGAAAGCGTAGTGTAACGCAGCGGCAGCAACAAGTTTTTCTGTGCGAAAGCGTAGTGTAACGCAGCGGCAGCAACAAGTTTTTCTGTGCGAAAGCGTAGTGTAACGCAGCGGCAGCAACAACAAAGCGCCCAGCCGGAACGGAAATCAACCCCATGTTATAATGTTAAGTCTTTTTTGATAAGCATTAAAACAATCTGCTAGATTTCTTACAAAAAAAGTCTAGCAGATTCATTTTCATCGTATTTAATTGTCCAGATACTATAACAATATCGTTTTTAAAATCGCAATCGCCTCATCTATCTCCTCTTTTGAAACGGTTAATGGTGGTAGTAGACGAATAACATTTGGTCCTGCCCCGACTAATAATAAGCCATTTTCCTCTGCTGCAGCTATATACGAGGCTACCTCAGTATCGCCACAACCAATGCCAAGAAGCAAGCCCTGGCCTTGTACCGTATATGTAGACGGTAGATTCTCCTTCAACTGCTTAACAAAATACGAAGATCGCTCCTGCACATTTTGTAAAAAAGCTGGCTCAAAAACATGATTAAGCACGGTTTCAGCAACACTCATCGCAAGTGGGTTTCCACCGAATGTTGTCCCATGTGTGCCAGGACTAAAAGTTTCATATAGCTCGGCTGTTCCAAGCATTCCACCAACTGGGAATCCTCCACCTAGCCCTTTTGCCAATGTCACGATATTTGGCTTTAAAATCGTTTGCTCATAGGCATATCTTGTTCCTGTTCGTCCAATACCTGTTTGAACTTCATCGATTATTAGTAATATTCCTTTGTCGTCACAGGCTTTAGCGATTGCTGCTGCGAATTCTGGTGATACACTATTAACACCGCCCTCACCTTGAATCATTTCAAGCATAATTGCTGCAACAGAATCGTCAATCGTTGCTTCAAGTGCTGCCACATCATTAAAAGGAAGAATCGTAAATTTTTCAACAAGCGGTCCGAAGCCATTATGTACATTGCCCTGACCTGTTGCGGACATCGCTCCAAAAGTTCGCCCATGAAAGGATTTATCAAAAGTAATAATATGATTTTTTCCGGTATGCTTGCGTGCGAGTTTGATGGCCGCTTCATTTGCTTCCGCCCCACTATTACAGAAAAATGCATAAGAAAAGTGTGTATCTGCTATTAATTTTTGCGCAACCTTTTCCTGACCGGGAATATCAAATAAATTAGAAATATGCCAAAGTTTTTCACTTTGATCATGAATAGCCTTCACGATTGCAGGCTGTGCATGACCAAGACTCACTACAGCGATTCCACTTGTAAAATCTAAATATTTTTTCCCAGCCGAATCTTCTACAACAGTTCCTTGCCCTTTGACAATTTGGGCGCGGCGCTTGCCATAGTTTCCAAATAAAGCACTCATTTTATCAACTCCTACTAAGTTTGCTATAACAATCATTTTCCCTAAACAACTATATTGCTCCTTCTATACCATTAGAACGGTCACCCTATCTATGAAGAAGAAGAATGACTGTTACTAAGTGAGGATGAAGGGAAACTTTACTCATTCGGGTTTTCTTCATCCCCCGGATAAAATAGTCGTACCCACTAAGGATTCTCCAACAATTTGCACGGATGGAATACCTGCACTTAAGCATTCGAGAGCTCCTTGAACTTTAGGTATCATCCCACCATAAATTTGCCCCTCCTCAATCCATTGATTGATAGAGGAACGTGTTGCTTTCGGTTGATATTCATCATTAATTCGAATACCGCTTACATCCGTTACTAGTAATAGGCTATCCGCATCTATCGCTAATGCTATTTCACTTGCTATCGTATCTCCATTAATATTTAATGCCTGACCATGTTCATCTGATCCCACGCAAGCAATAACCGGTACAACCCCGGCACTCATTATTGCTTCTAGTAAAGATGTATTGATGGTTTTCACTTCACCAACAAAACCGTATACATCTTTATCTAGAAAATCTGCTAAAATTAACTGACCATCAAAGCCGTTTAATCCAATTGCAGCAATGCCAGAAGTTGTTAATTCATGAACAAGCGCAGGATTGACCTTTCCTATTAACGTTGACTGTACAATATCCATTGCAGCTTTGCTCGTGACACGAATACCATTTAAAGCATGTGATTCTATTCCGCGCACCGCTAGTTCACGGTTAATTGCTGGGCCACCACCATGGCTAATAATAAGCTCTATGCCGCTTTCTTGGAGTTTTTTAAAATTCTCAAAAAACGACTCATTTAAGCCATCTAACGTACTTCCACCAAGCTTAATGACCATTCGTTTACGAGCGGTATGAGGCATTGATTTGAACGTAGTCATAAGTGAGATCACATCCCCAAGCATGCCCTTTGCCTTCCCCAATACCAAGAGACACATAAATTTTCACTTCATGCATTTTTAAAATTTGAATTAACCCATCTTCCGAAAATGGTACTGGCTCACCATTTTCAACCATTGTTACACCGCCAATTTGTATCGTAATTTTTTCCGGATCAACCGTTGCGCCACTATAGCCTACAGCAGCAATAATACGTCCCCAGTTTGCATCACAGCCAAATACTGCCGTTTTCACAAGTGGTGAACCAACTACTGTTTTAGCAATTTTACGTCCTTCTTCATCCGAAAATGCCCCTTCAACTTCAACCTCAATCAGCTTCGTTGCACCCTCACCATCTTTAGCAATCATTTTCGCTAAGTCTTCAGCTACTGTTTTCAATGTATAGTAGAAGTTTTGCCAATCTGGATGGTCAGGAGTTAAAGCCGCGTTTCCTGCTAAGCCGTTTGCCATGACAACTACTGTGTCATTTGTAGATGTATCCCCATCCACTGTAATTGCATTAAACGTCATATTTGTTATATCAGATAATGTAGCCTGTAGGACATCAGATTCAATATTTGCATCTGTCGTAATAAAACCTAGCATTGTTGCCATATTTGGTTCAATCATACCTGACCCTTTTGCTACGCCAGCGATAATAATCTCTTTGCCATCAACAATAGTACTGTAACTTGTGTTTTTCATAACCGTATCTGTTGTCAAAATCGCTTGTGCAAAATCAATAGCACTTTCTAAATTATCCTTTGGCTCTAACTGATTAATCCCATTTGCCAGTGGCTCCATATTCATCATTTCACCGATGACACCAGTTGAGCAAACACCTACTAAATTTGCCCCAATACCTAGCTTTTCTGCCATGAAGGCCTGCATTATTTGGGCATCCTTTGCACCTTGTCTTCCTGTACATGCATTAGCATTTCCGGAGTTGACAATCATCGCCTGCATTTTCTTCGTTGTGTACACAACCTCTTTCGTTACTTTTAATGGTGCTGCCTGTACAGCGTTCGTTGTAAAGACACCTGCTACACTTGCGGGTACTTCACTAACTAACACAGCTAAATCTTTTTTCTTATGCTTTAAACCACAATGTAAACCCGCAGCTTTAAAGCCCTTTGGTGAAACAATATTTTTACTTGATAATTTTTTCATAATACTTGTGGATGCTATTAATGTCATAAAATCTTTCCTCCTTAGTTAATCAATTTTACTCGGCATATAAGAGTAGCTGACGCTACATAAAAGATTCACTCCAAATAAGTTACAAAAAGAACGGCACGACATCTAATCCTGTCGTTTGTGGTAAATCAAATTGAACGTTCATATTTTGAATGGCTTGCCCTGCAGCCCCTTTGACTAAATTATCGATAGCGCTAACAATTGTGGCACGATTCGTACGACTATCAACCTTCATCAAAATGTCGCAATAGTTCGAACCTTTTACACGGTTTGTTCCTAGACTATTTACATCTGTAACGATCCGTACAAACGGATGCTTTTCATAGGCATGCTGTAAACAAGCTACTAGCTGATGCTCTGTAACACCAGACATAACAGGTGCATAAGAAGTAGTTAAAATCCCTCTAGTCATTGGTACTAAATGAGTATTAAAAGAAATGGTTGTATCAACCCCTGCAAACATTGAAATAGCCTGCTCTATTTCCGGGATATGCTGATGTGTATTCGTTTTATAAATTGAAAAGTTTTCGTTTGCCTCACTAAAATGCGTTGTTTGCGATGATTTATTTCCAGCCCCTGAAATCCCACTTTTCGCATCAATCACTAAAAAGCTTGAATCAATCAATCGTTCTTTTAGCAATGGTAACAACGAAAGTAAAACAGCTGTTGGATAACACCCTGGATTTGCGATAAGAGGAGCATGTTGAATATTTTCCGCATTCCATTCAGTTAAGCCATAAACACTTTGTTGAATGAATTCTAATGGCGCCGCTTTTTTACCGTACCATGCTTCATAGCTTGCTGGATCTTGTAAACGGAAGTCACCAGACAAGTCTATTAAATTAGGGCCTTTCCCCACCAATGGCGGTAATAGCTCACTTGTCACTCCTGAAGGGGTACTTGTAAAAACAACATCAAATTCCTCTAAAGTTCCATAATCAATTTTTTGTAAAGGTGTATCGGCAATATGAACGAGATGACCAAACTTAGAAGAAAAAATGACGCCTTCTTCTGAAGATGTGAATAAATCGATCCGTTCCACTGCTTTATGATTATGTAAAAATCGAATAAGCTCTAATCCACCATATCCGGTTGCACCAACAATTCCTACTTTCAATGCACTCACCTCTGAATTAAGTTAAAATTAGTATACGTCTGCATATTTATTAAGTCAACTGAATTTTTATTTATATTTGAATTTTTCGCAATATTTATTAAGTAGTTGGTTTTGAGAAAAGTTTGAATAACTAAAAGCTATAAAACAGAGAGAATACATAAAAAAAGAAATGAAATTAACAAATAAAAATAGTTATACTTGCCTTACTCATCTTTTTTATTTCACTGTATTAAAGCAATTTGTGTCACTAAATTGCCAGTTGGATCTGAAATTTTTACTACAAATATTCATAACACTTACACGATTACTGTTTTACTTTTTAAAAAAGAAAGCAGGAATTTTTCGTCGACCGAACAAATTCCTGCTTCTTATAATTAATCTTCCATCGTAGATAAATCACCAGTTGGTAAATTTAACTCCCACGCCTTTAACACACGACGCATAATCTTACCACTGCGTGTTTTTGGTAGCTTATCCTTAAATTCGATTTCACGTGGTGCTGCATGTGCAGATAAACCCTTCTTAACAAAATTACGAATATCCTCTATCAATGTATGTGAAGGTTCAACACCTTCACGTAATGACACAAAGGCTTTAATAATTTCACCTCGGACAGGATCTGGCTTTCCAATTACCCCTGCCTCTACTATATCAGGATGCTCTAGTAGCTTACTTTCTACCTCGAAAGGACCTACCCGCTCACCAGCTGTCATAATAACATCATCAACACGCCCCTGGAACCAGAAGTAACCATCATCATCCATATAGGCAGAGTCCCCAGACACATACCATTCACCTTTTAAGAAATAAGATTCATAACGCTCTGGATTTCCCCAAATTTGACGCATCATTGCAGGCCAACCACGTCGAACCGCTAAATTCCCCATTGTAAAAGGTGGTACTTCATTACCAGCATCATCAACAATTGTCGCATGAATACCTGGTAATGGTTTACCCATTGAGCCTGGCTTAATATCCATGGAAGGATAGTTACAAATCATATGCGCACCTGTTTCAGTCATCCACCACGTATCATGAATACGGTGACCTAGCTCATCAGTCCCCCAACGAATTACCTCTGGATTTAACGGCTCACCAACAGATAAAATATGACGTACCGAAGATAGATCATAGTTCTCAAGCATACCACTACCAGCACCCATTAACATTCTGAAAGCAGTTGGTGCACTATACCAGACTGTTACACTATAATCCTCAATAGCTTGGTACCAAGCTTGTGGTGAAAATCTCCCACCAACAATTAGCATTGTGACACCATTTAACCATGGACCAAAAATGCCATATGCTGTACCTGTCACCCATCCTGGATCAGCCGTACACCAGTAAATATCGTCTTCACGCAAATCTAATACCCATTGGGTAGATTGATATTGTTGAAGCATTGCATTATGAACATGCAATACGCCCTTTGGAGCTCCAGTTGATCCAGAAGTATAATGAAGAATCATACCGTCCTCTCTGTCCACCCATTCAATATCAAATTGAGAAGGTGCCCCTTTCAAACGTCTGTTGAAATCTAAAATTTGTGGTGTTTCCTCTATATCAGATCCTACTAAAAAGACGTGTTGCAAATGCGGTAGCTTCGCTAAAGGTACACGTTCAAGTAACTCTGGTGTTGTCACTAATACTTTAGCTTCGCTATCTACAAGTCTGTCATAAACTGCACCTTCCATAAATGCCTCGAATAGTGGACCTACAATTACACCCATTTTCAATGCGCCTAATAAAGAAAAATAAAGCTCCGGTGAACGCGGCATAAAAATAAATAATCGATCACCTTTTTCTAAATTTGTTGCTGCCTTAAAAACATTTGCTGCTTTATTCGTCAGCTTTTTCATTTCATTGAAAGAATAAGCCTCTTTACGCTTTCCATCATTAAAATAAAGTGCAACTTTGTTTTTTCGATGCGTTTCTGTATGACGATCAATTGCCTCATATGCCATATTTACAAGCCCTGTTTCATACCAACTGAATCCCTTTTCTGTCTCTCTCCAATCATGTGTTGCCGCAACTTTCTCATAATCAAGCAAATTATATTGCCCAGGTAAAGCATTCAACTTCTCCAACATTTTCATCCCCATGAAGCTACCCCTCTCTTTGCTATCGCCTTAGTACATTAGTAAGCAAATTTCAAATCTTCGTAATTTCATTATTTTCCCCCTTCAAAATTCGCCACTTTCTCCAAAGACAACTACGTTATGCAGCACTTGTTATACAACAGTTTAAGCAGTGTAAAAATAGTGAATGCCTATTCACACTACATTCATCTGTTGAATAACAGATGCAATATACAACTATTTTACACGAATTCATTAAAAATGTCTTAATATTTCTATTTTTCTAAAAATGCAGGTATATTTTGTAAAAGATAGCGTTTTTCCGCAGGAAATCAGCTATAATGGAACTATTAAACTCAGGTGGTGTCATTATGGAACACAAAAAAACTTTTTTTTCTGTCACAAAGGAAACAAAGCATGGTACTGTGTATGTGGAAGGACCTGTTCCTCCAGAAAAATTAGCTACATATTCATTCCACGAAGGCTTGGTTGCTTTTAGACCTCCAAAGCAACAGCAGCAAGCCATTATAGAAATTGCAGGACTTCCTGAAGGACGAATTATTATTATTCGAAATGAAAACATTATTGTAGGCTACGTCACTTATCTATATCCCGATCCACTTGAACGCTGGGCGGAGGATCGAATTGATAACATGATTGAACTAGGTGCTATTGAAGTCATTCCAGACTATCGTGGTACAGGTGCTGGTAAAGCACTACTAGCCGTATCTTTTATGGGGGATGAAATGGAAGACTATCTTGTTATCACTACCGAGTATTATTGGCATTGGGACTTAAAAGGGACTGGTTTAAACGTTTGGGATTATCGAAAAATGATGGAGAAAATGATGGGCTCTGCCAACTTCGAATATTTTGCGACAGATGACCCTGAAATTACATCACATCCCGCTAACTGCCTGATGGCACGTGAAGGCAAACGTGTGCCTCCTGAGACAATGGAAAGATTCGATAGACTTCGCTTTAGAAATCGCTTCATGTATTAAAACCAACACAAAGGGGATGAGTATATGATCGTAGAAGAAATTATGAATGTTGAGCCCTACACGCTGGCTCCGACAAATACAGTGGTTGAAGCGCTGAAGTTCATGCGTGAGAAAAAAGTACGTCATTTACCAGTTGTAGATGAAGAGTATCATGTTCTTGGGGTGATCACTGAAAGAGATATTAAAGAGGCATTGCCTTCCTCGTTACGGGATGAGCCTAATTCTCCAGTTTTTAATGCAAAAGTGGAAGAGATTATGATTAAAAATCCAATTGTCGGTCATCCACTGGATTTCGTAGAGGAAGTAGCTCTTACTTTTTATGAATCTAAAATAGGCTGTTTACCAATTGTCTCCGGAGGAAAATTAGTTGGGATTGTCACTACTACCGATTTACTCTACACATACTTAGAGTTAACCGGTGCCACTGAACCCGGCTCAAAAATAGAAATTCGTGTATCCGATACACCAGGAATATTATTTGAGATTACTAAAATTTTTCGTAAACACCATGCAAATGTCCAAAGCGTCTTAGTTTATCCCGACTCTGAAAATACGCAAAATAAAATTTTAAGTATCCGAGTAAAAACTCTCAATCCACTAGCTATGATTGAAGAACTTCGTAAAGAGGGCTTTGATGTATTATGGCCTAATTTGCCAGGTGTTTCATTACAATGAAAAAAGCAGTATTTATATACTCACCAGAGCAACTCGGATATAAATTTTCAGATACCCATCCTTTCAATCATAAACGCTTGACGCTTACAATGGATTTGTTAAAGAATATTGATGCTCTTGATGATTTGAATATCGTTCCAGCTCGTGTCGCAACAGAGGAAGAACTTTTACTTGCACATGATCCAAAATATATCGATATCGTTAAAAGAGCAGGACATGGTGAGCTTTCAGAGGCACAATGTGAAAGCTACGGCATAGGCACCGAAGATACACCTATTTTTGAAAATATGCACGAAGCAAGTGCACAGCTTGTCGGTGGAACATTAACAGCTGTCGATTATGTTATGGAAGGAAAAGCCGAGCACGCCCTCAATCTAGGGGGAGGGCTACACCACGGCTTCCGTGGTCGTGCATCAGGTTTTTGTATTTATAACGATAGTACAGTAGCTATTCGCTATTTGCAGGAAAAATACAATGCTCGTGTACTTTATGTAGATACCGATGCCCATCATGGAGATGGGGTGCAATGGAGTTTTTACGAAGATCCTGATGTTTGTACATTGTCTATTCATGAAACAGGGCGCTATCTTTTCCCCGGAACTGGTAATATTACGGAACGTGGAAATGGACAGGGATATGGCACTTCTTTTAATTTTCCAATTGATGCTTTTACAGAAGATGAGAGTTTTCTAGAAATATATGAAAAAGCTATGCGAGAAGTCTTTGAATTTTTCAAGCCGGATGTTGTGTTAACGCAAAACGGCGCAGATGCACATTATTTTGATCCTTTAACACATTTATATGGAACAATGAACATTTATAGAGAAATTCCAAAACTTGCACATAAATTAGCACATGAATATTGTGGGGGGAAATGGATTGCCGTTGGTGGTGGAGGCTATGATATTTGGCGTGTTGTGCCTCGCGCATGGTCGATGCTATGGCTTGAAATGACAGATCAGCAATTACCAACAGGACCCCTACCTCAAGCTTGGTTAGATCGTTGGCAGCCTGAAGCACCAGTGCCTTTTATTCCAACTTGGGAGGATCCAAATCCATTGTATGAGCCAATCCCTCGAAAGGCAGAGATTGAAGAAAAAAACGCGCAAATGCTAACCAAAGCGCTTCATATTATTCGCGATGAAAAACGCGTTTAACACTATGCCTCACGACAAGCGTGAGGCTTTTTATTTTAACCTTAGAGTCACTCTTGGCATTCTAGCCATCACTTTAGGCTTTCAATCCGTCTATAAAAAAACACGCAAATCCATTTTCAAATTTACGTGTTAATTACTGTTATTTACTTTTGACAGACTGTCGATGTTCAATACGATGAGGCAAAATAACCGCTTCGTCCTCAACAGGCTCTTTGTTCATCAATTTAGTCAGCAAACGCATTGCAACAGCTCCGATATCGTACAGTGGTAATGCGACACTTGTTAGCTGTGGGCGAACCATGCGTGCTAATTTTGAATTTTCAAAGCTGATCACTTCGATATCCTCAGGTACATCTTTGCCTGCATCCTGTGCACCATGAATCAATCCAATTGCTAATTCATCACTACCTGCAAAATAAGCAGTTGGAGGATTTTCAAGTGAGGATAATGATTCCCAAGCCTCTAAGCCCATATCATAGCTCGATTCTTCAGCAGCGATTAGTGATTCATCTATAGGTAAACCTGCGTCTTGTAAGGCTTTTTTATAAGCTTCAAGTTTGAATTTTCCATTAATAGTATACGTAAGCGGACCTGTTACGAAAGCGATTCGCTTATGGCCATTTTGAATGAGTAATGTAATCGCCTCATAAGCTGCTTGGAAATAATCAATGTTAACAGTCGCAATTGTTTGCGATTCATCTACTGAACCTGCAAGCACAATTGGTACAGGTGAATGATCCATAGTTTGTTGCATTTTTTCAGTTACTTCATCACTCATCATAACAATACCATCAACCTGTTTTCCTAGCATTGTATCCAGTAGCTGAAGCTCTTTATCTTCATGTTGGTCTGAGTTGGCTAAAATAATATTGTAACGATACATTGTTGCAATATCCTCTACACCACGTGCCAGCTCCGCATAAACATTGTTTGCAATATCCGGGATAATCACGCCAACTGTTGTTGTTTTCTTACTTGCTAATCCACGCGCTACTGCGTTTGGACGGTACTCTAATCGTTCAATTACTTCTAATACTTTTTTCCGTGTTGCCGGTTTTACGTTTTGATTACCATTGACTACACGAGAGACCGTTGCCATAGAAACATTTGCTTCTCTTGCAACATCATAAATTGTAACAGTCATCGTACGTGCCTCCCTTTTTTCCTTTTATAGCCTTATCATACGATAATTTTCATATTCTTTTCAAGAAGCAGTATGTACATGAAAAGAAAAACCAAGTACAAATAGTACTTTTCTAGTCATTATTTTGTCACTATATAGTAAACACCGCCTGCTGATTAAAGCAAGCGGTGTTTATCAACACATCAATTATGCCCTGGCATAATTGCGTCTGGCATCGGCTTTGTGCTTAAGCGTAATGCTAACGCAGCGTCAGCAACTTGTTTTTTGCCTGTGCGAAAGCGCAACAGCACCGATGTTGGTCACTCAGTCGTTGCCACAGGACGTGGCGTTCTTAGACTGAGTTCCTCTATTTCAGCAAGTGTTTGGACACCCGCTGAAAGAAGTTAAGCATTGATTTCATGGCTCTTCATGAATTTTTGTAGTGTTTCGTAGAAAGCATCAAATGTTGGGATATCCATTTGTTGTTGTGAATCAGAAAGTGCTACAGATGGATCTGGATGCACCTCTGCCATAACGCCATCAGCTCCAATAGCAATTGCTGCCTTAGCACATGGTAATAGTAAATCACGACGACCTGTTGAATGCGTTACGTCTACAAATACTGGTAAATGCGTTTCTTGTTTTAAAATTGGTACAGCAGAAATATCTAATGTGTTACGAGTTGCTTTTTCGTAAGTACGAATACCACGCTCACATAAAATGATGTTCTCATTTCCTTTAGACATAATGTATTCTGCTGCGTGAATGAATTCATCAATTGTCGCCGCTAAGCCTCTTTTTAAAAGTACAGGTTTATTTGTTGCACCCGCTGCTTTTAATAATTCGAAGTTTTGCATATTACGTGCACCAATTTGGATAACATCAATGTAATCTAAAGCTTCCTCTAAATGACCTGGTGTAACGATTTCCGTAATAACGCCTAAACCGTATTCCTCTGACACACGTTTCAAAATTTTAAGTCCTTCTAATCCAAGACCTTGGAAGTCATATGGGGAAGTACGTGGTTTATATGCGCCGCCACGAATTAACTTTTCACCTTTTGCTTTAATAGATGCTGCTACTGCTGCTACTTGCTCGTATGATTCTACAGCACAAGGTCCAAATACGAAAGATGGTTTTCCTTGGCCAATTAGCTCACCATTCACATTAATGACAGTATCTTCTGATTTTTTCTTACGAGAAACAAGTAATTCTTTTTTCTTATCCGCTTCAAGTTGTTTTAAAGCTGTTTTAAAGATTTGCTTAAATATATAATCAACCGTCATTTGGTTTAACGGACCTTGATTGTGCTCTTTAATAAGATCAAGCATATGGCGTTCACGTAATGGATCATAGCGATTCACACCTTGTTTTTCTTTAATCTTACCGATTTCATCAACTACTGCTGCACGTTCGTTAATTAGACGAAGAATTTCTAAGTTTAAACCGTCTATTTGACTACGTAAGCTTTCTAAATCTTTTTGGCTCATGTTTCTTGCTCCTCTCCTCACGACAGACACTTTCAGAACTCTGAAATGTATGTTACATTTTTAGATATTAGCAACATTATAATCAATGTTGCACAGAATGTCACGCATTTTTAATTTAGCGCTTCAACTCGCTAAATTATATTAACATATTACGAGGAAGGAAGCGAGTACAAAGACTCCTTTCCGATTCGTGACATCCGCCAGAGGCTTTTTGCCAACACGATATTGGTCACTCAGGCGTTTTCACAGGTTGTGAAGTTTTTAGCCTGAGTTCCTCTATGCCAGCTAAATTTTGCTGAAAGAAGTTAACATATTACGAGAAAGGAAGCGAGTACATTGAGTTCAAAATTATTTGCACTTGATATCGGTACACGTTCTGTAGTAGGCATTATTTTAGCTGAAGATAATGACCGCTTTCACGTGGAAGACATCTTGATAAAAGAACATAAAGAACGCGCCATGGTTGATGGTCAAATACATAATGTCATGTATGTGGCAGATTTAATCAATGAAATTAAACATGAACTTGAAGAGAAGCATGGTCCTTTAAAAAAAGTGAGCGTCGCTGCGGCTGGCCGCTCATTAAAAACAGAACAAGCAAGCGTGACGATCCATATACGTAATCGACCAATCTTTACGGAGGAAGATATAAGTCGTTTAGAACTGCAAGCTGTTCAACAGGCACAGCAACAGCTTCTTCAACACAAAGAAGACGCTAAAATAAGCCACTATTATTGCGTTGGTTATTCAGTTTTATACTACCGTTTAGATGGCGAAGAAATTGGTAGCCTACTCGATCAGCAAGGGGATGAAGCACAAATTGAAGTTATTGCTACGTTCTTGCCACGAGTTGTCGTAGAATCACTTATCGCGGCTCTTAAACGCGCGGATTTAGAGATGGATGCACTAACTTTAGAACCTATTGCAGCTATTAATGTACTTATTCCCCCAACAATGCGTCGTTTAAATGTAGCACTTGTTGATATTGGTGCTGGTACATCTGATATTGCCATTACCGATAAAAGCACTGTTGTCGCATATGGCATGGTACCAACAGCTGGTGATGAAATAACAGAGGCTTTAAGTGACCATTACTTACTCGACTTCCCTGTTGCTGAAGAAGCGAAACGTCAACTGCAAACTGAAGAAGACATTTTAATCCAGGATATTTTAGGCTTTGATCAATATTATCCGAAACAAGAGGTTCTTCAAGCAATCGAACCTGCTGTTAAGCAACTCGCAAAAGCTATTGGAGAAGAAATTTTACGCCTTAATAATCAGACTGCTCCTAAAGCGGTAATGCTTGTCGGTGGAGGTAGCTTAACGCCAAATCTTACAACTCAACTTGGACTAGTACTAGATTTACCTGCCAATCGCATTGCCGTTCGAGGGATTGACGCCATTCAAAACTTAACGAGGGAAGATCATATTAAAGCATCTCCTGAATTGGTGACCCCAATCGGTATCGCCATTGCAGCAAAAAAAATGCCTATTCAATATATGAGTCTCACTGTCAATGAACAAGTAGTTCGCCTTTTTGAATTAAAAGAAATGACCGTTGCAGATGCATTTTTAGCAGCCAATATTCGAGCAAAGCAATTATATGGAAAACCGGGTCATGGATTATCAGTGAATGTTAATGGACAAGATATTTTCATACCTGGGGGTCACGGTCAACCGGCAGAAATTTTAGTGAATAGTCATCCGGCATCCACAAAAACGATGATTAAAACAGGCGATGCCATCCAGCTAATTGAAGGCCAAGACGGTCAGCCAGCTAATGCTACGGTGAGAGATATTGTAGATGATGCTGCCATTAAAACAATTACCATTCAACATACAAAATATGTCATCGAACCACAAATAACTGTTAATGGTTCTCCGACATCACTCGATAGCGCATTAAATGATCGAGATGTTGTGATGTTTGAAATAGCTGAAACAGTCGAGGATGTATTTAAGCTCACAAATAATTGGGAGTTAGTAAAACAATTTGAGTCATTTTATATTCAAGTGGACGGAAAACCACTGTATTTACCAGAGTTTTCAGCTCATTTAATGATTAATGGTAAACCAGCTAAAATGTCATATGCTGTCCAAGATGGTGATGTACTTACATTTCAGCAACAAACATTCCCTACCGTTCAACGGATTGCTGACCAAATGAATGTTATACTTGAGGATAAAATGACCATCCATTTTCAAAACGAGGTGTTAGAGCTGAAAAAGATGGCCAACGAAGTTCTCGTTAATCATGTAGTGGTATCACCTCTTTCAACTGTTCCAAATGGAGCAATAATTTCATTTAAAGAAAAAGATCGAAGTCGTTGGATATACCAGGATGTGTTCCGTTTTTCTAACTGGCAACTACCTACTACATTTAAAGGTAATTTTACAATTTTACGAAACGGCCAACCGGCAAGCTTTGATATGGAGATTTTCGGCGGGGATAAATTAGAGATTTTACTAGAAAAAGCGCCCATATCTTAAAAAAAGGGATACGTTACATCGTTGATAAGATGTAACGTATCCCTTTTATCTATTAAGCGCGAACTTCTTCACTTTTTTCTTCAGCTTGTTCCTTTTTTTCACTAGCATCCTCTGCTTTAGGTTCTTCACTAGGAATGAAATCTTCCAGTGGTTCTTCACCCTCAAAAGAAACAGTACCATCGTCAAAAACAGTTGGTGCTTTTGCTGATTTTAATGTTTTTACTTTCTCTACTAATTGTGTAGATTGTTCTTGAATTTGTTTAGATAATTGAACCGTTTTATCTTTAGCAGTTGTCGAGAAATCTGCACTCTTATCTTTTAAGTTAACAGCTTGTACTGCTACATCGCTACGTAAATCTTTTCCTGATTTTGGAGCTAGCAATAAGCCTGCAGCTGCCCCTACTATACCCCCAACTAATGCGCCAATAACAAAATCCTTCATGTTCACTCGCTCCTCCTCATAGATCGACTCTTGCGGTTGATAAAGCTGTGGCAATGAACTTTCAAGTTGTTGTTCCTTCACTTCATTATAATTTGGCTTTTGAGTTGTCATGCAACAATTCCTCCCCTTCTTATTATCTAATTTGCTTAGACTGGTTGTCCATCTGCTTTCGCGGATGCATTCTACAACATATGCCTAAAATTTTATTTTTATTCCGTTGACATTTAATGCCTACCGAATAATTATTATTTTTTACGGCCCCATTTTCTTTTCGATTTTTCCGACTGCTCTGATTCAGAAGAATAAACATCTTCTTGAATCACCTCATTGGCCTGATCAATAATTTTGCGTTTCTTCCACTTATCTGCAATGCCCATTGCAACATTACTCCATTGAACAACTTGTGCAATTTTTTCTTCATTTTGTTCCACAGTTTTAGAAATTGAAGAAGTAATTTGCTGTACAGATGTATTTAAACCATTCACAGAGTCTCCAATTCCTTTGACTGCATGAACAACGGAATTTAACTGTTCAGATTTTTCTTGAATATCCTCTGCCAAGCTATTTGTTTTGGATAGTAAGGAAGTCGTTTCACGTGTAATACCTTCCATTTGTCCTTCAATACCTGATAATGTTCCAGCTAAACTGTTAAGAATTGGTTTGAGCGAAAATAATGTCATCCCAACGCTCACACAAAAAATTAAAAAACCAATTGCTGCAATGATTGCTGCAATATACAAAATAACTTCCATAACTAGACCTCCTGCCAGTAAAAATTCTTTTTACTATTACTTTCCTTATCTTCGACAAAAAAAACTGAATTCCTTCTCATTTTGAGAAAAACAGCTTATTCCTTGCGGACTAAGCTGTTTCGTTGTTCTTTAGCACGTCTTCAAAAGCATCTTGGAATTTGTGAACATCGCCAGCGCCCATAAATAAAAATACTGCGTCCTTATGCTTTGTTAACACTTCAATTCCTTCAGTGGTAATCACTGCACTGCCTTTAATTAAAGACGCTAAATCTTGGATTGAAAGTGCGCCTTGTGTTTCCCTTGCAGAGCCAAAAATATCACATAAATATGCTGTATCTGCAAGACTTAGACTATCTGCAAAATCCTGTAAAAAAGCTTGTGTACGTGTAAATGTATGTGGTTGGAAAATAGCTACTAGCTCACGATCGGGAAACTTTTGTCGTGCTGATTGAATCGTTGCACGGATTTCAGTTGGATGATGCGCATAGTCATCTATTAAAACATTATTCCCAATATTCGTTTCTGTAAAACGTCTTTTTACACCTTTGTATGTGTTTAAACGTTCTTGAACGATGTCTGGTGAAATACCTTCATATTGGCAAAGTGTAATAACAGATAAAGTATTTAATACCGCATGATCCCCAAATAATGGGATAAAGAATGTGCTATAAAATTCATTACGGACAAATACATCAAATTTTGTACCCTTAGTTGTTTTTTCAACATTACGAGCCTCAAAATCATTTTCAGCCCCAAAGCCGTAATAAACAACAGGCACCTTTGCTTGAATACGTTGTAGATGTTCATCATCACCGCAAGCAATAATTGCTTTTTTAACCTGTAGTGCTAATGATTGAAATGCTGAATAAACATCCTCTATGTTTGCAAAGTAGTCCGGATGGTCAAAATCAATATTAGTCATTACAGCGTAATCGGGATTATACGCTAAAAAGTGTCGACGGTATTCACATGCTTCCATCACAAAAAAGTCAGCATTTTCATGTCCAGCTCCAGTTCCATCACCGATTAAATAAGAAGTTGGTTTATACCCACCTACAACATGAGCCATCAAGCCTGTTGTAGATGTTTTACCATGTGCACCAGTAATAGCAATCGACGTATAATTACCGATATATTCACCTAAAAATTTATGGTAGCGAATAACTTCTACTCCGATTTCACGAGCACGCTCTAATTCAGGATGGTCATCAGGAAATGCGTTCCCTGCAATAACTGTCATACCTTCTTTAATATTATCTGCATTAAATGTAAAAATTGGAATATTACGATCACGTAACGGCTGTTCCGTGAAGAAATATTTATCAACATCTGAGCCCTGTACTTGTTCACCAGCATCAAATAAGATTTGTGCAAGTGAACTCATGCCAGAACCTTTAATGCCTGTGAAATGAAAAACTGTCATTAATTAAACCCCCCGGGAATTCAATATCCCTTCTATCATCTATTAGGTGTATCGTATTTTCCACCAATTATTAGGTATTAATACCTTTGTAAGTACTAAAAAATACGTACTAATCATCATATCTCGTCTATTATAGCACTATTTATGCATTAGGATAAATGTGTAACTTTTCTAAAAATACTAATTTCGACGTGAATAAGATAATCTATACGAAAACAATGTAATTCTTATTCAAACATAGCAATTAAATCTTCTTCTGTAATATAACTTTCTCGTGGTTTACTGCCACGTGCCTCAGACACAAAGCCATGCGATTCCAACATATCGATTAAACGAGCAGCACGATTATAGCCAATATGGTATTTGCGCTGAATTAAGGAAGTAGAGGCTCCTCCTTGCTCATAGACAAATCTACACACATCTTCGAACAGTTCATCTTGCTCAGCGGAAACCTCAGTCTTCTTTAAAAGTTCCTCTTGATCGAATATATAATCAGGCTCTCCTTGCTCACGAACATGCTCAATAATTGCTTCAATTTCATCATCTGTCACAAATGTCCCCTGCAAACGAACAGGAGCAGACATACCATTACCTAAATATAACATATCGCCTCGTCCAAGCAATCTTTCTGCACCTTGTGCATCTAAAATTGTACGTGAATCGATTTGTGAAGATACCGCAAAAGCAATACGTGTAGGAATATTTGATTTAATAAGCCCTGTAATAACGTCAACAGACGGTCTTTGAGTTGCAACAATTAAATGGATACCACAAGCACGTGCCTTTTGGGCAATACGACAAATCGCCTCCTCTACATCTGCAGGAGACATCATCATTAAATCTGCCAATTCATCAATGACAATTAGAATATACGGTAATTTTAAGCTATGTTCATTATTTTTATCCGCAATTGCATTATAACGTGTAATATCACGTGCGCCCGCATGCGCAAATAACTGATAACGACGTTCCATTTCTTCCACTGCCCATTTCAGTGCAGCTGTAGCAGCCTTTACATCGGTGATGACCGGGCTAACTAAATGCGGAATATGATTAAACGGTGCTAATTCTACCATTTTAGGATCGATAAGCATCAGCTTTAATTCATGTGGTGCAGCTTTATATAATAAACTAACCAAAATTGAATTGATACAAACCGATTTACCGGAACCTGTGGCTCCGGCAATTAATCCATGTGGCATTTTTCGTAAATCAATGGTTACAGGCTTCCCTGTTAAATCCAGACCCAAAGCTGCTTCTAACGGTGAATCTGACTCGAGGAAAGAAGCACTATTTGTCACTTCCGATAATCGAACAGCGCGAGATACACGGTTCGGTATCTCAATGCCAATTGAGCTCTTCCCAGGAATCGGTGCTTGGATGCGGATGTCTTTCGCTGCCAATGCAAGCTTCAAATCATCTGAAAGATTGCGGATTTTGCTAACCTTTGTACCATGACTCACAGTTATTTCAAATTGTGTCACGGCAGGTCCTTGCATAATGGATTCTATTTGAGCTGAGACTTGGAAATAAGACAAAGCTTCGACCAATGTATCTCCCTGTTGCTCCATCCACTCAGTATCTTGTGTTTTTTCCTCAGGTGGCTCTAAAAATTCATCATCTGGCTTTTGATACACATGAACAGGCTTCCGAGGCGTTTCCTGTACTTGAACTTCCTCAAATGTTTCATCTAATATGGAAGGTTGTTCTGGAAACTTCTCAGTATTAATAGAATTTTCCTCGGGAATATCTATATTCTCGGTAGTAAGCTTCTGTTCAGTAGCCGTTTCTACTTCCATTTCGGTAGTCGCTGAAATTTCGTCGAAGCTTTCTATATCAATCACTGTTTTTTCTAATGTCGAAACGTTAGACATTGATGTGACTGGTGCCATTGTAATGACTGATACACTTTCTGTTGCAGCATTGAATGGGACAGTATTTTCAATAGAAACCTCATTTTCTTCCGTCGACTGTGTAGCTGTTTTATTGTCCATCTCTAACTCGCTAATTTCTAAACCTATAGATTGTAGAATTTGTTCTTTTTCGGATGGGATAGTATTTTCAATAGAAACCTCGTTTTCCTTCGTCAACTGTAGAGCTGTTTTATTGTCCATCTCTAACTCGCTAATTTCTAAACCTATAGATTGTGGAATTTGTTCTTTTTCGGATGGAATAGTATTTTCAATAGAAACCTCGTTTTCCTTCGTCAACTGTAGAGCTGTTTTATTGTCCATCTCTAACTCGCTAATCCCTAAATCTATAGATTGTGGAATTTGTTCTTTTTCAGATGTCACTATGTGCTGTTCTACTTCCGAATGAATAAGCTCAGATGAAGGTTCCTGTTTTTCTTGATTTATGTCAACAATTGTTGATGTCGACTTCATATTTTTAAATTGCTGTTGGATTCTCCATTTCTCTTTATCAGTTTTTAGCATTAAAACATTAAATGGAATGCCACTTTTTTCTTTCTTTTCTACAGATTGCTCTTCTAAAGGTAGTTCTTCTAAAGACTGTTCTTGCAACACATCTTGCTTATCATCTTCCTTCATTAGTGGCTGGACTACTGTAACTTCACCAATGTGGATGGTCGAATTTTCGATTTGTACTTGTTCTACAACTACCTCTTTTACATGGATTTCTGATTGGTCAGATGAAAGTTGTTCAATATTCAGCTCTTGTTGAACGGCTTCTTTCATTTGATTTTCAAATTCTACGGCAAAAGAAGTTGTTTGCGGTACAGGTAATTCCGTCGTCGGCTTATCACTATGATGATTTGTTTCGCCTGTTAATTTATCTTCAAAAGTAATCGGTTGCTTAGCAGGTACTTCGATTTTTCCAGTGATTTCAAGCTGTTCAGATTCATCTTTCCGAACTGCGCTAATAGGCTCTTTTTCTTCTAGTATATTTTCAATAGCCTCATTTGTTGTCGCTTCTTTTAAAGACTTAGAAGCTGTAGGTATTGCTAACTCTTTCTTGTCGTGCTCTTCCTTCCGTTTCTCTAATAATTGCTCAATTGGACTTGGCCTAGAAAAACCATAGACTGGTGAAGGAACATCACTTGGTACAAAACGCTTGCGATTTTCGATTAAAACACTTTCATCTGCTTTTTCTAATTGATAATTCGTAACTTTAGGTGACGTCGGTAATTCATTTTGCGCATCTCGAAAAACAAGACTTGCTTTTGAACGATTCTCCTGTTCAGGCTGACTTCGTGTAATCGTCGTTCTACCAGTTCTCTTCGTCCGATTTGCTAATAGATCTCGAATACCTGAAACCTCAATATCGTAAAGACTCGAATCCACAATATGATTATTTAAATGCTTCGGTAGCGATAAATCTTCAATTTGTCCGGAGTAAGCATCATCCATTTGATTGAATGCTGCCTTTGATGATGGTGATGGTGAAGCTGAAAATTCCTCATCCTCAATTAACGGAAAACGAAAAGTTTTTTGTTTTGCTATGGTCGTTTCTTTATATGAATGCAACTGCTGTGATTGTTCTTCTTCATAGTCTTCATAAAACTCTTCATATTCGTAATCATTATCATCTTTATTTAAAAATTTATTCATTTGTTTTTTTAACCAATTCACATTGTTCACTCATTTCTCTTACACTTCATTTATAGCATTAACTAAATCAATTATGCCTCGACATAATTGCGGCCGGAGGCTTTTTGCCAACAGATGTTTTTTGCGCGAAAGCGTAGTGTTAACGCAGCGTCAGCGGCATGATGTTTTTTGCGCGAAAGCGTAGTGTTAACGTAGCGTCAGCGGCATGATGTTAGTCACTCAGTCGTTGCCACAGGACGTGGCGTTCTTAGACTGAGGTCCTCTATTTCAGCGGGTATTTGGACACCCACTGAAAAGTAGCCTAAATCTGCATTCATCTCACTACCTATAGAGGTAGGAGACTTCTGTAGCTGACGCTTTGCTTTCGGTACAAAAAACAATTGTTGCTGTCGCTACAGAAAATACTTGCTGAAAGAAGTTAAATGTCTATAACAAAAAGCATACCATAAAAATGTAATAGAAACTTGCATTAAGAGGCTCATTCTAGATAAAAAAATCGTTATGTTACTAGCATAATAGTAGCATAACGATTTTAAGTACATATAATCAATTTTCACTTAGCAAATTGTTGCTGTCGCTGCGCTTTCGCACAGAAAACATTTGTTGCTGTCGCTGCGCTTTCGCACAGCTAAACAGTGCTTCCGAAGGCTTTATCTTGTTGGTGCCTCAAACGCACTACCAGTTATCGCATCTTCCGGTAATACTAAAATTCCTTTTTCAGAAGGTGCATTTGGTATTGCTAATTCGCGTGCTGAACATAACATACCGTATGATTCAACACCACGTAAATTACCTTCTTTAATTAGCATTCCAGAAGGCATCACTGCACCGATTTTTGCAACAACAACCTTTTGACCTGCTTCCACATTTGGCGCGCCACATACAATTTGTAATGTTTCTTCACCTACGTTTACAGAACAAATGTTTAATTTATCAGCATTTGGATGCTTGTCCTTCGTTTCTACATAACCTACAACAAATTTTGGAGAAAAATCTACATCAAGGCTGATTACAGCTCCATTTTTTGATATAGCTGCCTCAAGTTGTTCTACTAATTCTGGAGTAACTTCAACTAGACCTTTTGCATCAGTTTGGATATAGTTGCTAGCATTAAATAAATTAAATGCTTTAATTTCTCCCGTTTGTGCTTCCTTTAATATAGCGATATCACCCGCACGTTCTAATTCTGTCTTCACGATTGATTCTGTTGCTAATTGTACTAGCAATACATCTCCTACATGCTCTTTGTTGTAAAATACATTCATTGTTTCTCTTGCTCCTTTTTAACTCGGTTTTTTGCTAATATAAAGATCGGTTCTAGCTCCTCGTCTTCATAAATAAAAGATAATGACGTAATCGGTACAGTACCGACAGCGAAGAAATGCATCGTCATCTGCGCTAATACATCATACCCTGTTTCATTACGAATATCACCTACTATTAATACATCCTGATGTGGTACAGATAACGTCATGTCACCTTCAATGTTAGTCTGCATCTCTTTCAAAAAGCTTTCATTTAAAATACGACTTGCATCGTAGCCATCATTAGCATTAACAAAATAAAAAATATTCCCTGCAACTTCATCTTTTTTATAAACTGTTGGCAGTTGCTTTACAGAAAATCGTGCCATTTCACGAATTTGCTCTACTGTTAATTGTAGTACCTCTAACATGGATTCATCAATAAAACGATAGGTTTTTCCTAAATCAAGCGCATAAAAAATACGTGTTTCAGCTGTATGTTCAGTAGTAATGAATGCATGCCCCTCATTCGAGGCTTTAGGGTAGGATGTTGCGCGAATAACTGGATAAATTTTTGTAATAGCTTGGAATCCTTGTTCCATTTCTTGTTCCATAGCATTAAAGGTTTGCTCGATTGTATAAACAACTTCATCGATTGCAGCCCCTTGCTTGTCATTATATTTTGCTAAAATGCCTGGTAGAGATAGCTCCATCCCTTTACCAATTTTTTTATGGTTAAGGCGTAATTTATCATGCTTTTTATCAAATTCAAAATCAAACTTTTCCTCATTCAAATGTTGTTTTAATAGGGTCACAAGTTGTTCTGATTTAATTTGTTTCACCTAGCTCACATCCTTTCTTCTAAATTAATTTATTTTTGCGTAATGACCGCTTTCGGTACAGAAAATAATTGCTGAAAGAAGTTTAGTGAAGAGAAAACGGCTCACATGCTTGTGAACCGTTCTGTTCAAAACTATCCAATTATTTAATCTTAACCGAATGAACGATTTTCGTCATCTCATGTAAATTATCTTATATATTTCTATTTTAAAAAAATTATTTTAAAGTTGCAACTTCACCATTCCTTTATCACTAATCAACAGAAACTAGTCATGTGCTAATGTGAATAAATATTGGCCAATAAGAAGCGAAACTATATGCTCGAACATCATCTGACGACTTACTAATCCTTGTGTGAAAACTCCTACAGCTCCCGCACCTTGTCGGATATCTCGGCGTTGTGTATAGTGCTCCATTACAGGCCCAAGTTCCTTCCCAGCTCTTATTTCCTGGGCAATTTCTTCTGGTAATATAATTTGTGCGCCAGCAGCTGTATAAGTTGTACCATTTGATACTGTAAGTGCTCCCCAGTTACAAACGTACATAACACCATCAATTTCAGTCACTCCACCCTCTAATCCAAACGATAATTGGGCACCCGTCTCTTTGATTGCGTTTTTCGAACGGTTTATTGCTCCCAATCGTGTTTCTTCATGAGTCATCGGTTGATCGGATACTTGTGAAGCAGCCTTAACGTAGGTAAAATTTGGTTTATCAAAATATTTTCTAGCAATAACTTCAACTGCCTCTGTTTTTGCTTTGTTTGTTGTTCCAATAGTTATGTTCATTTTCTAATCCCTCTTTCCTCACATAGAAAAAGATGCCCCTAAAGGCATCTTTTAACTTCTTTCAGCGGAATCACTTTACACATTAGCGCGAATCGTTGCTAATGTCGAACGATCAGCTTTTTTCACTAGTTCCACAATTAAAGCTTTTGCAGCTGCATAGTCATCAATATGAATAATTGAAGCAGATGTATGAATATAGCGTGAGCAAACACCAATTACTGCGCTAGGAATGCCGTCATTTGCCGTGTGTACACGTCCTGCATCTGTACCACCTTGTGATACAAAATATTGATAAGGAATATTATTCGTTTCCGCAGTATCTAAGATGAATTCACGCATGCCTCTATGTGTAACCATCGTACGGTCAAGAATACGTAATAATGTCCCTTTTCCAAGCTGACCAAATTGATTTTTTTCTCCTGACATATCATTTGCAGGTGAAGCATCTAGAGCAAAGAATAGATCCGGTTTAATCATATTTGCGGACACTTGAGCACCTCGCAGACCAACTTCTTCCATTACATTGGCACCTGAATATAAATGCGAGGCTAACTTTTCACCTTTCACTTCTTTCATCAATTCAATTGCCAATCCACAGCCATAGCGGTTATCCCAAGCTTTGGCCATAATTTTTTTCGGATTTGCCATTGGTGTAAATGGGCAGACAGGGATAATTGATTGACCTGGACGAACGCCAAGTGCAATAGCATCTTCTTTATTGTCTGCGCCAACATCTATTAGCATATTTTTAATCTCCATCGGTTTAGAACGTTCAGCATCTGTTAATAAGTGTGGTGGTATTGATGAAATTACGCCAGGAATCGCACCGTTTTTAGTAAATACTTCAACTCGTTGCGCTAGCATTACCTGATTCCACCAGCCACCTAATGTTTGAAAGCGGATCATCCCGTTATCAGTAATAGAAGTAACCATGAATGCCACTTCATCCATATGACCAGCAACTAACACTTTTGGTGCATCAGCAACTTCACTATGCTTCACACCGAAAATACCCCCTAAATTATCCTGAACAATCTCATCCGAGTACTTTTCCAACTCAGAACGCATGAACGCTCGTACCGCATGTTCATTACCCGGTGCGCCTGGTAATTCTGTTAGTGTTTTAAATAATTGTAATGTTTCCTCATTCATGATGACTCTCTCTCCCCACGAAGTAGAATATTCTTCCCTGCCATTGTAACATATTTATCTATATTCTTCAGAAAACTTCCATTTTTCAATGAGTAGCAAGATAAATGAGAGTTGTCGTTCATCTTCAAAGTTTACCCAAAACTTGCTCTGTGCAATAGCAAAGCACCAGCGCAATTTCCAAATTCGTAATATTGATACATTTCCTAAAAAGTGCTAAAGTGTGAACGTGCATTCACTCTGTATGCTATGTTAAAATGGAGCTATAGAAAAAGGAGGAAAGAAGCATGAAATTACGTGATTTTTTAATTGGTGTTGCTACTGGCCTAGCTGCCGCAGTCATTGTTAAAGAAGCAAGCGAAAAGGTTTCTCCGTATGTACCTGCAGGACAAGTACTCGAAAACATAAAAAAGGAATTTAAAAAGGATTCACCGATTGACGGTTCTTGGATTTTTATGAAAACAGACAATTTCTCTAACGGCATTATGACTATTCCAGTATACCGTGGAGGTATCTCTCGTATGAATGAGGGCGAAATGCAAACATTTGAATTTGCTGCTGACGCACGCTCTGGTGTAGTAGTAGAGCTACAAGAAGTATAACCTTATACAGTAATACGCGAACAAATATTATAAAACCCTACAAAAAAGAAGCCATCTTAGTTATTTGAGATAGCTTCTTTTTATAGAGTTAAAAACAAAATGATCAAGTAAATATTTAAGAATGTTGAGAGAGATTTCAGTTCCTAACCACTCGCTATTCTGTGAGCAATCTTCAAGTTGCTTACGCTGTTGCAGCCACTACGTTAAACTACGCTTTCGCACAAAAAACAATTTTTAAAAATTTCTTTTTATCACTATAAATTAGAGTGGCATACATGTATACGCTATGTGAATAAGTTGATTGGAGTGGAGACTGGGCGACTCCTCGGGGATCAGCGATAGAGGAACGAAGGCTAAAAGCATCACATCCTGTGATAACGCCTTCGTGACCAACATCGTGTTGGCCCGAGACCCTGCAGCGCAGCGAAGCGGCTCATCGGACGCCCCCCAGGAAGCTCTGCTCTGTGCGAAAGCGAAGCGTCAGCGACAAAGCGCCCAGTCGGAACGGAAATCAACCACTCTTTTTGCTGAAGAGCTATTTTTATTTAATAATACATCTTTATTTCATCGATATAATAGTTTTTCAATAACTTGAAAAAGCCATCTCGTCATTGGAGATGGCTTCTTCGTTTTACTCAGACAATCCTTTATTGTTGAAGTATTTTTTATATTTACGATAATAATTTAAATTATTTAACGTTAGCTTCACCCAACGTTTCGCATTCATATCTTGATTAAAGTAAAGAGAGTTTGTATATTTCCCTTCACGAATTAATTTTTTAGCTTCTAACTTAAGCTTTTCATTTGATGCATATTTGAATAGCACGCCTTTAGGAATGATCATCCATAAATGCTTGTCCTGAACATAAGTTACTTCCTGTTCAATATTTAACATATTGTCATCCGCTACATATTTCATTAAATTATGACCACTTGCTGTTACATAATAACTAGAGCGACCATTACGTAAGTTAATTTCAAACAACTTATACTGTTTGTCACGCATATCATATTTCATATCGAAGTTAGCAAAGCCTATATAACCGATATCCTCTAAGAAGAAACGTACTTGATCCATTAATTCTTTATCGTATGTTGTAATAATAGCTGCATAACTACCGATTCCTTCAGGTGAATGCTCTTCTAAGATTGGGTTTCCTAGACACATTAGCTTCACTTTGCCATCCTTCCCTACATACGCATTTAATACACGCATATACGAATCATCACCTGGAATGAATTCTTGAATAATCATTGTATCCTGATAAGTTGAGCTATAAATTGCTTTTAAAATAGCTGTTTTTTCCGCTTCATCATTCGCAACGAAAACTTTTTTCTTACCTGGGAATTTACATGCCCAATATTCCACCGAGTTCGATGCCTTTAAAATAATTGGGTAATCAAATGGTGGTGTAAAGTTTTCGTAATTGTCTGCTGTTACAGTCGTCGTACCAGGATATTTAAAATCGTACTTATCACACATTTTATAGAAATTTTCTTTTAATAAAATTTCATCCATAAGTGATTCATCAATATATGGTACTGTAAAATGCTCCTGCAATGCTGGCTTATTTTTGATAATAAGCTTTGCATAATCATCTCCACAAGCTAACAACAGTAGTTTTTTATCTGAATATTTTTTTGCGACCTTTGCAAGTGCAGGTGCAAATACATCCTGTTCATTTAAGCGATCAATCTCTTCGAAATTTATGATATGACTATCTTGCGTTGCCGTTAAATGTGAACGCCCTAATACAAGTGGTTTAATACCATATGCCTCATAAAATGCACGTGCCATACCATATGCATTCATATCTGATCCTAGTAATACTGGTAAAAATGGTTGCTCAGTTGCCATGTATATTTCAACTCTCTTTTGTGTTTTAGTATAGCTTTTAGTGTATCATATTTTCCAAGATGTTCACGAAAAAAGTGTCAAAAAAATGGGGTATAGACAATTAGGCTCATCACCATAACGTGAAGTTGATTTCCGTTCCGGCCGGGCGCGCTTTCCTGGGGGCGTCCAGCCGGAACGGAAATCAACTTATATACATCGCATACGTTTTAAATAAATTAAACCTCCATTTTTGAAAACCTAAAAATACCCACCCGTAATACAGGAAGTTCCCTTTAAATGTTCCATTTCAGAGGTGAAAGTCTTCTGTAATCACGGTTGTACTTTCGTTTCAAAGAACATTTGCTGAATAAAGATAAAAAAACGTGCGAACACAAAAGGTTCACACGTTTTTTATTTAAAATGTAATAACAGCTTGTCTGCTGCGTTCTAATTTATCTTCAATTTCTTTACCTGTTTCATCCCATTTAATCATGCGGTAATACGCATCATGGTAGAAGATAAAGCCGTAGCCATTTGCAAGTGCTTCTTTCATTATACGTTCCTTGGCAAAGACACTCGTCATTGGATAATCGTCATACGCTAAAACCCATAATGGATTTTGGTGTGCATGTGTTGGCATAATATCTGCCATATGCAATAATACCTCGCCATTTTGAGTTAATTTTATAATGGCATGTCCATCACTATGACCACCCGTATGAATCATTTCAATACCCGGAGCTACTTCTAACGTACCTTCATACGTTTCTATTAAGTGCTGAACTGGCTCCCAGTTTTCTTTCCAATACGTATTTTTCGAGCGAACATTTGGCTTACGCATTTCGTCCCACTCGATTTTCGTTACGAAGATTTTGGCATTCGGGAATGTTGGTACAAGGATATCATCTTCCCATTGCGTTAAACCCCCAGCGTGGTCAAAATGTAGATGCGTCATTAATACTGCATCAATATCAGCTGGTGTTAGTCCTAGCTCCTGTAAGCTAGCCGCTAATGTTGATTCCTCAGTTACCCCAAAGTTTCGTAGTTGTTTTTCATTTAATTTGTTAAAGCCAACACCAGTATCAACAAGATAGTTTTTGCCATCATATTGAATTAAAATCGGCTCAGTTGGTAGCTCGATTTGATTTTTTTCGTTGACTGGATATTTGCGTGACCAAAGTGGTTTTGGTACAACGCCAAACATAGCACCGCCATCAAGGCAAGTGACACCCCCGTTTAGCCATGATAATGACATACTGTGAAACGTTAACTGATCCATCCATACTCCCCCTATTTAGTAAAGAATTGCGATTCTAGACGATAAATCGGCTGTCCTTTAGCAGAAAATTTCTGCTCATATTCAGTCATAACGTTATCCTCAGGCATATTCGCATGTAGGTCGAGTGATACATACTTAAGTAACATACCATATTCAGACATACTAATTAATGAATACTCAAACAAACCACGGTTATCCGTTTTAAAATGGATTTCCCCCTCATCCACTAAAATCGACTCATATAATTTCAAAAAATCCCCGTGCATTAAACGTCGCTTAGCATGGCGCGTTTTTGGCCAGGGATCTGAGAAATTCAGATACACACGGTCTACATCATTTTTTGCAAAAAATTTATTTAAATCTGCGCCATTTACTTTTAATAGTCGTAAATTCGCTGGAGATTTAGCCTCTATAATTTTTTCCAATGCACAAACAATGACACTGTCATAAAGCTCAATGCCAATATAATTTATATCTGGATTTTGTAAGGCCATACCTGTGACAAATTGTCCTTTCCCAGTACCTACTTCAATATGTAGTGGGTTGTCATTTCCGAAAACAGCCTGCCAATTCCCTTTAAAGTCTTCAGGATTTGGAACAATCACCTCTGGATGACTCGTAATCATTTCCTCCGCCCAAGGCTTATTTCTTAATCTCAATTTTTTTCCTCATTTCTTTCTCATGAAATTATTGATTTTTTATAGTATAACGTATAACAATAAAATTCGCATGAAATTATTGCGAAATGATATTTTAGTGATGGGCCATTTTTCAATGTTTTTTTGCTATAACCTGCCAAGCATTACGTTGCACTGTACAAGGAATATTCGTTCCCTCTCTAATTTCTCCAATATAGTTACCATCCGTATGACAATCAACGTTATTTGCTTGCACGAAAATGTTAAATTGATTGCCTTGCAAAAAAGTAATCTCTTTAAATTTTGTATGCTTTTCAAAAAACACAGTAACAAATACTAGTAGCAATTTAAGTCGCGAAATACCGTGAACGATTGTTAGTTCGATTAGTCCATCATTAGGTTTAGAAGATGGGGAAATTCTCATCCCCCCTCCAAAATAAGGTTGATTGCTCGTCGCTACAAACCACGCCTGCTTAAATTGCCATTCTTGATCGTTTGTCCGAATAGTTACATCAAAGGATTTAAAGCTAAATAGCCCTCTTACAACAGCCGCAGCATAGGATAACTTGCCGAGCCCGATTTTATTGAGATAAAACTTCAAACGGGATTTATTAATACGTTTTGTGACAAATGCATCGAAGCCCACACCAGCATTATTGACGAATATTTCGTGCTGTTGATCTTCAAATTGAACGACACCAACATCCATTGGGAGATTAGCCATTTCATTATTTTGTATATAGCTTTCAATTTGAAAAGCATTTTGAAATGTAGTAAAGTATCGTGCGAAATCATTTCCGGAACCAGCACGGACTACACCAATAACGATAAATTTATTATGTACAACGCCACTAACAATCTCATGTATTGTGCCGTCACCGCCAACAATAACAATTAATTGTTTGGTTTGAGCATCTTGCGCCCAATTTTTTGCAAGTTCCTTTCCATGCCCCTCATATTCTGTAAAAGCAACTTCATAATTCATTGATAATTGTTGTTGAAGGTGATGCCAAACTTTCTTACCTTTGCCGTGCCCTGCTGCTTCATTCACAATAAATAATACTCGCATTCACTAATCCCCGGCTGGTTGAGAAGATTGCTTCCAAATATCTCGATTAAAAGATGTTGTTTGTACGTTGTTTAAAATCGTTTGAGAAGCACGAATTTGCATATGTTTCATAGGAGAGGATACTTTCTTTAAATGCTCCATCCACTCTCCATAATTTCGACGATCTACAAATTGAATTCCGTAAGGTGATCCTGGATAATCGAAATAGCCATTCTGTGTTAATATGACCTTACGAATTGGCATATTTATATCGTCCTGCGTAAATAATTGCGTTAATACAGACTCCATACGATTTAAACTTATCATTGGATTAAGGACTTTTGAATCCTTCGTTCCTACTTTTTTTATCCAGAATCGCTCACTGCCTCCCACATAAACTGCTTGATTTTCTGCTTCCAGCACTGTTATACAAATACATTCTGTCGGTGACATTAGTACGACATCAAGCTCTATGGGTGCTTTTCTAATTTGTAAAATAGGATAATAAAAAAGCAAATAATTGTCTGGTAATTTTTGCAATAAATTTCGTAATAATGGATCACGCATAAAACGAGGATCTACATACGACTTTTCACGTAATGTTGAACTTGCCCATTTCATTTGAAAATGGAAAAATTGATCGATAAACATTCGTTTTAATTCATGAATTGATTGTGGTGCGTAGACAATTTTCGGTTCAAATGTTAAAGTCGTTTCTTCTTCAGGTATGATATCTTCATCACTTATTAGTTCATTCGATATTTCTATCTGTTCAACGTCCACATTTTCTTCCTTCTGACGACCTGCAAATATCTTTTTGAATAAAGAGAATTTCTCTTTTTCTGTGAAAGAATCATTTTCTGAGTCTTCGTCGGTATGTTGCCACTCACTAATTTCTTCTCCTAATTCCCACTGTCGCTTAACACGCTCCCATTGACTTTTCTTTAAGCGTACAAATTGAGTTGGATATCTTGCTAAATCAATTTGATAGCGTGAAATATAATCTTGTATTTTCACCAATTGTGCCATGTGTTTTGGTCACTCCAATCTTACTCGCCCTATATCTAATTTGCTAATTTCCCTACTACTGCTTGGAAGGCAAATCGAAGTATCAATTTTCTCCTTGGCATAATGTAGTTGTAGCGGTCGCTACATAAAAAATTACTAAATAAAGTGAAATAGACATTTGCATTCATTACATCGACATTTGCTCTTTAACCTTAAATTCCGATAGCAATCATTCAACAACTGCATTCATCCTTTTTATTTTACATGACGTTTCCGGATAAAACATCCATAATTTGTTCTATAGAAAAAGAGAGCTACCCAAAGTATAGGGTAGCCCTCTGACAAGAATCATTATTTCGCATCAATAGAAAGCGGTAATTTCGCCTCGAACGCTTGTTGTAATTTACGAGTCCATTCACCAGGAACTCCAGCACCAATTTTGTTACCATCAACATCGATAACAGGTGTTACTTCAGAAGATACAGATGACACAATGATCTCACTCATTGTTAATAAATCAGCCTTTGTCATTGGTTCTTCAATAACAGGTAAATTAATTTCCTCAGCACATTTTAAAATAACTTGGCGTGTAATACCGTTTAAAATAAAGTTATTTGCAGGGTGTGTATAAAGCTTACCATCTTTAATGCCGTAAACATTTGCTGATGAACATTCTGTTACGATGTCCCCACGATGTAAAATAGCTTCATAGCAACCTTTTTCAGATGCTTCCTGTTTTGCCAGTACAGCACCTAATAAATTTAAAGATTTAATATCACAACGTAACCAGCGAATATCCTCTACTAAGGTAGCCTTAACTCCTTTTTCAAAGTTTTCATATGAACGCTCACCAGTTTTAACATTCCCTGTTAATACAGCTGGAACACTTGCATCTGGGAAAATATGATTACGAGAAGTTGTACCACGTGTAATTTGGAAGTAAACATGACCTGTTTCCAAATTATTTTTTTCGATAAGTTCATGTAATAATTTGTGTAATACGTCTTTAGTATAAGGAATGACAAGACGAATTTTTTCGGCACTCGCATAGAAACGATCAATGTGTTCTTGTGCTGTGAACATATTTCCGTTATAAACTTTAATTACTTCATAAATGCCGTCACCAAATTGGTAACCTCTGTCTTCTGGAGATACTGTTATTGATCCTTCTTCAACGATTTGATCATTCCATAATGAATATGCCATTTGTTATGTTCATCCTTTTCATCTTTAATTTATTTGTTTCCTGCAAGTTCAACAATCGCTTCAGCATAAATAGCTGTTGCTTTTATGAGATTTTCAATGACGACAAACTCATCCGCACGATGCGCTACGTCAGGTTCACCTGGGAACAGCATGCCAAATGCTACACCTTTTTTCATGACACGAGCGTACGTACCACCACCTGTAGAAAGTAAAGGCGTTTCATAATCTCCTGTTTGACGTCTATAAATATCTGCTAGAGTCTGGATAAATGCATCGTCCTCGCTTACATAGTGAGGCTTTGAGTCATCCTGGATATCTAATGAAAATCCTTTCGCCACAGCTAAGCGTTGTGCTTCCGTGATTTTTTCATCAAATGGATATGTGACAGAATAGCGCATGCTAATGACCATGCTACCACCTTTAGTCACATCAAAAGTTACAATACCTGGATTCAATGTAGTTTTACCAGACATTTCGTCCTCAAATTGTAAATTAAGCTTGTTACCATAATGGTCTTGATAAAAAACATCTGCGATAAAGTCGACAAATTGTTTACTTGCCTCTGTCGTCAACTCTTGTTGTAAAAATGCTGCAAGATAAACAGCTGCATTGACACCTTTTTCCGGCTCCATTGCATGGGCTGCTTTACCTTTGATAGTTATTATATAGCGAGACCGCTCGATTAATAAAGAGCCTTCTAGCTGATTTTTGCTTAAAAATGTGTGAAAATTCTGTTCGAATTGTGGGGAAACGAACTGCACCGTTGCTTTTGCAAAATCCGGTACCATATTTGGTCGCTTTCCAGCATTAAATAGTAATAGCTGTTCTTTCGAAGCATCGCCTGTTTTATTTTGAGAGAACACTAGCTCTGCAATGCCTTTTTCAGCATTGATGAGCGGGAAATCCGCATCTGGTGCAAATCCAATCGCCGGCATTTCCTCATGTTTAAAATAGTGGTCGACACAGCGGAAGCCAGTTTCTTCATCCGTACCGATTATCATACGGACTCTTTTATTAAGTTCGATGCCTGCATCTTTGACAAGTTTCATGGCCATCCATGCTGCAATTGTTGGGCCTTTATCATCTATTGCACCACGAGCAAATAGCTTACCATCAGCTACAGTGCCACTAAAGGGTGGGTATGTCCAATTTGTTTCATCACCAACGGGTACCACGTCAACATGACATAAAATACCTAATAAATCGTCACCCTCACCCATCTCTATGTGACCTGCATAATTATCAATATTTTTAGTTTGCAAACCTTCAGCTTTGCCCTTTGCTAATAACCATTCAAGAGCCTTTAATGGACCATCACCAAAAGGTACTTCAGTAGTGATCGTCTTCTCATCAAGAACACTATTAATTTGCACAAGCTCCTGTAAATCTTGTATCAATTCATCTTGTCTTTCCTTTGCAGCTTGTAACCAATCCATATGATGTACCTCCTCTAAAGTAATAACATTATTCTACTCTTTACAACATAAATTACAATCATCTTTCTGACAACTTTTCAAAATCTTACTTCGAACACTACCACATATAGCACGTTTTTCACTTATTCCCACAAAATACTGTGAAAATTTTATGTCTTAATTGTAAATTCCTCTTGCATTCACTAGAAAACTGACTTGTTTTTCTATATAATGAACTTATCAGAACAATTTTTCTGAATATAAAATTAGAAAAGGGGATGTCTAAGGCAGCTACTTATTAGCCTAAGTGCACTCCGCACATATTGTCGTCCGCTAGTCTTTGCCAAGAGAATTAAGATGAAGGAGTGGTTCATTTATGAAACCAACTACTGATCGAATGCTTAATCGTATTAAAGATGTGTACATGTTTATTTTAGACAAAGGAACCGTGTCTACACAGGATTTAGTCGAAGAGTTTAGTATCACTCCTCGCACCGTTCAAAGAGATTTGAACGTGTTAGCCTTTAACGATTTGGTGATGAGTCCAAGTCGAGGCAAATGGACAACGACGAAGAAAAAAGTAAAAATGACGTCTTAGTTTTTACGTGTAACACGTAAAGCATCTTGTATGGAAAAAGAATGACCTTTCGTCGTGGTCATTCTTTTTTTGTTTGGCTGTTTTCTAAAAGATTGTTGCTGTTAAAACAAAAAAGCAGATTTAATCTACAAAATAGTTAGATTAAATTCTGTCTTTTTGGTTTTTATATGTTGTGAATCCAAATTTAACTAAACTACCCTGTTAGCGAAAAAGGCAACTGCACTTCTTCTTCAATCACCCATCTATTTATCGCTTTTCTTCTCACTTAATTTTTCTTAGTCATTTCTTTAAGTAAAGAAATAATTTCTTTGTTTTGTTCAATTTGAATTTCACTATTTACTCGAATGATTCTAACCCATCTTAATACTAAAGCTACTAACAAAATAGGTATTAACGCAAACAACGCTCCTACCATACCTACCATATCCCCAGAAAAATTCATTTTGAAAGCCCTCCCTTTCAATCAATTTTACCATAATAATACAACCGTTTTTGTTTAACTATCCTACCCCGTTAGCCCTCCATGAAGCGCGAAAATAATCTCTTCACCACAGAAAATGAAAGATGATTAAGTTCTTTCATGGGAGTTGAATAGCAACACTCTATACGAAAACAGCCTTTTGTTTTCTACCATTCACCCTATCATCTATCAAAAAACACCATGCCTATATTTCTAAAAAATAAAATAATAAATATTCGCAAATTTTGAAATTTCATGCAGATCATTTAATACAACGTATTATTATTTTTATAGATGTTCCTGCACATTAGAGGTTTTCTGTTCAAACCACCACTCTAAAAAATTACTGTATTTTTATAAAATTTGTTTCCTCATCGTTAACTCTGAATATTTTCCCACTATTTACAATTGTTTAACAATCCGTTAAAATCGAAACATTCTTCATTTCGAGAGGAGGATTCTATGAAACTTCCCAAACTGTTTCACCCACTAGTTTGGATTATTTTAGGAGGAACTATTTTCACACGTATTGCAAGTTTTATGGCAATGCCCTTTTTAGCAATTTACCTACATAATGAGATAGAAGCATCCCCTTTACAAATAGGTTTGACGGTTGGTATTGCACCGTTAATCTCCACTGTAGGAGGGTTCTTCGGTGGTTATTTAACAGACCGCTTTGGTAGAAAAAACGTCATTTTACTTACGATTATTGTTTGGAGTATTGTGTTCTTTGGCTTTGCAACAGCACAAACGATTTGGTTCTTTGTAGCATTGAACGGCCTTAATGGCTTATGTCGCTCCTTCTTTGAACCCTCAACACAGGCATTAATGATTGATTTTACTCCTGCAGATAAACGAAAAAGATTATATTCGTTTCGTTACACAGCCATTAACATAGCGGCTGTAATCGGCCCTATTATTGGTGTTTATATTTCTCAATTGTCCAACCCAAGTATTCCATTCATGCTGACAGGGACTATGTATATTATTTACGCCGTATTTTTATTTTTCGTGTTAAATCGCTATGAAATGCAACAACCAAAAGCTTCAAATCCAACTAAAATACTGCAAACCTTTACGATTCTATTTACGAATCGTGTATTACTAAGCTTTATTTTCGGGGCAATTTTAATAAATATCGGTTACTCTCAATTTGATTCAACACTGCCACAAATCATTGAACTTAAATTTGAAGATGGAACCAAGCTTTATTCTCTACTAATCTCACTAAATGCAGCAGTTGTGTTATTACTACAATTACCGATTAGTATACTTTCGGAACGTTTTTCATCAACAGCTACTCTATTAGTAGGGATTTTATTCTTGGCATTTGGTCTTTTATTATTCGGCTTCTCAACTAACTATACGTTATATATTATTGCTATGATTATATTCACGATTGGTGAAATTTTCGCCTTTCCAACTATGAGTGTCATGATTGATGAAATTGCGCCTGATACACAAAAGGGAACCTATTTAGGAGCAGCTCAATTTAAAAATTTAGGAGGATTTATTGGACCAATTATTGGTGGGTGGCTGTTAACACATTATATGAATGCAATGTTTGCGGTCATTGCTGTTCTAGTTTTATGCAGTTGTATATTTTATAGATCCAAGCTTAAACCGCAACAGGAATAAAGTGGCTCATCACCATAACATGTCGTTGATATCCGTTCCGACTGAGCGCTTTGTTGCTGCCGATGAGCCGCTTAGGACTACAGGTGTTTTTTGTGCGAAAGCGTAGTGTAACGTAGCGGCAGCAACACGATGTTGGTCACGTAGGCGTTATCACAGGACGTGAAGGATTTAGCCTTCGCTCTTCTATGCTCGCTCCAGGGTCTGATGCTGATCCCTAAGGAGTCGCCAAGTCTTCACTCCAATCAACTTTTATACATAGCATTTGTTTTAACAAATGTCATACTCAGCTTTTGGTGATGAGCCAATAAAATGTAAGAAATAAGTCTTTTACGGATTTTAACTTCCGGCAAAAAATCGCTCCATTTCTATAAGCGAATCTCAAGCCTATCAATTATGCCTCGGCAAATTACGTTCGGAGGCTTTAACTTCTTGCTTGGACTCACTAATAAGAATGGAGCGAACATATAATGTTATCCTTAAAAATTTGAAGTGGCATTAGCTTTCTTTATTAGCAGGAGCTTCTGCATAACTAGTGTATTGGTCTTTACCAGCATTTTTCGATTGATACAACGCCTTATCTGCACGCTCAAATAAGCTTCTTTCTGACTCATCTGGATGAATGCAAATAGCTCCGCCCATACTGACTGAAAGTACAGACCATCTATCAATAGAAACTTTATCCTCACACTTCAAGTGATGAATTTTCTCCAAAATGGAATTTGCTAATTTTTCCATACATTCATCCTTCGTATCATATAAAACAATGGCAAATTCATCGCCACCAAATCTTACAACAAAGCCATTTTTTCCTACTTCTTGTTTTAATGTTCTTGCTGTTTCAATCAAAATTTTATCACCTTCAACATGTCCAAACCGATCATTTACTTGTTTAAAATTATCTAAATCTAACAGCAATAAACCAGGTTGATTCGTCTTTCTTTGTCTTAATAACTTATCCATTTTACTAACATAGGTAGCACGATTATAAACATTTGTTAAAGGATCATAGGTTGCAAGATGAATCGTTTTGGAAAGGAGTTTGTTGATGACTAATAGCATGATGAAAGAAGTTACTAAGGCAATATAAAGCAATACTCGAAACTGCTTTATATTTTTAGTTAGCGCTCTCATTTCTGTGAAATTACCATATTTCACATATACAACTCTTCTAGAGGATTCTCCCCGAACCGCTTCCGCTTCGTATGGTATAAAACGGTATTTTTCGATATAACCATTTTTAAACTCCGTTTGATATTCCGTTGGCTTCATCGTTTTTTTTGCTAGCTCAAAATGCTCTTGAAACATTTTCGATTTATCATTTACAGTTATTTTTTTAGATTTAGAATCATCAAAGAAAACACCACCCGCATTTATCGTTTGTACTTCTAACAAATCTGCATATTTATCTATTAAATAGTCAGCAGTTTTTCCGAAGTTAAAAGTTTGGAATACAGGATCATCAAGTAAGTCGATACCTACCTCAAATAAATATTTCTTGTCAGGGGTTGCTAAATAGCCAAATTTTCGATATCCCCCAGTAGTTGTTGAAATATCTATACCATCAGTGTAGTATTCTCCACTTGCTCGACGTTCGTCTAGTAAAGTAGAAAAACGGTGGCAACATTCTGAAAAAGCTAATCCTTTATCTTTTTCAAAAGTTGTATAAATTACGGTATTTGATTGGTCGAGTATGTACACGTCCATTTCATTTTCGCTTTTTATTTTCTGTAAATCCCACTTCGCTATATGTGGATTTTCCTTATAATAAGTAATTAGTTTTCGTAGTACTTCTTCCATTTTTTCAGAGAGATTTTTATCAAAATAAAAATGTGCATTATCTACAGCCTGCATATCCTTAAGAATATGGTTTTCAATTAATGTTCTATTCATGACTTCTTGTTTTTTCATATCTTCAGTAAGTATTTGCCTATTAACGTAAAAAATAACACCAACTAGTATTAATGCAAAGGCAAATAAAGATATTAATAATTTAATTCTTAGGTTTTTCATTAACTTGTCCTCTACTTATTTTCACCATCAGATTTTCTGAAACATTTAGAGATTTATTAGTACAATAGACTAAATAGCTTTTTACACAAAAGTTATATCAATTATACAGTTACCGGTATAACTATGTATATAAAAAATGCCTCGATACTAATCAATGTTAGCATCGAGGAATTCCTTAATCCCTATTTTGTAAGCAAGCTAGTTCTTCAGCCGTTAATTCTCGATATTCACCTAACTCTAGATTGTCATCCAGCTTTAGGCTACCCATCGATAGGCGTTTTAAATACGTTACATGTTTACCAACAGACTCAAACATACGCTTCACCTGATGAAACTTACCTTCTTGAATCGTTAACTCAATTTCTGATTGCTGAGCGGATTTTAATATGATGAGCTCTCCGGGTTTTGTTACATAACCATCGTCTAACTCAACACCTTGAGCAAATTTCTCACAGTCATCCTCAGTCACAATTCCTTCTATTTGTGCATAGTAAACCTTCGGCACATGTTTTTTAGGTGACAATAAATTATGTGCTAATATGCCATCATTTGTGATCAACAATAATCCCTCTGTATCTTTATCTAGGCGACCTACAGGGAAAGGCTGAAAATGTTGGTGTAATGGATCTAACAAATCGATGACAGTTTCATCTCGTAAATCTTCCGTTGCAGAAATAACTCCAGGAGGTTTATTCATCATAAAGTATACAAACTCTGTATAGTTCACACGTTCACCAAAAACGGAGACATCCTGCTTGTCAGGATCAACATGTAATGCTGCATCCTTCGCATATGCGCCATCTACTGTCACTGCTTTTTGCTTTAGAAGCTGCTTAACTTCCTTGCGTGACCCGTAACCCATATTCGACAGTAATTTATCTAAACGCATTAGTACCTCCTATTTAAGCCCCAGTTTGTTTGTAATTCTTGTCAATCGTTCACCGAGAAGCTTTTGTGCTAAGCCTAGGCGTAAAGACAAATAGCCATATACTGCTACACCTACTCCAGCACAAATAACAGAATAAACTAATGCAGAGAATTTACTACTTACTGGTCCCATTAATAACACTAAAAGTTTATGAACGATTAGTACACTTACCGCCATTGCCGCTGTCAAAAGAGCAATGAGCATGACACGACGAATAACCATTTCTGATTTATAGTTCAGTGTTTTTCTTAACACAAGCATATTAATGATAATTGAAACACTATAGCCAATAGCTGTAGCAAGAAGTGCGCCATCTGCCTCCATCCAACGAATTAACGGAATGTTAATCGCTAGCTTGACGAAAATTCCAGTTAATAAGCTTAAGACAATCCACTTTTGGAAGTCAATGCCCTGTAAAAGAGCTGCCGTCACTTGGAATAATGCAAATAAAATAGCAACAGGTGCATAATGGGCTAAAATCATAGCACCCATCTCACTTTCAGTATAGAGCATAAAGTAAATTTCATTCGATAACAATGAAATTCCAACTACCGCAGGCAATGTAATAAAAATTAATATTTGATATGTTTTATCCATTGCATGTCGTAGCGATAAATATTCACCTTGCGTAAAGTACTTTGTAATCGTCGGTACTAGTGCCGACGAAAAACCTGTAGCTAACATTACTGGGATAATAACTACCTTTTGTGTTGTAAAGTTAATCATTGATAAATACTTATCCGTTACTTCCGCTAAGCCTATAGATATCATAGCTCCATTAAATGTTAGCATATCTACTAATTGGAACAACGGATTTGCTACGCCTACAAATACCATTGGAATTGAATACGTAATTACTTCTTTATATATGTTGGACATTGGTAGCTGTGTAGACGTCACACTTTGACTGCGCAGTAAATCAAATTCAGGTTGATACTTCTTCCAATAATAATAAAGTACTAGCAACCCACCAATTGCCCCAATAAATGCAGCAAATACTGCAAAGGAAACAGCTGTTTCTGGTTTCCCTTTGAAAACTACCACAACTAAGAAAGAACCACCCAATAACACAACAATACGAACAATTTGCTCCACTAACTGAGAAACCGCTGTAGGCTCCATTTTGTCATATCCTTGGAAAAATCCACGCCAGAGGCTCATAAATGGTACGACAATTAGCGCAAAACTAACCCAGCGAATAACTGAAGCAATTTGCTCTACCGTAAATGCCTGTTCATCACTTTTAATAACAAGCCCCGCTATTGGCGTGGCTAATATAAAAAGAACAATAAACGCAGCTAACCCAGTACATATCATAATAAGTATGCCAGATTTCATCAGCTTGCGGCCTGATTGGTAATCACCCAATGCATTGTATTTAGAAACAAACTTGGATACAGCAATTGGCGCACCTGAGATGGCTATTGCTAGCATTATCGAATAGGGAATATATGCATATTGATAGAGAGCAACATTTTCCTCACCCACAATCGCATAAAAAGGAAAAATATAAATTAATCCGAGCACCTTCGATAAAAACATTCCCATTGTTAATATCGCAGTACCTTTCATTAAATTGGACATCGTACCCATCCATTCATCGTAAAATCAATATTTTCATTACCGTAACACTTATAAAATATTTGCTATTAAAGGTGTTTATTTCCATAAAAGCAGAGCAGGCGTTTTTCAAAATGAGGTTTAACCTGATTCTTGAACAGTCCTTTCTGCTACCTTAGGAGTTTCACTGGGTGCCTGAGCGGTTTTTTCCGCTACTCGAGCACTTTTACAGGATTGTTTCAAACGTAGCTTTCTTTACTGTTTAAATCTTAATACTACCGCCATAAAAAATTCAGCAAAACAACTAGAAAGCAAAACATCGCAAAATATTAAATAAGTAAACCAACTGTAATCTTAACATATTTATAGGTAAACAGACGCACAAATACATTAAAAAGTTCTAGAAGCTCTATAAAAAAATAGTGGTTGTGCCCTTCCTATAGAAAGTAGAAGGCTCAAAATAATCGGTGGAGATTAAGAAGACCCCCACCGATTAATGATACTGCTCTATTTCATATCTACGAAAAATTGTTTATACCATACTAAGAACACATAGGCTGTCCAAATATAACGTCCACGATTTGCTTTTTCTTCATAGTGCTCATCAAGGTAGCCTACTAATTGTTTTGTATCAAAGAATTCATTGGCAAAGTCAGTTGTAAACATTTCTTTTACCATCTTATAATACTTTTCTTCACGTAGCCAGTGACGAATTGGTACTGGGAAGCCAAGCTTTGGACGTTTTGCCCATTCTTCAGGTAATTCCTGATGTGCAGCTTGACGAAGAACGTATTTCGTATCAATGTCATTTACGCGATATTTTGATGGAATGTTTTTCGCTAATTCCATCACTTCTTTATCTAAAAATGGAACACGTAATTCAATAGAATGGGCCATACTCATTTTATCTGCTTTTAATAAAATATCGCCTGGCATCCAAAGATTTAAATCAAGATACTGCATTTTAGTAACATCATCATCACCTGGAACCTCATCGTAAATACGTTTTGTAATCGATTTTACAGATGGCCCATTTTTATAGTCTGGTTTCAAAACATTTAATGCATCTTCTTCGTCCCATACAACAGCTTCCCCAATGAAGCGTTCTTCTACGGTTTGACCACCTTTAACAAGGAAGTGTGTATATTGATTTTTAGGTAACGCCTCTGCTAAGCCACGTAACGCTTTACGAATACCAAATGGAACTTTCTCATATTTTTGCATTTTGTCAGAGTTTTGGTACCATGAGTAACCACCAAAGATTTCATCCGCACCTTCACCTGAAAGTACAACTGTTACATCCTTCGATGCTAATTCAGAAAGGAAGTAAAGTGGTACAGAAGATGGGTTTGATTGTGGCTCGTCCATATGCCACTGAATTTTTGGTAATGCTTCAAAACACTCATCTGCCGAAATATATTTACGCTCATTTTGAATATTTAATGTATCAGATAAATCTTTTGCTAAATTTGTTTCATTAAACATATCCTCATAGTCAGAGAAACCAACAGAGAAGGATTTATCAGGGCGTAATAATGAAGTAATATAACTTGAATCAATACCACCTGATAAGAAAGAACCAACCTTTACATCACTTATTTGATGCGCATCTACTGATTCTCTTACTGTCGTACGAATTTCTTCTACATATTTTTCAATTGGAGCTTCTTGTGCATGGAATTTTTTATCCCAATACTGCACAATTTGCTTTTGTCCATTTTGAATAAGCATATAGTGTGCTGGTTGTAATTTGTACACACCTTTAAAGAACGTTTCGTCCATTGAAGAGTATTGGAACGTCAAATACGGACGTAGCGCATTTTTATTTAATTCTTTAATAAATGATGGATGTGGTAAAAATGATTTAATTTCTGAACCGAAAATAAAAGTACCATCTGTAGTGTTTTCTGTATAATATAGTGGCTTAATACCAAAGCCATCACGAGCGATGAATTGCAAATCATTCTTTTTATCCCAAATACAGAATGCGAACATCCCGCGAAGCTTTTTGACAAATTCTACGCCATATTCAACATAACCATAAATAATAACTTCACTATCAGAGTGTGTTTTAAAGTTGTGACCTTTTTCAACCAAATCAGCACGCAGCTCTTGGAAGTTAAAGATCTCTCCATTAAATACGAGAACGATGTTACCATCCGCACTGTACAACGGCTGATTTGCCACGTCTGATAAGTCGATAATACTTAATCGACGGAATCCTAACGTTACTTTATCATCACTGTGAATCCCACCGCTGTCTGGTCCACGGTGAATAATTGTATTCATCATATTTTCGATCGTTTGATGATGATCGATAACATTTGTTCCATTAATATAGCCTATAAATCCGCACATTCTATTTTTCACCTCATAATTTAGTGCTTAACCTTTACCATAATAGCATGAAAAGACATTCATTTCATACAGACAATACAGATATAGCAAAACTTTCATCAGCAGGTTCTCCTACACTGATTATTTGTTCAAACACCGAGCACATTATCTCTCGAAAATACCTCAATTTCCCTTCAAAACTTTACACACGTAAGCTCTTCACCGTAACTTTTGGATGACATTGTGTTAAAACGTATGCCATGTGTATAAGTTGATTGTAGTGGAGACTGGGCGACTCCTTGGGGATCAGCGTCACAGATGAGACCCTGGAGCGAGCAATGCGAGTGAAGCGGCTCATCGGACGCCCCCAGGAAAGCGCCCAGTCGGAACGGAAATCAACTCCACGTTATGGGACGAGCTACTTAAAGTAGAAGATAAAGCATTATAAAATACTTTTGTTTTATTTTCAATGTGAAAGAAGCCCCTCTATATAGACTTCATGTATAATAGGAAAGATTCCTAATTTGATAAGAAAGTGAGTTTAAATATATGTACGATGTTATCGTTATCGGTGGTGGCCCATCCGGTTTAATGGCTGCTATCGCAGCTGGAGAGCATAAAAAGAAAGTATTATTACTAGAAAAAGGGACGAAACTTGGCAAAAAATTGGCCATTTCAGGCGGTGGTCGCTGTAATGTCACAAATCGTTTATCTGTTGAAGAAATCGTTAAGCACATACCTGGGAACGGCCGTTTTCTTTACAGTCCATTCACGGTTTACAATAACGAAGATATTATCGCATTTTTCGAAGGACTTGGCGTGGCATTAAAAGAGGAAGATCATGGGCGTATGTTCCCTGTGTCTAATCGCGCGCAAGATGTTGTAGATGCACTTATTCGTCAGCTTCAGAGGCTACATGTTGAAGTTCGCTTACACACACCCGTTAATAAACTTCTAATGGATGAGGAAAAAATTCTTGGGGTACGCCTTACAGATGGCACAGAAATTCGTAGTAAGGCAGTAGTCGTTGCCGTTGGTGGGAAAGCTGTTCCACAAACAGGCTCAACAGGAGATGGTTATCCATGGGCAGAGCGTGCTGGCCATACAATAACAACTCTTTTCCCGACTGAGGTTCCTGTTCTATCAAAAGAGGATTTTATTCAAGCTCGTGAGCTACAAGGGCTTGCCCTAAGAGATGTCGCTGTCTCTGTTTTAAACAAAAAGAGCAAGGTGCTCGTAACACATCAAATGGACATGCTCTTTACTCATTTCGGATTAAGCGGTCCTGCTGTTTTGCGTTGCAGTCAATTTGTCGTGAAAGAATTAATGAAAACCGGTTACGAGCCTGTGACAATGCGTATTCAAACTCTTGTTAATTATAATGAAGAAACGTGTCTGCAATATTTAAACAAACTCATTAAAGAAGATCCAAAAAAAGCGGTGAAAAATGTTTGGAAAGGAATTGCACCTGAAAGCTGGCTTCTATTTTTATGTGAACGTGCAGACATCGATGTACAATTGACAGGTACTGAGTTATCACAGGAAAAAATCCGCAATTTAGCTAAACTACTCGTCAATTTCACAATGACAGTTAGTGGTACGCAATCCCTTGAAAAAGCATTCGTCACTGGAGGTGGCGTCTCTGTTAAAGAGATTGAACCAAAGACAATGGCTTCAAAGAAAAAAGCTGGTTTATTTTTCTGCGGAGAAATCCTTGATATTCACGGCTACACAGGTGGCTATAATATAACGTCAGCACTCGTTACAGGACGTATTGCAGGGATGAATGCAGTACTATAATATAATCTGTATGTCAGACTTCTATCAGCGATTTTTCGGGAGTTATCGGCGATTTCGAGTCTTTTATCAGCGATTTCCTACGGCTTATCAGCGATTCTAAGTCTTTTATCAGCGATCTCCTGCAACTTATCAGCGATTCTAAGTCTTTTATCAGCGATCTCCTACGGCTTATCAGCGATTCTAAGTCTTTTATCAGCGATCTCCTGCAACTTATCAGCGATTCTAAGTCTTTTATCAGCGATCTCCTGCGACTTATCAGCGATTCTAAGCCTTTTATCAGCGATCTCCTGCGACTTATCAGCGATTCTAAGCCTTTTATCAGCGATTTAAGTTACTTCTCATCATATAAAAAGCGTGTCCCAAAATGGACACGCTTTTTTAACTATCTTTAGACATATATACTTCCTCAAAAGGTTGAATGATGACAAATCCTTCACCCGAAAATGCCATTTGAATGGATTCACCACTACCACGACCGATAAACGTTCGGAAGCTAATATCTGTTTTAAACTCTGGTGCCAGATTACCTGACCATGCTACTGTAGCATGCGGATCTGTATAGACCGTTTCACCAGGCTTCACTAACAATGTTAACGGCTCAAAATGAGTTGTGATAGCTACCTTCCCTCTTCCTTGTAAGGTTACATTAAACAACCCACCTGACATGACTCCTGCCATTTTACGCATTAAATGAATATCCCAATCAATACTTGGCTCAAAGGCAAGTAAATCATTACCGTTTACACAAATACTTTCATCCTTTAAATCGAAAACCGTTATTTTTTTCCCTTGATCGGCTAAATAAAGTCGCCCCTTACCTTTAGCTTTCATAAGTTGTGTACCTTCGCCTGTTAATGCTTTTTTAAACATTTTACCGAGGCCATGTTCCAGCACACGCTCACGCTCAAACTTAATATCTCCTATGTAAGAAATCATCGCGCCCATTTTCGACCAAACCTCGCCATTTAGGTTAACCTCTAATACACGCTCAGTTTCTAACTCGAAGTATTCATTTTCGTTGTCGTCTTGCTGTGTTTTATTGATAAATTCATTTAAAGAAAATTTCCCCATATCACATTGCCTCCTTATTTATTTTATATACGTTTTAACATATGAAAAGATTCAATCAAATGCAAGAATTTAAAGGCTCCCTCTTGAAAACGAACCCCTCATTCGCTTTCCGTTACAAAATTTCTCTTTTGGTAGCGAAATCACTTTATTTCCCGTAATGATATTGACATCAGACACCGACTGTTATACATTAAACAGAGATTGATCAAGTGTTATATAACAACAACTACATAAAAAGACCATACAAGCGTCATGTGCGAAATGACACTCATATGGCCGATACCTTCAAGTGCGAATTGAAAGTATAATTTATTGTGTAGCGGAGACGTCCCCAACCTTTTGAGAAGCTTGTTTTAATGCTGTTCGTTTACGTACATCTGCACGTAATGTTAATGAAATAATTAATGAAACAGCTATTAACCCTGTAAATACATAGAATACTGGAATATAACTTCCATAAGCGTTTTTAACTGTGCTTACTAAAAGCGGTCCAAAAATGCCACCTAAAGACCAAGTTGTTAATAAATAACCATGAATAACTCCAAGTTGTTTCGTACCGAATAAATCACTTGCAAATGCTGGTAGATTCGAGAAACCTCCACCATAGCAACTTACAACTAAGAAAATAAGCGCTTGGAAAATAATAACGTTTGTTGTATGCGGTAAGACGATAAAAGTAACTAGCTGTGCGATAAAGAAAATGACAAAGACGTTCGAACGACCAATATAGTCAGACACAGCAGCCCATATTAAACGACCACCACCATTAAATAATCCCATTATTCCTACCATTGCTGCGGCTCCCGCAACTGATAATCCTACAATTTCTTGAGCCATTGGAGATGCAACAGAAATCATCATAATACCTGCTGTTACGTTTACTAAATGCATCGACCAAAGCATCCAGAAATGCTTAGTTTTCACAGCTTCACGTGCTGACATGACAGCTAAATCTTTTTTCACTACTTCTTTACCATTATCTGCAGCAGCCTTCATATTCGCTGGCATATAACCAGGTTTAGGCGGTGCTATATATGAAGCCCCTAAAATCATTAACGTGAAATAACTTGCCCCTAAAATAAAGTACGTTGTAGAAATACCTACAGCCTCCATTAAGTTAGCTGCGACTGGCGCTGTAATAAGTGCCCCTGAACCAAATCCAAGTACAGCCATACCCGTTGCTAAACCGCGGCGATCTGGGAACCATTTTACCAATGTCGATACAGGCGCAATATAACCAATACCCATACCCAAGCCACTTAGTAAACCATATGTTAACCAATACAATGTTACGGAATCCATTGAAATCGCTACACCCGCACCAGCTTGTCCTGCCCCAAATAGAACAGCTGCTATCATTGCAGATTTACGTGGCCCCATTTTTTCTACTAAGTTACCGAATAATGCTGCTGAAAAACCAGCAAGCCCCATCATTATTGTAAAGGCAACTGTTACGTTTGTTTCACTCCATCCCATTTCTGTGACAATCGGTAGCTTGTATACACTGTATGCATATGCTCCACCGATTGAAAGGTGAATAGCGATTGCGGATAATGCAATTAACCATCTATTTTTATTCATAATTTCTCTTTTCTCCCCTCTTTTGCTACCTGTGAAAGTTTTATGAACGTCCATGTAAAACAATTTAACACTTAGAATTATTCAAATGCAAGATGTTTTTTCAAAAAATATTATTTCTCCAAAAAGTATTTTATTTTTTACCCTAGTAATTTTATAACGAAAACCTTACAGCCTCTAAGTAAATAGATGTTTATTAAACGAAAACCATAACATTTTTTAGCTAATATTATTTTTCTACTCTATTATCAAGTTGCACATAAATTATTTTGATATAATTAATTTTGTGCATATTTTCACATACAATCTATGTATATTGTATTTTTTCTAACTCTCATTAATCCTGCACATTTCTTTAATAGGGCACAAAAAGATAATCATCATGTAGAAATTTTTAGAATAAGAGAGAATTTTGCAACTTAAATAAACGAATTTCTTTCTCGTAAAAGGATGCTAAAAAATATTGTTAAATGATCTATTTAACTTTTAATGGATATTCATTTAAATAAACCCAATACACATTTTGTATATTTTAAAATGAATAATCACTACCCATTCATTTTTATTATTCAAATATATATTTTTTCACTTAAAATGAATCCTGCACATTTTTCAAACTATGGCTAGTAATGCTTTTTAAACAAAAGCAACTAAACCAATCAGTTATAACAAAAACTTTTCCTATAGCACACAAGTAAAAAAGTACTTTTTAGAACGATGTTAATAACACTAAACTCCAAGTGTGGGTCAGTTATGTATACGAACGTATTCTTCAAAGGATTTTACTTTTAGTATTTTTATCGGTTATTACAGTTCCTCTTCTTAATTACATTTTTCAAAAAAAGTTTTCAATATCTAGTCATATATCAAAAAGAGATGCTCTGGAATAACTCGAGCATCTCTTTTCGTTCGTTTCCTTTTCTATAGAAAATAAATGATAAATACAATAATTAGTGGCACTAGTGCAAATGACCCCACCGAAACATAATGTCTTTTTTCTTCACGCCCATAATAATAGTCAATCATAATAGTGCTTACTATAGCGATAGTTAAAAATATGCAAAATGCAGCTGTATATAAAAACCACCCATTTATATTAAATAAAATTAAAGTCGCCCCTTGTATAAACTTAGCAATATACGTTGTACGTTGATGGCTTGTATTTATATATTTTGGTTCCTTTGGAATGCTAAACTTTTTTCGAATAGCTTTTTCTAAAAGCCACCCTAGTAAGAAAGCAATTATTAAAAAAGTAAAGATCTTACCAAAACTAAAATCTTTTTCATCTTTTTGCATAAGCGCAATAAATGCTGAGGCAGTATCGTCATCTTTCACTTTATAAAAGACATTTGTATGCCGATCGCTGAAAGCTAGCTGCCCATCGTTTAAGAACATTTTTAGCTGCGCAGCCTGCCCATTATCAAACTCCACCCATACATCACGAAACGCATAATAATCATTATCCATTTTCGATTTAACTGCTTTTTGAAGCGTATTAGCAATGAGCCTTGTTTCCGAATCTTTTTTATATGCTTGTTGCACTAAGATCCAACCAGTTCTTCCAGCCTCAAAGGAATCTTCCTCCTGATTTCGTGCAATAGTAAACTGTTTAACCTCATGCTGGGCTAGTTCAACAATCGTCGCATGCCTAGATGTATCTACTTGCTTCCATGGCCCAATTACAATTAAAATGAGGATCGTCACGACTGCTCCAATGAAAATCGTTGGATATTGCCATCTACTATGCTGTTTATTTTGCTGAACTACATCGTGCAAAATACGCTCCTGCAATTGTTGTGAGAAACGTCGGGCTTCTCCAAGCTCTTTATCCAGCTTATCCTTAAAAGATGTCATCTTTTAGCACCTCCCAATGATTTTTGTCCAGTTTTTCCTGCAATATTTGTCTTGCTCTACGTAGTCTTGTTTTCACTGTATTTTCTGTATAGGCAAGAACCTCTGCTATCTCTCGAACCTTTAATTCTTGGTAATAATAAAGAATAATTACTTCTCGGTAGTTGATTGGAAGCTCAAACAAAGCTGCTGTCACAATTCTTCGTTCATCCTTTTCAAGCAAACTTGTTTCTGGCGATCGTTTACTGACTCCAATATGCAGCTTTTCAAATAAAATATGGCGCTTATTTTTCCAGCTTCGTAAATAGTCATGACTTTTATGTATTGTTATTTTTACTAAATATGTTTTTAGTGAGGATCGTTGTTCAAAGCGCTCCTGCTGCCGATAATAGGCAAAAAATACATCCTGAACGATTTCTTCTGCGATAGCCCAGTCCTTTACATACAGATAGGCTACTCGAAGACAGTATTCACCATGCTCTTCCATAACCCTTGCTAAATGCTCACTCAAACAAACACCTCCTATTTCACACTATAGTCGTATCGAACTCTCAGTTGGTTTCGTAAAAAAGAAAAAAGTGCCCAAATATTGGACACTTTTCACCTTATTATTTCACGACGATATTAACAAGCTTGCCTGGAATGACAATAATTTTTACTAAGTTTTTGCCTGCTATATACTCTTGTACTTTGTCATCTGCAAGAGCTACTTTTTCGATTTCTTCTTTTGAAGCATCTTTCGCTACGATAATTTTTGCACGTACTTTGCCGGCCACTTGTACTGCGATTTCCACTTCATCATCAACAAGTTTAGCCTCATCATATGTTGGCCATTGCGCATATGAAAGTGTTTCTCCATGACCTAAAATCTGCCATAGTTCTTCAGCAACGTGTGGAACCATTGGAGCTAGCATTTTCACAAATCCTTCAGCATATTCTGTTGGAATTACATCTGCTTTATAGCAATCATTGATGAATACCATCATTTGTGAAATAGCTGTATTGAAGCGAATACCTTCGTAATCCTCTGTCACTTTTTTCACCGTTTGATGATATGATTTTTCAAGTGTTTTGTCATCAGAAGCTTGAATTTTCGCAGCGATTGTACCATCTTCTTCATTGATAAATAGACGCCAAATACGATCTAAGAAGCGACGTGCTCCGTCCAAGCCATTTGTTGACCATGCAACAGATGCTTCAAGTGGACCCATAAACATTTCATATAGACGTAAAGTATCAGCACCATGTGAAGAAATGATTTCATCAGGGTTAACGACATTACCTTTTGATTTAGACATTTTTTCGTTACCTTCACCAAGAATCATCCCTTGGTTAAATAATTTGTGGAATGGCTCTTTCGTGTGTACAACACCTAAATCGTATAATACTTTGTGCCAGAAGCGGGCGTATAGTAAGTGTAATACGGCATGCTCTGCCCCACCGATATAAATATCAACTGGTAACCAGCGTTTCAGTAACTCAGGGTCCGCAATTGCTTCTTTATTTGTTGGGTCTATATACCGTATGAAGTACCAGCTAGAACCTGCCCACTGTGGCATAGTGTTCGTTTCGCGACGACCTTTTTTGCCCGTTTCAGGATCAACAACATTTACCCATTCAGAAATATTCGCTAATGGAGACTCACCAGTACCCGAAGGACGAATATTATCTGTTTTTGGTAACATTAATGGTAATTCTGATTCCGGTACTGGTGTCGTTGTACCATCTTCCCAATGAATCATAGGGATTGGCTCACCCCAGTAACGTTGACGAGAGAATAACCAGTCGCGAAGACGGTAAGAGATTTTCTTCTCCCCTACGCCTTTTTCCTCTAGCCATTCAATTGCTTTTGCAATACCGTCCTCTTTGTTTAAGCCATCAAGGAATTCAGAGTTAATGTGCTTACCATCTCCTGTGAATGCCTCTTTGCTAATGTCTCCACCTTCAAGTACAGGAGTAATCTCTAAACCAAATTCTGTTGCAAATTCATAGTCGCGCTCATCATGTGCTGGAACCGCCATGATTGCACCTGTACCATATGAAATTAATACGTAGTCTGCAATCCAAATCGGCATTTTTTTACCGTTAATTGGATTCACTGCATAGGCACCTGTAAATACGCCTGTTTTTTCTTTCGCTAAATCTGTACGCTCTAAATCAGATTTCATTTTTGCCTTATCTAAATAAGCTTCAACAGCTTGACGTTGTTCAGCAGTTGTAATTTGCCCCACGAATTGATGCTCAGGTGCAAGAACACAGTATGTAGCACCAAATAAAGTATCAGGACGAGTTGTAAATACTGTGAAGTTTTCATCTGTACCATCTATACTAAATGTTACTTCTGCACCTTCTGAACGACCAATCCAGTTACGCTGCATATCCTTAATAGACTCTGGCCAATCAACTTCCTCTAAGTCGTCGATTAAACGATCAGCAAACGCAGTAATTTTAAGCATCCATTGTTTCATCGGACGACGTTCTACAGGGTGACCACCACGCTCTGACTTTCCATCAATAACTTCTTCGTTTGCAAGTACTGTTCCTAGTGCAGGACACCAGTTTACAGCTACTTCATCTACATAGGCTAAACCTTTGTTATAAAGTTGAATAAAGATCCATTGTGTCCATTTATAATATTCTGGATCTGTTGTGTTAATTTCACGATCCCAATCATAACTAAAGCCTAGCTCTTGGATTTGACGCTTGAATGTCGCAATATTTTTCGCTGTAAATTCAGCTGGGTCATTTCCTGTATCCAGTGCATATTGTTCTGCTGGTAAACCGAATGCATCCCACCCCATAGGATGTAGGACGTTATAGCCTTGCATACGCTTGAAGCGTGAAAGGATGTCTGTCGCCGTGTAACCCTCTGGATGTCCTACATGAAGACCTGCACCAGATGGGTACGGGAACATATCTAATGCATAAAATTTTGGTTTTTCTGTTTCATTTTCAGTTTTGAAAGTTTTGTTATCAGCCCAATATTGCTGCCACTTTTTTTCAATTTGTTGATGATTAAAACTCATTATTTTTCCTCCTTTGAATGCGTCATACTTTTCACTTAAAGAATTGACAAAATATTTAAAAAATAAAAAAACTCGTCCCTCTCTTTGTCAGAAAGGGACGAGAGAATTCGTATCTCCCGCGGTACCACCCACATTAGTGATTACACTCGGCTCTTGCTTCCTTAACGCGGAAAGGCACGGCACGCGCTATTTCACGCGGGCAGACTCAGAAGGCGAGTTCAATTTGCTTTCCTACTAGCTCCCACCAACCGCTAGCTCTCTAAAAAGAACCACAAATTTACTATTCCTAAATCACTGTCTTTACAAGTATTGCATTTATTCTAATGGAAAGTACTGAAAAGCACAAGACTTTGTTTACATACTACCCATTTTTGAACAATTCAATGCCTATTTGTGAAACTGCAGCTATTTTAAACTACGAGAAAGTTCCGTAAAAATAACTCCTAGCGCATAAGCACCAGCATCCGGATAGCCTAGGCTTCTTTCACCAACTGTACCAGCGCGACCCATTCGAGCAACGATTTCTTTTGTATATTCCGCTCCTTTAACAGCAGCCTCTGCCCCTTTGTCAAAGGCAGTTTTAAAATCCGCACAAGCAAAAGCGCTTTCTGTCCAAACATTTACACAAGGTACTAGTGCATCTACAAGCGTTTTATCGCCTACCTCTGCCCCTCTTCCGAAAGAGCGCTCACCGATAGACTGTATGCCTTTAAGCGCAGCTTGTAACATTTCAGCAAACTCTCCGACCGTTAATTCGATTTTTCCTTCTACAGTTTTACCCGCAGCTCGGAAAGCCCCTCCCCAAATGGGTCCAGAAGCGCCTCCACAATGCTCCATAATCACCATAGAACACGCATCAAGGAAAGTCCCAATATTTAAATGTTCCTGACCTAGAATCGAGCCCCATTCTCGTTTTAATTGCTTAAATCCTTTAGCGACGCTCATTCCGAAATCGCCATCACCTGCATGTGTATCTAATTCGCAGAAAGGTACTTCGTTCTTGATAATAATTTCGCTCATTTTATCTACGAGATAAATCATATTATTTAATGTGATGACCTCACTCTTGATAATAGCGTGCTCTTCCACTGTTTCCGTCTCAAAGAAAACTCGTTTCTCTTCTATATTGTCATTAATATCTACATATTCTACACTATCAACTGGTCCCTCTACCTTAAATGCAGGTGTATTACATTCTTTCGATAGTAATGTTTTCAGCTCATTATCTAGTTTCATTACTGTTAGAGAAATCCCGGCCATATCAATACTAGTCATGTAATTGCCGACAAACGTTCTATTAATTCGTATATTTCTTTTACTTAACTCTCTAGTAACGGCATTGTTATACAGATAAAGTTCTTGAAGCGGTGTACCGCCAAAGCCATTTACTAAAACAGCAATTTCAACACCTTTATCTAATCCTAAATCTTTCACAAGGTCATTTGTCATACGAATAGCTAATTCATCTGCTGCCATAACTTTTTCACGTTTTCTCCCGGGCTCTCCATGAATACCCACGCCATATTCCATCTCATCTTCACCTAATTTAAAAGTCGGTGATCCACTAGCCGGAACCGTACAGGAAGTTAGTGCTAGACCAATTGTTCGAACATTTGCCGCCGCTTTTTCCGCAACAGCTTTCACCTGCATCAAATTCATACCTTCTTCTGCTGCCGCACCAGCAATTTTATGCACTAACACAACCCCCGCAACGCCGCGTCTTCCTACTGTATAAAGACTATCCTCTACTGCAATATCATCATTTACGCGAACGTACTCTACTCGAATACCATCCTCAGTAGCTAAGTAGGCACCATTTTTAAAGTTCATAATATCTCCGCTGTAATTTTTAATAATAAGCAGTGTACCTTTTTTGCTGGCTGTCGCTTTAATGGCTTGATAAACCTGTATTTGCGAAGGAGAAGCAAATACGTCACCGCATACTGCAGCATCAAGCATTCCTTTCCCTACCAATCCCGCATGTGCCGGTTCATGTCCACTACCGCCACCACTAATTAAAGTTACCTTATTTTCATTCATTTCTTTTTTCTTAATTATTTTATATTTTTTTAACAACTCAAGTTCCGGATGAGCCATTACCATCCCATTGCACATTTCCATAACGAGTGTTTCAGGTTGATTCATAATTTTTTTCATTTTTATTCCTCCCCTGTAAGTTTGGTTACATTCTTCGCAGCCTATTCCTATCCATACTTCTATAATTATTCATAGGAGATTTCTGCTATGATATGATTTCTATTATTTGAAAGCATATTCTTATTAATTATAGCAAAATGAAAGCGCTTTATCTCAGAAGGACAAAATGAACGATTTGTCTAAAGACACTAGGCTTTTTTATGTTGTAGAGATGATCATCATAACCTCTTAAACAGTTATTCCCACCTAACTTCTACGTTTTCGTAGAAGTTAGGTGGGAGACTTGTACCTGTTGCTTCGCTTTCGGTGAGAATAAATTACTGCCCGTTAACACGGGATAATTTCTGACATTCACGAAAAGCAAAATGCTTACATCCAATACATTTATTTGTATCTAAATAACTTAAAGCCTTATTAATCGCTTCTCCTGTACGCTGATAGAAATTATCTTCACCAATTTCAGCATATAAACCATTTTTTTGTAGTGCTAATTTCACTTCACCTTGCACACCTGTAACTAAAATAGTGCCACCCTGAGCTTTAAAATTCCGGATGACATTACCAAAATATGTCTCACCTGTCGTATCCAAAAAGGGCACTTTACTCATACGTAATATCAAAACTTTTTGTTGTTGTTGAATGGAACTTACAATTGCCTCCTCAAAAGTTTGAGCTGCACCAAAGAAAAGAGGACCTTCAATTGTATAAATACTAATTTGTGGACAGTCACGTTTCTGATGAACAACATGTGATTGTACCTTCCCACTTTCTTTCGAATGATCCGGTAACACTTTTGTTACTACAAGCTTTTCGCTCATACGCTTCGCAAATAATACGACCGCTAACACAAGTCCAACCTCTACAGCTAATGTTAAGCTTGTAAAAACAGTCAGTAAAAACGTAATCATTAAAACGAGGGAATCGCCAGATTTTAATTTAACAATATGCGCAAAATGCTTTTGCTCACTCATATTCCAAGCCACCACCATTAAAACTGGAGCCATACTTGCTAAAGGAATATGTGAAGCAAAGGGCGCTAGTATTAATAAAGTGACTAAGACAAATACACCGTGAATAACCCCTGATATTGGTGATACGGCACCTGTTTTAATATTTGTTGCAGTTCGAGCAATAGCCCCTGTCGCAGGGATTCCTCCAAAGAAAGGAGTGACGATATTAGCAATTCCTTGACCAACAAGTTCTCGATTACTATTATGTTTTGTATTTGTCATACCATCTGCTACTACTGCCGATAGAAGTGATTCAATGCCACCTAACATGGCGATCACAAAGGCTGGTCCAATAAGTAGCTGAATTCGCTCTAATGTGATATCTGGAATTGCAAAATTCGGTATTGTATTTGGAATTTGACCATAGGCTGTTGCGATTGTGGCAACTTGTTCAGAAAAAAAGAACGTTGCAACTAATGTAGAAACAACAATGCCTGCTAACGCCCCTGGAACTTTGGGTAAAACTTTAGGTGTTATTAAAATAATGATGAGACTAATGATTGCCGTTAAAACACTATAAAAGTTTGTTGTGCCAATATGCATAACAATTTCTTTTACATTGTCAATAAAATACTCATGTCTTTTAATATTAGTCAAACCTAAGAAATTAGCGATTTGGCCTGTAAAAATAATAACTGCAATTCCTGCTGTAAATCCTATTGTCACGGGACGCGGGATAAATTTTATTAATGAGCCAAGTTTAAATATCCCCATTAAGCACAAAATAATTCCGGCCATTAATCCAGCGATTAGTAAGTTTTCATAACCATACGAAATGACTACCCCTAGCAGAATTGGCACAAACGCACCTGTAGGTCCCCCGATTTGATATTTCGAACCACCCAAAAGAGAAATAAGTATTCCAGCAATAAAAGCTGTATATATTCCATACTCAGGCTTAACACCTGACGCAATAGCAAAGGACATTGCCAGCGGTATTGCCACAATCCCGACAATGACCCCTGATATTAAATCTTTTTTCAAATGATGAACTGAATATCCTTCATATCGTCCTGTAAACAGTGACTTCATCTATAAATCTTCCCTTCAAAATAATAAGCAAGGTAAATGTTTCATAAGAACACAGTCTACAAAATTTACATATCCTCTTCATTATTTTCGTTAATAGTCATTTCTTCTAATCTTGAAATTGTATTTATCAAATGATTGTTGAAAATATCCTTTGCAACACCAAGTAATTCCCCAATCATCGGATCGCTTAAAGAATAGTAAACTCTTTTCCCCTCTTTCGTCCCATGCACAATATTTTTGGCTCGTAATACACTTAATTGCTGAGAAACAGCTGAGCCCTCTTTTTCTAAGCAGCTTTGAATTTCATTGACATTTTTTTTACCATCTACTAGTAATTCTAGAATTCTGATTCGTAATGGATGTGCTAAAGCTTTAAAAAAATCTGCCTTAAATTGCTGCAAGCTCTCTTCCACATAAACCCCTCCAAGGAACTTCATTTTCATATATTCAAATATTTGAATATGTATGATTGATTGTACGCCACAATTTGTTGACTTTCAATATCAACTATTAAAAAACGAGCAAAAAACGTGTTTCCCACACATTTTTTGCTCGTTTTGAAAATATTTTTGTTAAATTTAACTATTAATCTGTCACTGTTTTCTTGTTTCGTAAAGGATAATCATAGATAAGGCATGGAATAATCGCAAACAATACAATAATTACTAGGATTAATACGAGAGCAATCATGCCAAACTGATCAACCATAATACCACCAAATAGAGGGCCAATCATACGACCTGTAGTTGCCGCACTATTAATAATCCCTTGATAAAAACCCTGACGCCCTTTTGGTGCAAGCTGATTGGCGATGGTAGGTAAAGCAGGCGTATAAAACATTTCACCAAAAGTTAGCACAACCATTGCTGCTCCAAACATTTTAAAATCACTCGCAAATGCAATGATGCCAAAGGATATTGCGATCAGGATAACGCCAAAAACTAATTGACGCTTCAATTTGTTTTCCCAACGTTTCACTAGCGGCGCAATTAGCGGTTGCCCTAAAACGATAAGTAGGCCATTAATTGTCCAAAGTAAGCTGTACTGTTTCAACCCTAATCCTAGATCTTGCGTATAGGAAGAAATAGTCGCACTCCATTGTGAATAAGCTAGCCAGCATAACACAGAGGATGAACTAATAATTAATAATGCATAAAACGGTGCTTTATTAATAATTCGCTTACTTTCACTCACAACATTCTTCGGTGCAATGCTTCCCTCTTCTAATCGTTTAAAAGTAAAAAACGCTATAAAAAAGAACAATATATACATAGCTAAGTTGACAATGAAGACGTAGTCAAATTTGTAATCAGCAACAACGCCAGCAAGTGCAGGACCAATCGCCACTCCTACATTTTGAGCTAAATAAATTGCGTTAAAAGCCTTTCGTCCGCCCTCAGGCCACGCAGTTCCAGCTAAAGCAAACATTCCTGGGAAGACAATACCCCCACTAAAGCCAAGTATCGTTAAAATCCACACATAATGTGGCCAGTCGTGCCAAATCGTTAAAGCAACTAATGAGGAAATTGTCAAAAGAATGCCCAACATTGTTGATTTATAGCCACCTATTCTATCAAATAAATAACCACCTAAGAGATTTCCTAATACGCCGGCAGCAGAATTCAACATCAACACAAAGCCTGCCATCGCAAGTGATTTCCCTAAATAATCGTGCATATAAATGGCGTTTAAAGGCCATAAAAACGAGTTGCCTGTTGTGTTCACAAACATTCCGATAATTAAAAACCAAACACTTTTTGGCATAGAACGACCTCCATTGTTTCGCTACTCTAAATAGTTAGTTTATGTTGAAAAATACAAAAGCACAAGAAAAATAAATTTACTCTTTTTACTTAGGCTTTAGAATAGTGATAGGTTTCGTTCGGTACTCCTCATGATTTGCTCCAGTCATTCACATAAATCATGACGGAAGCACCAGCACGTGATAAAATATAACGTTAGAGGAGTGAAATAAATGACAGAGACAAACTTTCCTTTTCCTTCAGATGGGAAAAGATATTATACATGGAATCGCTATTTACGTGAGCAATTTGGTCATAAAGTTTTTAAAGTAGCACTAGACGCAGGCTTTGACTGCCCAAATCGTGATGGTACTGTTGCCTTCGGAGGTTGTACGTTTTGTAGTGCAGCAGGTTCAGGTGATTTTGCAGGCAATAAAGTTGATACTATCGAGGTACAATTTGCTGAAATCAGTAACAAAATGCATCAAAAATGGAAGGATGGCAAATATATGGCCTACTTCCAGGCATATACAAATACACATGCACCACTTCCTGTATTAAAGGAAAAATTTGAAGCTGCGTTGGCTCAAGAGGGAGTTGTTGGATTATCCATCGCAACGCGCCCAGATTGTCTGCCAGATGATGTAGTTGAATATTTAGCTGAATTAAACGAGCGTACCTATTTATGGATTGAGCTCGGACTTCAGACTGTGCATGAAAAAACAGCAAATCTTATCAACCGCGCCCACGATTATGCAACATATGTGGAAGGTGTTAACAAGCTACGAAAGCATGGTATTCGCGTATGCTCGCACATTATTAATGGTCTTCCTCTTGAAGACTATGACATGATGATGGAAACTGCTCGTGAAGTCGCAAAACTTGATGTACAAGGCATTAAAATTCATTTACTACACCTTTTAAAAGGTACGCCAATGGTTAAGCAATATGAAAAGGGCATGTTAGAATTTTTAGATCAAGACGTTTATACAAAGCTTGTAGCAGATCAACTTGAAATTCTACCACCGGATATGGTTATTCACCGTATCACAGGCGATGGACCAATTGATTTAATGATTGGCCCAATGTGGAGTGTTAATAAATGGGAAGTATTAAATGGCATTGATGCAGAACTTGAACGACGTGGAAGCTGGCAAGGGAAATTTTATCGAGCTGAGGCTGCCAAATGAAGCTACAACGTGTTTTACAATATGCACAACAGCTACTAACAGATACAGTTGAAGAGGGAGACACTGCAGTGGATGCCACAGCGGGTAACGGCCACGACGCATTGTTTTTAGCACAGCTTGTCGGCGATGAAGGTCAAGTGTACGCATTTGATGTTCAAAAGAGCGCTGTTGATGCAACTCTCCACCGCCTTTTAGATCATGGCTTAGAGCACCGTGCACTTGTTTTGCATAGAGGGCATGAAGAAGTAGCCAACTATGTACACAAGCCGGTAGCTGCTGCAATTTTCAATCTTGGGTATTTGCCTGGTAGTAATCACGACATCGTTACACAGCCAAATACAACGATACAAGCGATTGAAGATTTGCTAAAGCTACTCAAAATCGGTGGTCTTATTGTCCTTGTCATTTATCACGGTCATCCGGGTGGTAAGGAAGAACGGGATGCAGTGATAGAATATGTCAGTCAACTTCCCCAAAAATATGTACATGTATTAAAATACGAGTTTCTAAATCAACAAAATGATCCACCCTTTGTGATAGCTTTGGAGAAAATGAAAGATTACTCGTTAAGTTAATTAAACCTTTCGATATAAGGCGTGATTCCGATAGAACATTGGAATCTGCCTTTTAATTTTGAAAAGAAAATATCCCCCGATGGCGCGGGGGATAGGGAGGAGTACTTAATTATTACTTTCATGTCAAATTACCTTAATTAACTTAGCTTAGTTAGATTTTAAAAGTGTTTGTTGTTTCATTGCATCCACATATCGTTGATTGACTTTATCCCAATCGACAGTATTCCACCAATTCGTAACAAATTCAGGTCGGCGATTTTGATATTTCAAATAATATGCATGTTCCCATACATCAATAACGAGTAGAGGAATTTTCCCTTCTTTTAAAGGTGTGTCTTGGTTAGCTGTACTCATAATGGTTAATTGTTCGCCATCAAGCACTAGCCAGCCATACCCACTTCCAAAGCGGGTAATTGCTGCTTTAGAAAGCTGATCCTGAAAATTATCAAACGTTTTAAAATAATAATCAATCGCCTTTCCCATATCTGCATTCGCTTTGCCACCACCACAGGGACTCATCAATTCCCAAAACAAACTGTGGCAATAGTGACCTCCACCATTATTTTGTACAGCTGTTTGAATGTCAGCTGGAAGTACATCAAGATTGCGTAATAAATCTTCTAATGACATATTTTGCAAATCCTTATGACCTTCTAAGACCGCATTTAAATTATTTACATACGTAGCATGATGCTTAGCATGATGAATTTCTAACGTTCTAGCATCAATATAAGGCTCCAACTGATCATAATCATATGATAGTTTCGGTAAATGGAACACAGTCATTTTTTCACCTCCTCCCAAAATGTTTCTCAAAGGAAAGATAATTTCCTTAAAACAAAATATACCTTCTTTTTCTATTGCAGTCAACAGAAAATTTATTTTCTTTTTATAAAATCAAAAAAGCTATCTAATAGAATATTAAAATCTATTAGATAGCTTTCTCTTTTTTATCTATTTATTTTTACGTTTTTCATTATAGTCTACCCAGAAATCTGCTCCTTTAATTCCTAGTTTACGAGGATCAAAAACAGGATCTTTTCCTTCTTTTTTCTGTCTCTCATAGTCCTTTAAAGCGACTATAGCAGGCTTCATAATAATTAATATCGCTAAAACGTTAATCCAAACCATTAGACCTAGCCCAACATCCCCCATTGCCCAAGCAAGATCGGATGTACGGATTGTACCGTAAAATGCAGAAATTAAAATTGCGAATTTAGCTAGCCATATGACGACTTTTTCTGTACCTCCTGAGAATAAATAAGCCACATTCGTTTCTGCAATGTAGTAGTATGCCATAATTGTCGTAAAAGCAAAAAAGAATAAGGCAATCGCTACGAATGGTCCACCAAAACCTGGTAGTGAAGAGTCAACTGCATATTGTGTGAATGCTGCGCCTTCTTTAATACTTTTCGCAAATGTGATTTGTTCTTCTCCAGTTAATCCGCCTTTGTTGAAATCGCCAACATAAACAAATGAATCAGTACCCGCTTTTTCATCGTGTACATTATACATACCAGTAAATAAAATCATAAATGCTGTAGCTGAACAGATTAATAGCGTATCAATATACACAGAAGCTGCTTGAACGATACCTTGTTTAGCAGGGTGTGATACTTCTGCTGCCGCTGCCGGATGCGCACCTGTCCCCTGACCTGCTTCATTTGAATAAATACCTCGTTTAACCCCCCATGCAATAGCGGAGCCAATAATACCACCAAAAATTTCTTGCGCTCCAAATGCGCTAGAAAAAATTAATGAAAATACAGCTGGTACTTCTTTAATATTCATTACAATAATAATGATGGCCATCAGAATATATGCTAATGCCATAAACGGTACAATGACTTGTGCAGCATTGGCAATCCATTTTACACCACCAATAATAATAGTACCTAATAGTACGACAATAATAAGTCCTGTTATCCAAGTCTTAACATCGAAAGCGTTTTCAACTGCTGTCGCAATTGCATTCGATTGAACACCTGGCATCAAAATTAACATGGCAACTAATGCGGCAACAGCGAAAATAACTGCAAACCACTTTTGCCCCATTCCTTTTTCTATGTAAAAAGCTGGCCCGCCACGATATTCTGTGTCTTTCTCTTCTTTATAAATTTGAGCCAACGTAGACTCCACGTAAGCAGTTGCCGCACCGATAAAGGCGATTGCCCACATCCAAAAAACAGCACCAGGTCCCCCCATCCCGATTGCTGTAGCAGTACCGGCAATATTACCTGTACCTACTCGACCAGATAATGCAATAGACATCGCTTGGAAAGAGGAAATCCCCTTCTCCGATTTTTCGCCTTTAAACATTAAAACAAACATATCTTTAATGTGTCTTACTTGTAGGAACCGTGTAATGATTGAAAAGAAGAGCCCAATTAACAAAATGCCATAAATAAACCACGGTCCCCACAAAATCTCATTAATTTTCCCAACAATTGCTTCCATTTTACCCCTCCAATTTGAAAAGCATCACTTTAAGTCATTATAGTATTACACTTTTCAGAAAATTACAACATTATATTTAAGTAACAAAAAGTTAGTAATTTTTCTAGTTAATTGGAGAGGAAATTCACTATTCAATTATATAGCCAATTCTTCGAAGAGCATTATTAATAAAATCACGTATATAAGCAAAAATCTCGTCACGCTCTACTTCATGAAATAGATTATGATAACAGTTTGCCCATTCTTTGAATTGAAACTCTGTAAATTCCATCTGATAAAGCCAATTCCTTGTTTGTTTAGTTTCAGTAATGTTATCTTTTTCAGCTGTCATAACTAACATAGGCCTATTTGGGAATTCAGCCTTAGGCAATAACACTAAATTGCGCATCATTTGTTGTAGCTCGCGATACCATTTCACTGAAACAACGGATGAAAAAGGAACTTCATCCTTCATCTCATCTCTACCTTCTATACTGCGCGTTAATGATTCTAATGTAATTTCATGGGTCAGTTTCACATTGGCAGTCAAGGCACTTAAACTAGTTAAAGCATTTGAGAGTTTACCTGGCAATAGCTTTAAATGAAGCCATGGTGAAGTTAAAATAATTCCTGCACATTCATATTTTCGTTTTTGCATGGTATGTAGTAATAGAGTCGCGCCAAGCCCATGTCCTATTAAAATGACAGGTAAATTATACGAAAATGCATTCTCGATTAAATTCCTTGTATATTTGTTGTATTCTTTAAAATCTTCATCGTGAATTTTTGAATATCCTACATTTACTCCATGATTAGGTAAATCCCCCATGACTATGTGGAAGCCTTCCAATCTAAGTTTTTCTATAAGCCATGCATACCAACGGTGATTTTCATATGCACCATGAAGAATAGCAACCACAGCCTTTGCTTGTCCATCAGCTTCCCATTTCCACATTTCACATAGTCCTCCTAAAAAAATAATTACACAATGATTATATCGGAATATCTAGATCATTTTAATTTTATATTTCCATCATGTTGCGTATTTGATACGATAATATTACATCATAGAAAGAAAAGAGGCGATACTCATGATCTATCCATTTAAAGGTAAAAAGCCCAATATCGATCCTTCTGTTTTCATTGCTGATTATGCAACAGTTACTGGCGACGTTACAATAGGTGCTGAAACAACAATTTGGTTTAACACAGTTATTCGAGGAGATGTATCACCAACAATTATAGGAAAAAGAGTTAGTATTCAAGACCTCTGTTGCTTACATCAAAGCCCTAAATATCCACTAATTATTGAAGATGAAGTAACAGTAGGACATCAAGTAACTTTACATAGCTGTACGATTCGAAAAAAAGCCTTAATAGGTATGGGCTCTATAGTATTAGACGGAGCGGAGATTGGAGAGGGTGCATTCATTGGGGCGGGTAGTCTAGTTCCTCCAGGCAAAGTAATTCCTCCAAATAGCTTAGCACTAGGCCGTCCTGCAAAGGTTGTAAGAGAATTAAATGATGAAGATAAAGAAGATATGGAACGCATCATACGTGAATATGTAGAAAAGGGTCAATACTATAAATCTCTTCAACCAAAAAATTAATTTAACTAAATCAAAGCAGCTCCACGTTTTCTTGGGTAACAGAGCCCTCCATGATTAGGAGCTTATTTTTTTCGTTAAAAACAGTGAAAGGGGCTATAAAAATATTGAGCCCCTTTCTGTAATAGTATTTTAAAATATTTTTCCAGATACTTCATTGCTTTAGCTGAATAGTTTATAAACCTGCTTTTTCTTTTAATGCGTCAGCTTTGTCTGTTTGTTCCCAAGGAACATTTAAATCTGTACGACCGAAGTGACCATATGCGGCAGTTTGCTTATAAATAGGACGACGAAGGTTAAGCATTTTAATAATCCCCGCTGGGCGTAGATCAAATAGCTCGCGTACCCATTTTACAATTTCACTTTCCGTAACTTTTCCTGTTCCAAATGTATCAACAGCAATAGATACAGGTTGAGCAACACCAATCGCATAAGCTAGTTGTACTTCAGCTCGATCAGCTAAACCAGCAGCTACGATATTTTTCGCCACATAGCGTGCTGCATATGCCGCTGAACGGTCTACTTTAGTTGCGTCCTTACCTGAGAAAGCACCTCCACCATGACGTGCATAGCCACCGTATGTATCAACGATGATTTTACGTCCAGTTAAACCAGCATCCCCTTTAGGACCACCAATTACGAATCGGCCAGTTGGGTTGATGAAATATTTAGTATCGGCATCTAGTAATTCACTTGGAACAACTGGAGTAATAACGAATTCTTTTAAGTCTGCTTGAATTTGCTCAAGTGTAGCTTCTTCATCATGCTGTGTTGAAATGACAATCGTATCAACGCGTACTGGTACATTGTTTTCATCATATTCAACCGTTACTTGCGTTTTTCCATCTGGGCGTAAATATGCTAATTCACCAGATTTACGTACTTCCGTTAAACGACGAGCTAATTTATGCGCTAAACTAATTGGTAATGGCATAAGCTCTGGCGTTTCGTTACATGCATAACCGAACATTAAACCTTGGTCACCTGCACCGATTGCTTCAATGTCAGCGTCTGTCATAGAGCCTTCACGCGCCTCTAATGCTTGGTCAACACCTTGGGCAATATCAGGTGATTGCTCGCCAATCGCAACAAGTACTGCTAGGTTTTCAGCATCAAAGCCGTATTTCCCACGTGTATAACCGATTTCTGCTACAGTATCACGAACGATACCTTTAATATCTACATAAGTAGAAGTAGTAATTTCTCCTGCTACTAACGCTAAGCCTGTTGTTACTGTTGTTTCACACGCTACACGCGCGTTTGGATCTTCTGCTAAAATAGCATCTAAAATGGCATCCGAGATTTGGTCACAAATTTTGTCTGGATGTCCTTCTGTTACACTCTCTGATGTAAACAGTCGACGGTTTGTCATTTGATTTTCCTCCTATTACTTTTACAAATAATATTTGCGAATTAATACGGTACTCATTACCCATGTCAAGTTCGCCCCTAAGGATTGAACTCTCAAGCCGTTGTTGCTGTCGTTGCACTTTCGCACAGTAAACATTTGTTGCTGTCGTTGCACTTTCGCACAGTAAACATTTGTTGCTGTCACTACGCTTTCGCACAAATAAACAGCTGATGCTTTTAACACGAGGATTTTCGAAAGATCCGTCATTATAATAAGGAAAGGACTGTATACTTACCTTTAATTCGTTTTTAACAATAAAAAAATCCTTTTCTCACGCTTACTTAACATGAGGAAAGGAATAATGACTTCGTAACCTTTCACTCTTATCGTTCAAGGGAGTTTCCCCTTGCATCAGATTGGCACCAGCGCATGTCGTGAAATAGTTCATGCAGGTTGCCGGGTTTCACAGGGCCTGACCCTCCACCAGCTCGGGATAAGAGTATCCGTTCAATATCTCATAATACGTAAATGGTCGAACATTGTCAAATATTTTTATCTTCTTTCAGCGAGTGTCTTCTCTGGCGAAAGCATGCTGTGGCATAATTGGTTGTATTCAAAGAAAGTATGGGATTTATACAGAAAGGAATTTGGGTTATGCTGTAAATTAAAACAAAATAATCCCTACTCTCCACCTCACATCATGTGTTAACATATGTGTAACCCTTTACAGTACATTTTGCAGCAAAAGCAAAGCGTTAGCTACAAAACATGTGGTGGATGAATATGATTATAGCCCCTTTTTAGTCGAAGACAAGCTCCAACTATAAAAAACAAGCTAAAACTTCACATCCTGTGCGAACCCCATGTTATCCAAAAGCTTCCAAACACAATTTTGCTGTGTCGAAAGTGAATGTGTGATCACTTATAAATAGGGTAAAAAGCATTATAAAAACGAATCAATTTACTTTTTGTCGTTTTCTTGAAAAGTAATAAAATCTGAAAAATAATTTCTGAATTAGTATAGATTATTTAAGCAATTGTGTTATACTATTTTTGAAATTAAGAAAATCTCCCTCAGACTCAAGGGAATACTATAAAAAAGGATGGTATTTAATCGATGAATTCAGTAGAAATTGCAAACGAACTGAAGGAATTATTAAACGGCGGTAACATTAATGTTCAACTTTCAGTACCACAATTAGCTGAAAAAGCTACATCTCGTGGTGAAGCTATGTTAACAGTAGATGGCGCAGTTCGTGCAGAAACTGGCAAATACACTGGTCGTTCACCTAAAGATAAATATACGGTAGAAGAAGAGAGCACAAAGGATAAAATTGACTGGGGAAAAGTTAACCGACCAATTTCTTCTGAAGTGTTCGATAACTTATATGTAAAAGTAGTAAAATATTTAAAAGAACGTGAAGAATTATTCGTATTCAAAGGCTTTGCTGGTGCTGACAAAGATTCGCAATTAAGCATCCAAGTAATCAATGAATATGCTTGGCACAATCTTTTCGCTCATCAATTATTTATCCGTCCAACTGAAGAAGAATTGGCTTCTCATGTTGCTGACTTCACAGTTATCTCAGCTCCTAACTTTAAAGCAGATCCTGCTATTGATGGTACTGCTTCTGAAACATTCATCATTGTATCACTTGAAAAGAAAATTATCCTAATCGGTGGTACTGAATACGCTGGTGAAATCAAAAAATCTATTTTCGGTATTATGAACTACTTGTTACCACAACAAGGCATCCTTTCAATGCACTGCTCAGCAAACGTTGGTGAAGCTGGAGATGTTGCATTATTCTTCGGTTTATCTGGTACTGGTAAAACAACTTTATCAGCTGATCCTGACCGTAAGCTTATCGGTGACGATGAACACGGTTGGTCTGATAACGGTGTATTCAACATTGAGGGCGGTTGCTATGCAAAAACAATTAACCTTTCTGCTGAAAAAGAACCAGAAATCTACAACGCAATCCGCTTCGGTTCTGTTCTAGAAAACGTAGCTGTTGATCCAGAAACTCGAGTTTGTGACTATGATGATGGTTCATTAACAGAAAATACGCGTGTAGCTTATCCAATTCAATACATCGAAAATATTGTTGATCCATCTGTTGCAGGTCACCCAAAAACAATCATCTTCTTAACAGCTGATGCGTTTGGTGTATTACCTCCAATCAGTAAATTAACAAAAGAGCAAGCAATGTACCACTTCCTAAGCGGTTTCACATCTAAACTTGCTGGTACAGAACGTGGTGTAACAGAGCCAGAACCAGTATTCTCAACTTGCTTCGGTTCTCCATTCCTTCCACTTCCAGCAACAGTTTATGCTGAAATGTTAGGTCAAAAAATTGACGAGCACGGTGCACAAGTATTCTTAGTGAACACTGGTTGGACTGGTGGCGAATATGGTACTGGTAGCCGAATGAAGCTTTCTTACACTCGTGCAATGGTACGTGCTGCAATTGATGGCAAATTAACTGATGTTGAAACAATTCAAGATTCAGTATTCGGTTTGAACATTCCAACTTCTATTGAAGGTGTACCGACAGAAGTGCTTAATCCTCGTGATGCATGGGCAGACAAAGCTGCTTATGATAAAAAAGCTGCTGAACTTGCTGGTTTATTCAACGAAAACTTCAAGAAATTCTCAAATGTTTCTGAAGCTATCACTAAACTTGGCGGTCCATTAAAATAATTTACTAAGCAAAGGGAACGATTTCAGTCGTTCCCTTTTTTTTATTCCCTATTTTGAGAATTCTACTTTTCATATTAGTATCTTTGTGTATAATTCATAATAGTAGTTTTAGGAGGATATATATGAAAAAGAAATATAAAGTGATTATTACCATTGTCAGTCTGCTATTAGTATTGTTTGTTGTGGCTGGATTTTTTGCAGGGAATTATTTTTATAATTTTGCCTTAAATCCTAATACTGATAAATCAGATGTGTTTAATGCTCCGCACAATTCTATTGCTGTTAGTCCTAAGGATGCTAAAGAAAAAGAAGAGAGCGAGAAGTGGTTTAAAGAGAATTACAAGGACTCTTACATACAGGCTTTCGATAATTTAAAATTACATGCCTATACACTTAAAAATACAAACGAAACAAATAAATGGGCAATTGTTTTCCATGGATATTCATCTGATGGCTCACAAATGACAAAGTATGCTAAGCATTTTTACGATACAGGCTACAATGTTCTCGTACCTGATGCAAGGGCTCATGGAAAAAGTGAGGGTGACTATATCGGTATGGGTTGGCATGATCGACTTGATGTAGTCTCTTGGATTAATAATGTGATCAGTTCTGATAAAAACGCTGAAATTATTTTGTATGGTGTTTCCATGGGAGGTGCTACAGTGATGATGGCCTCAGGAGAGGAGCTACCTGGCAATGTTAAGGCTATCATTGAGGATTGTGGTTATTCCTCAGTTTGGGATGAATTCTCCTATCAATTGCAAGAACTCTTTAAGTTACCTGAATTCCCCATTATGCAGTTTTCTTCAATTGTAACGAAGTTAAAAGCTGACTATACGCTTGGTGAAGCTGATAGCGTCAAGCAAGTAGCGAAATCGAAAACACCTATGCTATTCATTCATGGAAGTAATGATACATTTGTTCCATCTGATATGCTAGATAAAGTATACGAGGCTGCCAATGTACCGAAGGAGAAATTTATAGTTGAAGGTGCCGGACATAGCCTTGCAGAAAGCGTTGCTGGAGACTCTTACTGGAAAACTATTAATAACTTCTTAGCAAAATATACAGAGTAAATATCTTTTTCTACCGTACAGGTGCCTGATATTAAGCACCTGTACGGTTTTTTAATCTACCTGAGCAATTCTTCGGGCTTGCTGAGCAGTTTTTTCAAACAGAAAACGCCATTTTAAAAAAGAGTTATCAAAAAGGCGTTGATTTTCTAATTTTATCCTACGTTGGTTCAAAGCGTCATCTATTGACGTTTCATCCATTCACACAGTGCATGTACTGTTGCTCGATTTTCGGCCGGTGGAAACTGATGAGCATAGCGAAGATCATAGCATGTTTCATATCTTTTATTAGCATCCTTTAAATAAAATTCTAATTGTCTCGCATGCTCAATATCTACATTTTCATCACGATAGCCATGAATAATAAGTACTGGAGCTGTAATGTGCTCTATCTCAAAAAGTGGTGTTCGAGCGTCATAAGCATCTGGTACACGATTAGGCGTCCCTCCAATAACCCGCTTCATCATCCTGCGCATATCTGTCCGCTCCCAATATGTAGCTGTTGCATCAGATACTCCTGCCCATGTCACAACAGATGTAATATCTCTACGTAAAATAGCAGTCCAAAGCGCCATAATGCCACCACGTGAAAAACCAAAAACATGAATATTATCATTGCAAAACTGTTTTAGCACGTCTACTGCGTATACAGCGTCATACCGATCAGCTCCTGCAAATTCATCTCGACCTTCTCCACCTCGATTGCCACGGTAATATGGAGCAAAAACGATAAAGCCTTGAGCTGCAAATTGCGCGACACGCGAAGGTCTAACCATGCCAATGCTTTGCATGCCTCCCCGTAAATATAAAAAGCCATCATATGTACCTTCTGCCTTAGGTTCCGCTAGTAATCCCTTCACACGTAAGCCATGTGACATATACGTGATTTCCGTTAAACGAATAGCTGGATTAGGCGAAGGATAAGGACGTTTTCCAACGATCTTACCATTGATCATAATGCTTCAACTCCTCCAGCATTTTCTGCATTCCTGCATCCTTCATATGAAAGCTTAAATTTGGATGATGAGCAAATTCTTCATCCGTTAGCCAAGTCATCCCTGAAGTTTCTAAATCAAATTCAATGTCCTCCTGCCCCGCAAACTGCGCGGTAAAGACCGTTTTACAAAATAAGATGTCATCATGAACGGCGTATTCTGCAAACCATCTAAGATTTTTCACATGAACACCAGTCTCCTCGAATACTTCCCTAATTGCTGCCTGCTCCAATGTTTCCCCAGGTTCTTGCTTTCCACCTGGAACCTCGACACCACGTCGTTTATGAATCGTACATAACCACTTATTTTCATGTTTTAATAAAACAAGTACATGCTTAGGCTCAGTGTCCAATTCATCTCTTTTAAAACTTAAATCCACTTGTAAACCATTTAAATCTGTAAATGTAAACATGCTCTTCAACTCCTTATTCTATATTTCATACACTGAGTCGAATCAGCGTTACCGTGATGACCTTTTATTTCACTATAGAGTATTCATGTATGTACAATCAACAGATAAAATCACTAATATTAACTTCCATTAAGCGGTGCGATAGGCGTCTATTAAGAAGTAATACGACATCTACGATTATGTTCATTCGATCTCGAACAATAACAGTGCCACAAATTGACGCCTAAAAACATGTGCTCTTCTCTTATGATAATGGTTAATCCGTCAAGAGAAATTAGCTTTCATCAATAAAAAAGAGTCACTGATGTTTTTCAGTGACCCTACCTTTAGACACGTTTATTGAAATATGGAAGTTGTTCAACAAATGCCTTCGTATCCGCATCCCCATACTCATGAACAAGTGCATAGATTTTTTTTAATCGCAAATCAATTTCATCATTTTCTCTATCAAGATGATACTGTATATATGGCAATTGCGCACGCCACGCATTCGCAATTTCCAACATTTGCATTTGCTGAAAAATCTTTTCAAATACATCTAATGCTTGGCGATCTATGTTGAGTTCAAAGTTCCACTGTCCTGCATATGGATTTGTATAATACGTTCTATTGGCAAGTGAAAAATATACACGTTGACGATCCATCTCTACAAAACACTCCTTTTACTATAGTATGGTGGTAAAATGACTGTTTTATTCGCTGGAATGTCAAACTTCCTTCACAACTAAGTAAGATTATCTAATTTATAATAGAGAGTATGAATAAGGAACGGAGTGAATGCCATGAGTTTAATCACACTCTTCGTTGTAGCAGCAATCATCGTAATATTAGTAACGGTCGCGACTATTTTAAGTGTCAACCGTGCGTATGCTTTTAAACATACAGTCGATGATAAACCACAGCAAAGCTTTCATCAAGATGATGACTAGTTCATTTTGTACATTTTTTTAGACATTCTTTTATAATATTATTAACAATAGAATTTGGGGTGAAAGCAATGGGAGTACCATTACCAATAATCATTATGATCGCAATGATGATGCTTATGTTTGGCGTTTCTGTTATTGTCTTGTTGAAGAAAAAAAGCAATTTCTTTACACAAACTATCGATGCTAAGCCTAAGCAAATCAACGCTCAACAAAAGGATAAACAACTATGAAATATCCCTTTATATGGCTCATTAAGTTTTACAGAAAATTTATATCACCTATGACACCGCCATCCTGTCGCTTCCATCCTACATGCTCCTCCTATGGACTTGAAGCTTTTCAAAAACATGGTGCCATTAAAGGATTCTATTTAACAATTAAACGTATATCAAAATGCCATCCGTTCCATCCAGGTGGCTTTGATCCAGTACCTGAAAAATGGCCTTCGAAAAAGAATTAATTTTCGAGGGTCATTTTTTCTTGTGCTTTTTTCAAATGTGCGTTATTATAGAAATTGTTCAAAAAAACAAATCGTAATGATTACTATTTGAAAGAGGTATACTATAAGATGAAAAAAGTATTTTTGTTATTTTTAATTACAGTTCTTGCCCTATTCACTGCTGCCTGTGGGAATAAATCAGCTACATCCAAACAGTCTGAGAAAAAGGATAAATTAACAATTTACACAACTGTCTATCCATTAAGTTATTTTGCACAACGAATTGGTGGCGATTTTGTAGAGGTTTCTTCAATTTATCCTGCTGGCGCCAATGAGCACACATTTGAGCCAACACAAAAAGATATGATGAAATTAGCAGATGCCGATATGTTTTTCTATATAGGCTTAGGGCTAGAAGGCTTTGTTGAAAATGCTAAAAAGACTCTGGCGAATGAAGATGTAACAATGGTAGCAACTGCAGATCAGGTTTCAGATGAAAAATTAGCTGTGAGCACAGGTCACTCACATGATGATCACGAAGATGAAGATGGACACGGACATGAGGACCATGATCATGGTAATGTAGATCCACATGTTTGGCTATCTCCAACTATAAGTCAAGACTTAGCACTTTCCATTAAAAACACTCTAGTTGAAAAAATGCCAGAACAAGAAGCTACATTTACAGCTAACTACGAGGCATTAGTAAAAGAACTACAAGATTTAGACAATGAATTTAAAGCTATGGCTGATAAAGCGCAAGAGAAAACGTTCTTCGTATCTCATGCAGCATTTGGCTATATCGCAGGACAATACGGATTAAAGCAAGTTCCAATAGCCGGTTTAAACTCACAAAACGAGCCTTCTCAAAAAGAACTTACGGCGATTGTTGATAAAGCAAATAAATTGCATATTCACTACATTTTATTCGAGCAAAATGTCTCTTCTAAATTAGCTGAAGTTATCCAAAAAGAGGTCGGAGCAGAATCTCTTGTCTTACACAATTTAAGTGTTTTAACAGCAGATGATGTAAAGAATAATGAAACTTACTTCACCCTTATGAAGAGAAATATTAAAACTTTAAATACTGCAATGAAATAGGCCTCGGCATAATTGCGTCCGTAATCGTTTGGACACTCGCTGAAAGAAGTTAAATAAACACAAATAAATGAGTAAGGAGGTGCCCCGAACAAAGTATGGGGCACCTCCTTTATTATGACGTACTTTTCTTGTGGCATTCTTTTTTCCACTCTATAAATACTAATTAGCCCTTTTTTCTTATGGATAGCATTTTGTGTTATCTTTCGATTACCCTTTACTTGGGCTATATTACTTTCTAAAATGATTGGTTCCCATTCATTTAAATGCACCTGAACAAAATTATCGCTTTTATTACTTTTAAAAAGCAGTCTAGACTGTTCTATTAATTGTTTTACTGTTTGTTTATTTTTACTTAAAATGAATAGCCCTTTATCAAAGGCAAAATGACTATCTAGTATCGGTTTCGTAAGAACTTCAACCTTATCCGTTTTTTGTAAATCAAAATAAGCTTCACTTGTAGCGGCTGGGAAACTCGTATAGTCCCAAGAGTGATCCTGAGCTAATTGGCGATCAGACACTAAAAAATAATGATAACGGACCTCACCTTTACGATCAGGCAATGGATCATCCCATGTAACATCTATATGATACCATTCATTATCAAGCTTCACTAAGACCCAGGCGTGTAATTGTTCCCCTACATTTCCTGGCACATATTGTACCTCAAAGCCTAGCTTCTCTAGCATTCGATAAAGCACTAGAGCATATGCCTGACAAACTCCCTTGTTCTCCGTAAGCAATGTGTAGGGAGAATATTGACTTCCTTTCGTGTCCTTCGAATATTCAGCAGATAGAACGATAAAATCATGTGCAGCCTGTATTTTCTGCAATTCACTTAATCCATGCATAGGTGTAATAATATTCGTCAAAGTCTGTTCTACGAATACCTCCTCTTTCTGTGTAATATGATAGGTAAACACAAAACTAATGACAATATTATTGGCATAGCCATCATATTTCCATTTAAAACTAGAAATATTGGCGTAAATATATGGATCCTGAATAGCATGTTTTACAAGCTCTGATAGTTCATCTTTTATTTCCGACGTATTACCAGTATAACGAATATCAATTTCAGTAGATAATTGCATGACTTGTTTTTGAATAAGATGTTGTAGTGTTTCTATTGTATTGGCCGTTGCGATATTCTTTTGTTCATAGTTTGCGAATACTTGCACATGACTCATTTGTAGAACAAATAATATAATGACAACATTATATATATATTTTCTCATATGAGTCTTTCTCCTTTAATAACTAGTTTATGCCTGTAATTTTTTATTATGTTAATGAATGATTAATTTAATCCTAAAAGTTTACTAAAAATGATTCTTAAAACGAATAAAAGAAGCCTTCTTATAAATGAAGGCTTCTTTATAGTGATAGAAAAAACTATTGTTTAAATGAAACAAATGGAAGTATGGCTTTTGGGCAACATGAGGGGTTGATTTCCGTTCCGGCTAGGCGCTTTGTCGCTGACGCGCAGAGCAAAGGCTTCCTGGGGGCGTCCGATGAGCAGCTTCTGAGGAGGCTTCTATTTCAACCTTATCTGTAATTTTCACGAACTCCTTGGTATTGTTCACATTACACCTATCGATAAGTACTCTCAGAGAATTTTCTTCTGGTTCAAACAATTTGTTTAAATATATAGATCCTTTAAATTTCATTGCTTTACCCCCATTTTGAAAATCTATCTTAAAAAATTAAATCCTTAATGTCAAACACCTATAATGGAGGCTTCCTTTTGTTATTCGTGCATTAATTTTCTACGAAGTAGCTTATTGGCACCGTTTCGAGGGAGCTCGTCCGTAACAATAATATCTTTTGGTATTTTATATTTCGCAAGCTTCTTTTGACAAAATGCTCGTATTTGCTCTACCTGTACTTCTTCTTTTAATACAACAAAGGCGATTGGTACTTGCCCCCAAGCATCATCATCAATGCCGCATACTCCCGCTTCTTTAACAGCAGGGTGTGTAAGTAGTACATTTTCGATTTCAGCAGGATAAATATTTTCGCCACCTGAAATAATTAAATCAGCCCGACGATCAATGACAAATAAATAACCATCTTCATCTATATAACCAATATCCCCAGTATGAAGCCATCCATCAATCGTTGCATTTTTGTCGGCAAAACGACCAATATACCCCGGTGTAACATGTGGGCCACGTATGCAAATTTCTCCTTCACCATTGTCATTCGGCTCAGCAATGCGAATTTGATTGAAAAATAACGGTTTTCCCGCAGAACCAGTTTTTCGCATCGCATCCTCATTAGCTAATGTTGCAGTTTGTGACGAAGTTTCAGTCATACCATACGTTTGAGCTACAGCTAAATTTAATGCATGCGCTCTCTTTAAATAATCTTCTGGCACTGGTCCACCACCTGCTAGCATCATTTTAAATTTCGGTGAGGCTTGTGCGTTTTTCTTTTCAAGGGTATGTAAAATCCTTTCCAATGTGACAGCGACTACCGACATATGTGTAACCTCGCCATCCATAATATTTTTGGAAATGGCTTCTGCATCAAATTGATCATATAAATGCACTTTATTACCGTACAATAGTGAGCGCACTAAAATAGAAAAGCCACTAATATGAAAAAGTGGTACAGCACATAACCAAGTATCCTCCGCATGCAAACCTATATTTAAAACGGAGGCCGTTGCACTTGCCTGGTGATTTCCGACAGTTTGGCAAACGCCCTTTGGAAAACCAGTCGTACCAGATGTATACATAATCGATGTTGTTTGGTTTAAAGACCATTCTTTCGTAATATCAATAGCCGCTTCCGTACTTTTTTCTATAGTAGAAAATAAATAATAAGACGTATGTGATGGTAATTTTTCAACATCCTCATCTGCAATTAATACTGCCATAGCTTTTGAATCCTCTAGCTGATAGGCAATTTCATCCTGTGTTAGCCTACGATTTAGCATGACCATTTCACATTGTAAATGCATACACGCGTACATCATAATGACCAAGGAAGGCTTACTCGGCCCCATTATAGCAATACGGTCTCCTTGCTTAATATCCAGTGCTGTAAGTTGACGTGCACGTTTTAACGATAAATCATTTAATTCTTGAAATGTCCAAGCCTGCCCATTATATGTTAAACCGTTTCGTAAAGGTGTTAAATACGCTCGCTGTAAAATCCAATTTAAATACATCTCTTTATTCCTCCAATCAGCCTAATCTTACTGCTTTATCGCATCATCCGTCTATTCGGTGCTCTGACATGATTTTCTGCTACTTGATTATGCAATTCAGGTCATTTGACATGCTGTCCCGTTGCTAAAGTATGGCTTTCTGCAGCTAGAACATGGGTTTCCGCCGTTAAAGTATGGCTTTCCGTCGCTATTGCATCTTGGTCCGCCGCTATTGCTTCACGGTCCGCCGCTATTGCTTCATGGTCCGCCGCTATTGCTTCATGGTCCCCCGCTATTGCTTCACGGTCCGCCGCTATTGCTTCACGGTCCGCCGCTAAAGCTTCATGGTCCGCCGCTATTGCTTCACGGTCCGCCGCTATTGCTTCACGGTCCGCCGCTATTGCTTCATGGTCCGCCGCTAAAGCTTCATGGTCCGCCGCTAAAGCTTCATGGTCCGCCGCTAAAGCTTCATGGTCCGCCGCTAAAGCTTCATGGTCCGCCGCTAAAACATCATGTTCCGCCGCTATTGCTTCACGGTCCGCCGCTATTGCTTCACGGTCCGCCGCTATTGCTTCACGGTCCGCCGCTAAAACATCATGTTCCCCTGCTATTGCACGAGCTTCCGTTGCTAAGCCATAACTTTCCGCCACTCTAGCAAGTTTATCCGTCTCGCTCCTTTAGATATACAAAAAGCTCGTATCTCATTAAGATACGAGCCGTTCAACGTTTCAGATAATCAAGGGAATCTTGGGAATTGACCGAAATCTGGTTGACGTTTTTCTTTGAATGCGTCACGACCTTCTTTAGCTTCATCTGTTGTGTAGTAAAGAAGAGTAGCGTCGCCAGCCATTTGTTGAAGACCTGCTAAACCGTCTGTATCTGCATTCATTGCTGCTTTTAAGAAGCGTAGAGCAGTTGGAGACATTTGTAGCATTTCTTCACACCATTGTACAGTTTCATCTTCTAGTTGCTCATAAGGAACAACCGTGTTAACTAATCCCATATCAAGTGCTTGCTGTGCATCATATTGACGGCAAAGGTACCAAATTTCACGCGCCTTTTTATGTCCGATAATACGTGCAAGATAGCCTGAACCATACCCAGCATCGAATGAACCAACTTTTGGTCCAGTTTGTCCAAAACGAGCGTTGTCAGCAGCAATTGTTAAGTCACAGACAACGTGTAATACGTGTCCTCCACCGATTGCATAACCTGCAACCATTGCTACTACAGGTTTTGGAATAACACGGATTAAACGTTGTAAATCAAGAACGTTTAGACGTGGGATTTCATCTTCACCAACGTAGCCACCATGGCCGCGTACTTTTTGGTCTCCACCTGAACAGAAGGCATGCTCACCTTCACCAGTTAAAATGATAACTCCAACATTTTTGTCATCACGTGCACGTGAAAAAGCATCGATCATTTCCATTACCGTTTTTGGTCGGAATGCGTTGCGCACTTCTGGACGGTTGATCGTAATTTTTGCGATACCGTTATAGAACTCATACTTAATGTCTTCATAAGTATGTAAACTTGTCCATTGACGTGTCATTGAATTGCCTCCTAATAATTAAATTCGTCTCGTTCAAAATCGAGGCGATAACGTAAAAATTATATTACTATCAATTATGCCTCGGCATAATTGTGTCTGGAATCGGCTTTGTGCAAGCACAAAGCATTCCTTTCCGATTCCGTGACATCCGCCGGAGGCTTTAACTTCTTTCATTGGTGTTGAAAGAAGTTAAATACTCCCCTACTATTGTAGCAAACTCAGCGGGATTTTCCACATGAATTGCATGTCCTGCGTCATTTACCGTCGCATGCTTGGCATTTTTTAATAACGCTTTCATTTCTAGTGCGATTTTACAAAATTTCTCATCAAGTGAGCCTGTAATTAGTAGAACAGGAAATTCAAGCTTCTCCAATGACATCCAATTCGATGTCTGACTGCCTGTACCAATCCCTCGTAAACTACCTGCCAAGCCTTCCTCCTTCTGAGAAAGTCGTTCTAATCGAATAGCTTCTTGTACACTATGCGATAAACGCTTTTGAGATTCAAACAAAGGAATGTTCTCCCACGCATTAACAAATGATAACAAACCGTTACTAATTATTTTTTCAGCTAGAGCGTTATCTCTCTCACAGCGTTCAGAACGCTCCTTAGAAGTTCGTAAGCCTGGAGAAGCACTTTCTAAAATGAGCTTGTCAATGCGTTCTGGGTAGAAGGTTGAATACGATAACGCAACTCTTCCTCCCATTGAATAGCCTAGCAGCGTAAATTTCTTGAGCTGTAGCTGGCCAAAAACTTCCTCTAAATCTTGGATTTGTTCTTGCATAGAGAAACGACTAATTTGTTGAGGTATAGCTGTTTGGCCATGGCCAATTAAATCAATGGCAATCACTCGTACACTAGGTAGAGCTTTCGCTAAATTTCGCCATGTAGCCGAACTACCTGTAAAACCATGCAATGCAACGAGCGTTTGCTCCGCTTCTTCATTCCAGATTTCTACGTATGTTTCAAGCCCTCGAATCATTAGCTTTGCCATGCTTTTAACCCTACGTTAATGCGATTCCATAGTGCACGATGCGCATACACATTTTCCTCTCGATTCGTGAAAATTTCAATTAAGCGCATTGGTCGTTTTTTCATCGTAGTAAACTTTACTGATAGCTCTGAAATATCATCTACTCGTATATAATCCATATCGTACATATTGGCAATATCATGGAATTTAAGGGCTGTTGGCGTACCAAATAAATCTTCATAATGCGCCTCAACTGTAGCTTGTGGTAAATAAGAGAAAATACCACCACCATCATTATTCATAACGATTATTGTCAAATTGCATTCCTGGTATCTTGAAGCAATGAGACCGTTGACATCATGTAAAAAGGCTAAATCGCCAATAAGCAAGTAGGTTTCACGGTTATTCCCTTGACTAAAGCCCATTGCAGTTGATACGACACCATCAATACCATTCGTTCCACGATTCGCAACAATCCGAATATCCTTCGGTGTCGCCATTAAAAACGTATCAATATCACGCACTGGCATACTGCTACTAACAAAAATATCACTGCCATTCGGAATCAATTTTAGTAATCGACTTACCATTGCTCCCTCATCAATCGCACCGTCAGCATAATGTTCAATATACTCAAGTGCAATATCATTAGCATCCTGCCACTCAGCTAAATACTCTGTTTCTAGTGCTGTTTCAGAGATTTCTAATTGCGTGAGCCACTCACCAACACTAGCATGAACAAAATGAGTAGATACACCTGTAGAATCACGGAACATCGGATCTTCATCGACAACAATATAAGCATTAGGCTGAGATTTTGTAATAAATTGCATGATAAATTTAGAAACAGGCTGTGCTCCTAAGCGTAGCACCGTATCTGGTTCAACTAATGCTTTAAAATCTTCACTTTTCATAATGGCATCATACGTCGTGATCATATAAGGGAGACAATCTTCTGGGACAGATGACCGCATATTAGATAAACTCTCGACAATGACCGGCCATTTTAATTGGCGAATAAACTCCCACATAGTTGTTAAATCTGTACCGAGTGCTAGCTCACCAATAATAATAAAGCCTCTTTTGGTTGCACGTAAAATCTCCGATAGCTCTTGTTGAGTCTCCTTTGAAGGTACTAACTGACCCATACTGCTATGCTTAAATATCGCTTCTGGAAGTTCCTCTTGAAAATCAATCAACAAAGGTTCTCTGAACGGTACATTAATATGCACTGGTCCAAATGGTGCGTTCATTGCCACTGCTACCGCACGTGCAGTATGACGCTCAATAAACGGCAATGTTGGTGCGGCACCATCTGCCAAAGGGAAATCCACGCTCCATTTGACATTTGTACCATATAAATTCGGCTGATTAATAGCCTGTGGTGCACCCACCTCTCGCAATTCATGTGGACGATCAGCTGTAATGACGATTAACGGTACACGAGCATAGCTTGCTTCAACAATGGCAGGAAAATAGTTTGCCGCAGCTGTTCCCGATGTACATAAAAGAACAACAGGTTTTGCTGTAGCCTTTGCAATTCCTAGCGCAAAAAAGGCAGCTGATCGTTCATCAACTTGACGATACATATGAAGCTGTTTCGTTGAAGCAAATGCATAAGCTAAAGGTGTCGAACGTGAGCCAGGGCTGACAACAACGTTTTCAACACCAGCTTGTACTAGTGATGCTACCATTTTATAAACATAATCCGTTAATATTTTCCGTTCACTCATGTAATTGTCCTCCTAGCGCACGAAGCATTGGACGGAATTTCACTAATGTTTCCTCATATTCAGATTGTGGCTCTGAATCTGCTACAATACCGCCACCAGCATATAAATAAGCTTTGTCCTTAAGTAAAGCAGCTGAACGAATGGCCACTGCAAATTCCCCATTGCCGTCAGCATCTACCCAACCAATTGGAGCAGCGTAAAGCCCACGATTCATAGGCTCATACTTACGTATAGCTGCCATTGCCTCTTTCCTTGGCACACCGCCTAAAGCTGGCGTTGGATGCAAAGATTTTGTCAGTTGTAATATTGTTGCCTCATTATTTAACTGACCTTCAACAGGTGTATATAAATGTTGTATATCTCTAATTTTTAGTAAGCGTGGGCCATCAGGTATTGTCATCTCTATACAATTTTTACGGAATGTTTCCGCAATCATATCGACAACATATTGATGCTCGCCACCATTTTTCGAATCATTTAATAAGCTTTGTCCAAAGGCTTCATCTTCCTCTGCTGTCTTACCACGTTTAATAGAGCCTGCTACACAAGATGAAAAGGCTCGCCCCTCTTCTACTTTTACAAGACGTTCAGGGGACGCACCAAAGAACAATAATTTTTGACGTTCTAAACCAAATAAATAGCTCTCTGGCTGCTCATGAATAATTTGTGAGAGTACCTGTGGTGAAGAAACTTGTTCTTTAAATTGCAATGCTAGTGAGCGTGCAATAACGACTTTATCTGCTTTCTTCTGCTTAATCAATGCTGTTACTTGGTCAATCGAAGCTAAATACGGCTCCTTGTATGGCTCAAAGTAACTTGTGATTTCAGGCTTTGAATACGTTTTCACTTCTTTTACTTGAGCTGCATGAATTAAATGATCTCGCTCTTTACGTAGCGCTTCAAATTGAGTTGCTGCTTGCTCATTTTTCGAAATAAGATGAATACTTACAAACGCTTTGTCATCACGAATAACAAGCTGGTAAGTTGCAAGTGCAAAATAAGCCTCTGGAAAGTCTGTCCATTCCCCAGTTACTTCATTTTGCGGATCGAATGTAAATCCGCCAAACAAAATTGGCTGTAGCTCGCTTTGTCCCTTCACACAGTTTTTCGTTAAATTTTTCCACTCTGCTTCTATTGCATCGAAGCGATCATTTTTGGCGTTACTTTGAATCGTATAGGCATGTCCTAGCCCTACTAATGTCATTGTTTTTTCTCTATTTTGCCAATAAAATCGTTCACCTTTATAATGCTCCTCGCCCGCTGCATAAAATGCGAGCGCCGATAAGCGACTAACTTCAATTGTTTCCATATAAAAATGAAGGCTTTGGCCCAAAGAGTCCACTTCTATCTCTGTGGCTTGGTACCACTTCTGTTGCATGAAAATTACCTCCGTTGTTGCAATGTACATAATGAATGACGCACGGTATGTTTTGTACTCGTTCTACACTTTCTCATAAATATCAACTGCTTTGGCTTTTCTTTGGATCATCACCAAAACGTGTGGTTGATTTCCGTTCCGACTGAGCGCTTTGTAGCTGTCGCTTTGCTCGCTCCAGGGTCTCGGGCCAGCACGAGGTTGGTCACGAAGGCGTTATCACAGGATGTGATGGTTTTAGCCTTCGTTCATCTATATCGCTAATCCCCAAGTAGTCGCCCAGCCTCACTCCAATCAACTTATTTACATAGTAGACGTTTTAACAAATGTCATCCAAACTTTTGGTGATGAACCTTTTCTTTAGAACAAATTGACCAAAACTTTGCATAATGACATGAGCATTTGTACTTTTTTACATCATATTTTTTTTATTTGCTAGCCTATTCTTCGTACTGTTGCTATTATCTTAATTATTGTTTTCAGTTCATAAATGCATGTTCTATTGTATCATTTTTTTTATTGGACTGTATGTAATAAGCTGTGAACCTATCCATTTTCTCATTCTTCGTATAAAATAAGAATAGTCTACAACATTTGAAGGAGAGAAAGACCTTATGACCAAAGTCATTGAAGCTGATAGGGGTTTTAAAGTTTGGTGGCATTTAACACGTCCACATACTTTAACCGCTTCATTCGTTCCAGTATTTTTAGGAACAGCGATTGCTTTAGCAATTGAAAAACAAACAATTGATTTTGGACTATTTTTTGCTATGCTCATTGCAAGTATGCTTATACAAGCAGCAACAAATATGTTCAATGAATATTACGATTACAAATTAGGATTGGACAATGAAAATTCTGTCGGTATCGGCGGAACGATTGTGCGTCACGGTGTTCAACCAAAAACAATTATGATGATTGCCTTAAGCTTTTACGCAATCGCTATGCTGCTTGGCATTTACATATGTGCCTCAACCTCTTGGTGGCTTGCTGCTGTTGGGCTTGTTTGTATGCTTATTGGTTTTTTATATACTGGCGGACCATACCCAATAGCCTATTCACCATTTGGAGAAATTGTCTCTGGCGCTGTTATGGGAATGGGGATTGTTTTAATCGCATTTTATATTCAAACGCTTACTGTGACATTAGACGCTGTTTTGCTTTCAGTACCGAGTATGATTTTAGTTGGAGCTATCATGCTGTCCAACAATATCCGTGATATCGTTGGCGATACAGAGGGTGGTCGAAGAACGCTTGCTATTTTAGTAGGTCGAGATAATGCCATTTCTGTGCTATCTGGCTTTTTTATCGTTTCATATTTATGGGTAATCGCTCTTGTAGCGATTGATGGTATAACTTTTTGGGCTCTAATCATTTTCTTAAGCGTTCCAAAACCACTTCGTGCGATCCAAATTTTCCGCGATAAAAAAGAAGCAAAAGAAGTTATGCCTGCGATGAAATTTACAGCGCAAACAAATACATTCTTCGGCTTCCTCTTAGGAATCGGTTTATTAATTCAATATTTCTTTTATTAATATTAATCAATTATGCCTCAGCATAATTGGTCCGGAACCGGCTTTGTGCCGAGAGGCATTGACTTCTGGGAGAAGTTAAAGATGCAGCAGCTTAACGGGCTGCTGCATTTTTTACATAGCATCTAAAATTTTCACTTGCAATACCACGAACTTCTTCGGTTGAAAAATGTTCACGTAACGCCTCTAACAAATTTTGTGCCTCTCCTGCGTGTGCTAATCCTTTTACAGTTGTATCTATTCCATCGAAGTCTGAACCTAGTCCAAGGTGCTCTACCCCTACTATATTCACTAGATGCTTCACATGCGCTACTAAATCATCTAGCGTAGCATTGTCATGGATAAAAGGCGGGTAGTAAACAACATGAATATGCCCTCCATGCTCGACAAGTGCTTTTGCCTGAGCGTCCGTTAAATTTCTTGGATGATCACAAATTGCACGTGCATTGCTATGGCTCGCAATAATATGCTTCGCTAATGGTAAGACATCCCAGAAACTCTGTTCATTTAAATGCGAGACATCGATAATAATATCTCGCTCATTTAGCAAGTTTATAACCTCTTTACCAAATGATTTTAAACCAAGGCTTGCATCTTGTTCAGCACCGTGGGCCACAGCATTTTCTTCATTCCACGTTAAGCCGACTAGCTTCACTCCTGCATCTAATATTGCAGAAAGCTTTGCTAAATCTTCGCCGATTGGACCACAGCCCTCTAAGCTTAAAATTGCACCAATTTCATGCGGAGTTAAAGTATCTAATTGCGACCAATTCGTAATATGCACCATGCCTTCAGTTTGTAATACATGTGTATGGAAGGCTTCAATTTGCCGCACTGCCTCTAAAAATCGCATACTTTGCGGAATTTTAGGATTAATAAAAATAGCAAATACTTGTGCCTTAACACGCCCTAATTGTAATCTCTGTCGATTAGCTTGCAAACGTACATCATCTTCAAATTTTGCCGCTTCTAAAGTTGTTAATTTCAATAGAGCATCGCAGTGTAAATCAATTATGTCCATATCCTCACCCCCATACAGCTATTATACTGCCTGTGAGCGAAAATGCTTACTAACTTTTATCTTGAGGTGTATCAGAAGAGCCAAATTCCTCAAGTTCTATGAAATCATCCGATCTTGGCGTAGAAGACAACACATCTTCCTCTACTGGCCTTAAATTTTCTTCTCTGTGCTCTGCGTGCTCAACACATGTCAATGCTTTCGGCATAGCTTCTAAGCGACCAATAGGAATCTCTTCACCACATACAGCACATTTACCATACGTACCGTCTTCCATCGCTTGTAGCGCAGCTTTTATTTCTTCAGCATCGTCACCCCGGTGCTCGTCAATCGCCATTTCCGTTAGCTGATCTGTTAAATCACTCGCATTGTCAGCTGGATGATTATCATAATTAGATAGCTCTGTCGCTTGTGGACGCTCTGATTCCTCAAGTCGCTTCTCTATTTCCTGTAATTCTTGCTCTAATTGCTTCCTTAATTTTTCCATTACTTGTGGGTTCAAAAAAATCTCCTCCTCATGCCTTCATTTTTTCCTAAATTAATATTTCTAAAACATGAAAGCATGCGGATGAATCACTTATTTTTTTTATAATGTATCTTCATTTAGTATATTTACGCCAGAGTGAAATTGATGATGGCATCATGTAAAAATTGTGCTGCTCCTTTAGAAACACGCTCATCGTAATATGCTGAAAAGCGTTCATCCGCTAAATACATCTGAGCTATACCTGCATGTGCCTCTTTAGAATATTGTGACCATGTAAAGCTAAGCCAACGCTTATGAAGCTCTGCAACCTCCATTGCCACATCGTTGTTCGTATCGCCGATATCCATCGCTTCTTTTAAACGATTAAATAATTGCTGTTCTAGCTGTTGCATTGCTTCATACTGTTCCTCTGTCATATTCATTACCTTTGCATTTGATGCATCAACTGTTTTATCACCATATTTTGCACGAATTTCTTGACCATATTGCTTTTCATTTTCCTCGATTAGCTTCTCTTTTAGTCCATTAAATTTCTCTTCATTTGCCATCGGTTGTTCCTCCTCAATAGATTGAATGGTTTTTTCTACTGTTTGTAATATCTTTTCCAGCTGCTCCTTGCGTTTCAGTAAAGCAGTACGATGATTTTTGAGTGCCGCTGTATGTTGAAAATCAGGCGCTTTAATAATTTCCTTAATTGTTGCTAGCTTCATATCTAATGCTCTATAAAATAAAATTTGCTGGAGCATATCAACTTCAAACTGTCCATAAAATCGATAGCCCGCCTCATTCGTTCTTGCAGGCTTTAGTAATCCAATTTCATCATAATAACGCAGTGTTCTGGTGCTAACCCCGGATAATTGAGCAAGCTCTTGAATTGTATATTCCACATTTTTTCACCTCCACTAATGCTACTGTAAATGTTTACGCAACGTTAAGGTCAAGAAAAAAATTAAGAAAAAACGTTGGGTTGATTTCCGTTCCGACTGGCGTCGATGATCCGACCCAGTAAATAAAAAAAGCAAACTAGAACGTTTTATTAACACTAGTTTGCTTTTTCTTTAAAATCAATTATGCCTGGCATAATCCGTAGGGTTTAGGCCAACAAATGTTTTTTGTGCGAAAGCGAAGTGTCAGCAACAGCATGACGTTGGCCACTTAGCCGTTGCCACAGGGCGTGGTGTTCTTAGACTAAGTTCATCTATTTTAGCGAATGTCTTTTGTACCGAATGCGTAGCGACAGGTATAGATGTTTGGACATCCACTGAAAGAAGTTAAATTTTTGCATACTTGCCATGCCACACAATATTTCTATAGTTTTCTACATCTGTGTCACCCTCAGTGTTAATAAACAACACTCGAGAATCTTCATCTAATTGTAATGTTTCCTTCAGTTCTGTATATTGCTCATTCGTCATCAATTCATAAAAACATCCAACTGGGGCAGCTCCCGATTCTCCAGCAATAATTCGTGCATCTGCCGCTAGTGGATTTCCTAGAATACGCATACCTATTGCGGCAACTTCTTCATCACAGCAAATACTTACTTTCGTATAAGTCTTTAACAGGTCCCAAGCAAGTGGATTCGGCTCACCACAAGCAAGACCTGCCATAATTGTTTGCATCTCTCCACCAACCGTTACAAACTGTTCATCTCCTGCTTTAAAGCTTTCATAATAGCAATTCGCTACAAAAGGCTCAACTAAGACAAATGTAATCTCTTGCTCATAATATTGTTGTAAGAAAGCTACAACTGCCCCTGCAAAAGATCCAACCCCAGCTTGCAAAAATACATGGGTAGGTGCTTTTTCCAACTGCAGGGCGGCTTCTTTTATTAGTGTTGTATAGCCTTGCATTATCCATAACGGAATTTCTTCATAGCCTTCCCACATCGTATCTTGAATAACGACCCATCCATTTTCTGTTGCTAGTTGTGATGTATAACGAACTGTATCATCATAATTCATTGTTGTTATTTCAGCATATGCACCTTCATTTTTAATATTTTGGAGGCGCTCCTCTGCACTACCAGCAGGCATATAAATCCGAGCTTTTAAACCAAGCTCTCTAGCAGCCCATGCCACTCCACGACCATGATTGCCATCTGTCGTTGAAATAAACGTTAAGTCCCCTAACTGCTCCTTTATTTCAGGTGATTTAAGCTGGTCAAACGATAGCTCATCAATATTTCTATCTAACTTTTTAGCAACGTACTGCCCAATTGCATACACGCCACCTAATACTTTAAATGCATTTAAGCCAAATCGATAAGATTCATCTTTTACCACAATACTTTGTACCCCAACGAATGATGCAAAAGTATTTAAGCATCGTAATGGAGTGCTTTCAAACTTCTCATATGTACGCTGAAATTTACCAACACGATTTACTTGTTCTGGTGAAAAATGACGTAGAAAAGGTACTACTTGTTCTACATTCTTCTGTAACAAATATTGTTGGTTGTTAGTCCACAATAATTTCCCCATCCATATCCCCCTAGTTTTTGTACTATTTTCATCTTAGCTTATAGATTCGCAAAACAAAACCATATTACATACTTTAGTAAAAAAAGAAAAATTTGAATCCTTTTGATAGGGTTTATCGTATATCTACCAACATAATAAATAGGAGGTATATAATGGATAATCCTTATAAGATAGCGATAATTGGAGGAACAGGGAAAGTAGGAAGGCATATAGCAACTCAAGCCATCCAAAAAGGATATCATGTTCGGATGCTTGTTAGAAATCCTGAAAAGTTACTGGATAAAAATGATGCAATTGAAATAGTGAAAGGGCAGGTACAGGATATAGAAAACATCCGAGAACTTCTTAAAGATAGTCAAGTTGTTATTAATACATTTGGTCAACCAACTAAAGAGGAACCTATATATAGCAAAGTTACAAATAATATTTTTAATGTGATGAAAGAATTAAACATTAGTCGTTATATAGGTGTTTCAGGTGGTTCTCTAACGATTAAAGAGGACGAAAAAAGCATGATGAATCGTTTAGGAGCAAAGATATTTGAAGTTTTCCTTTCAAAAATGATGCAAGATAAAAAATTGGAATGGGAATATTTATTAAATAACAAACAGATCAAATGGACACTAATTAGATTACCGTTTGTAAAAGATAGTTTAACATCCAATCAGATAAAGGAAAACCTGACGGATATGCCTGGTACAAAAATTACGAATCAAGATATAGCCACCTTTATCATTGATCATATTGATAATACAAAATACGTGCATAAAGCACCGTTTATCTCTCATTAGTGAAATCGCAATAAAAAGATATGAGAAAATAGCATGCTGAGAATATATCCAGCATGCTATATTTTAATTAAAGATAAATCGTAGTAAATTTTTGCTTAATCCCTTTTTATTTATCTTTGTACTGTAATTGTTTGAGAAATGAAATCTAATTTATTCCCATTGAAATCCATAATATTATTACGAGGTGAAGCTTGAATCGTAACACTTCTGCCGTTATCAAATAAATAGCCATTCTGAGGTATTGTAATTAATACTCTATCATTACCTTGTGGATAGGTAGTTCCTGCTACCGAAGAACCATTCACAGTAATATTAAAATCCAAATTATTAACGTTTATTACTGGTTCACTGAAAACAAGCTCTAATGTTTGTGAATTACTAACATTAACAGTTACAACCTTTGGTGCAATATTTTCTTTAAGGTTAATGGATGTTCGCACCTCATCAAATGGTTCCATAGAGTTTGCTGCTCTTAAGCCTTTAATCGTGAAGTTTCGTGTGCCATTAAAATAATTTGAATCCTTTTTCAATGTGAGCTTAATACGATTTAAATTGGATCCCTCTACAACAGCACTTTCTACCTGAGCATTATCAATACTATAATTTTGAACATTTTGAGCAAGTGCTGGATCAACAGGATAATTGAAATTTAAATAAACAATATTATTATCTTTAATAGAATAATCTGTTGCAGATGTTTGAATTGCATTGTATTGCGATAAAGCTAATTTATTGCCATTTATATTTAAATCACCGTTACGTGTAAATTTAACATTTTGCACTTCAGTGACTGGCACACCGTATAAATTAGTAACATTAAATAAATTTAATTTGCCGTCGTAAAGAGCTCCCTTTGTATCATACATGCCTAGCAGTCCTGCCATTTTAACACGTAATTTCGTAGGTTGATCTTTTACAATCTGAATATCACTTTGAGGTCCTCTTGATACCTCATATAAAATGTAATTATTCACGAATTTTCCAGTAAATGATGCTTTTGCGTTAACGCCTAACTGTACTGGCTTATCGAAAGTTAATTGTAAATATTCTACACTATCCTCGTAAACAATTTCAGAATTCATTAGGGCTGGCGCTCTGTCATCTCTTATAAAGTTATACGCTGTTGAGAATGTTGCCGTTTCACCTGATAAGTCGGTTATTACACGACTAGAAGCTGTCCCAATCGTTGTAATTCCTTGAAGCGAGCTTTTTGGATCCACCGTAACATTAAATAAACGACCATTTTTAGGATCTTTCTCTACAGAATTCACAGAAATTGAAGTCTGGCCGCTTTTCACTGAAAGGTCATATGAATAAAGTGGTTGAATCTCCTCTGAGAACAATAGCTGGAACGTATTTGGTCCAGTTTGTGTAACAGAAGATAGTGTCGGTGGAACACCATCCTTATCTCCCTTTTTCACTGTTACAGTTGAAGGGTTTGGTGAAATAATATTCCCTGCTATATCTGTTGACGCTACGAATGTAATTTGAACAGCTGTACCAGGTGCTAAATACACACCATTTATTGTTGCAGCTGATAAGTCAAATGTCGCTTCAGTTGAGTTTTGCTCAATGCTTCCAACTACATTCGATACCTTTGTACCATTTGCTAATGTAAATTGAATGCGTTCATTTGGAAATGCTGCCATTGGCTTAGAAAACTGCACTTTAACGATTGAAGAATTTTTTCCTTGCGTTGTTCCTAAAATCGTAGGTGCTTGTGTATCTCCAGCAATAACAAAATTCGCATCTACTTTTTGAAGCACTGCGCCCTTTTCCGATTTGATGTTACTGAACACATAACGATGTGTACCTTTTAATGATTCATTCATTGTAAAGGTGATTGATTTTTTATCAGCGCTGATTTCTGTTTTTATAACCGATAGCGCTCTTAAAGTATCCACATTAGAGAAAGCTACAACATTATCCTGTAATTTCCCATCTGCTTTTATCACAGAAAGTGGATCAATAGCTTGGTTGAAAACAACTTTAATCTGAGAAGCATTAATTCCCTCAATGGATTGTACATTTAACTCATTCACTTCATATGTAACAACAGCGAAATATGGTTTGTCATTAATTTTGAAATCTACCTTCGTTTCCATATTTTCAGTAAGCGGTGTCGCTAATGTTACCTTATGGCTTGTCCCATCTGTTAATGTTACCTGTAGTGTTTTTGCATCTATAACTTTAACTGTTTGGATGGACACTTCGGGTCCTCTTACCATTTCACTGATATTCGTCATTGACCGATGTAAAAATGACGAAAATTGACCACGTGTTAGTGTTTTTTTCGGATTAAATGTCTTTACATTTGTAATTTTTGCATATTCTAATGCGATGATAGCCTCATGATTTTCTGGTGAAGCTACTTTTAAATCTGTAATAGATGATTTAAAGTTTTCTTTTTTATACATCGCAATTAAATCGATATCGTAAACTTTTTCAATTGCACGTACTAAAATAGAAGCCATTTGTTCGCGCGAGATATACTCGGAAGGTAATAACTTGTTGTTAGTCCCTTTGAAAATACCAGTATCATTTATAAGCGCTGCATATTGTAGTAATTCTTTATCTTTTGAAGATGTAGGCATGTCGGTAAAACGTACTTTTTTATTGTAGTCTGCTGGCACTTGGAAGTGTTCTAATACAAGCCATTTCCCTAAAAATTTTGTTACATTGCCTTTCGTAAGGACCCCGTTTGGCTTAAACGAACCGTCTGGATATCCAGCTACAATTTTTGCATCTGCTAGTGCCAAAATGGCCTCTTTATGGTCATTTTTTGCAATGTCTGTAAAGTTAGCCGCACTTGCAGTCGGAACAACAGCTGCAGCAATCAAAGCAGCAGAAGCTGCACTCATAATCCATTTACCCTGCTTTTTTTTCACATTTATTACCTCCTATGAATTCTATTCATTCCCATTATAAAAGAAAGATAGCTATATTCCAAAGGATATACCAATATTATAGCTATTTACCATGGATTATTTGTCCAATTTAATAGTGAACACATATTTTTTTCTATATGAATTACCTAATTTTATGGGAGGCGCGAATCTTAAGGTTGGTTTTTAGCTTTTTAGATAGTTTAGAGCAAAGGCCAAATGAAGGTTATACACGATTGTCTCTAAACGTGATAAGCGGAAGAATGATAAATAAGCAGACTAGCTATTCTAACTGCAACAGCGGTTCGACGGAAAGGAATTTTCGTTGTTTGATAAAGTACCATAAAAAAAATGCAGTAGATGTAAATTACATCTACTGCATTTCAGTATGACCCGTACGGGATTCGAACCCGTGTTACCGCCGTGAAAGGGCGGTGTCTTAACCACTTGACCAACGGGCCAATGGCGGAGAAGGAGGGATTTGAACCCTCGCGCCGGTTACCCGACCTACACCCTTAGCAGGGGCGCCTCTTCAGCCTCTTGAGTACTTCCCCATAAAAAAATGGCTCCGAAGGCAGGACTCGAACCTGCGACAACCTGATTAACAGTCAGGTGCTACTACCAACTGAGCTACTTCGGAATAATGGTGGGCCTAAATGGACTCGAACCATCGACCTCACGCTTATCAGGCGTGCGCTCTAACCAGCTGAGCTATAGGCCCTTGGAGCGGGTGATGAGAATCGAACTCACGACATCAGCTTGGAAGGCTGAGGTTTTACCATTAAACTACACCCGCAAATATGGTGGGTCAGGACGGAATCGAACCGCCGACACTTAGAGCTTCAATCTAATGCTCTACCAACTGAGCTACTGACCCATATTTTTTAAAAATGGCGGTCCCGACCGGGATCGAACCGGCGATCTCCTGCGTGACAGGCAGGCATGTTAACCGCTACACCACGGGACCATTTTGGTTGCGGG
>NZ_JBIWFC010000005.1:0-250076 GCF_044762845.1 Lysinibacillus sp. NPDC096382
GCGCAATTTTGCCAACGTTTCCTTTATAGGATTTATATTTTTTCATACGTACAACACACTTTAAACCCAGTTCTTTCATGATACGTTGCACTTTTTTATGATTCACTTTTTGCCCACGATTCGCTAGCTCGTCACGAATACGACGATAGCCATAACGCCCTTCATGTTCTTCATAAATCGCCTTAATTTCCTCTTTTAAATCGGCATCTAAATCTGGTCGATTCATACGTTTTACTAAATCATAGTACGTACTTCGTGGAATGCCAGCGAATTTTACGAGTGCTTTCACCGGATATTTATGCCTTAACTCATAGACTACTTGCGCTTTGTCCTGTTTGGTGATTTTTCCTTGTTTTGAACTAAGGCATTCAACTTTTTTAAATACTCATTTTCCATTTCTAGTTGTTTAATACGTGCTTCAAGTGCTTCGGTAGAGCCTTCAACTGGTGCTTGTTTCGATTGTTTATTGAATTCTTTTTTCATGGATGGACGCCCCTTTTTCTTTGATTGAAGGGCATCTAATCCTTGTGTTTCATATTGCTTTCTCCAAACACTAATTGTTGAAGGGGCAGGTATCTTAAAAATCGCTGCCGTTTCGTTTAAGGACGTACCATTTTCAATCATAAAATTTAGTACATCCATTTTAAACTCTAGTGTGTAATTTGTATATGGCTGAATAAAAGCTTCAACACCATTGTATTCATATTGCTTAACCCATTTAAGGATTGCTTTATTATCAGTCTCCATAGATTTAGCTATATCATAGGAACTTTCCTTTCCATTTAAGTAACGCTCAACAGCTTGTAATTTATCTTTGGCAGTATATTTTTTGACCATACAAAAACTGCACCTCCAATTGTTAGATGTGTCTAACAATTGGGGCGCAGTTCAAAATGAGAAGGTTTTGTTATTATTTATCTTTCTGAATTTCTCCATTGTAGTAATGGATACCTGTATGTCCTCCACCTTCAGCAACCATTTCGTTTGAAGCTATTTTTGTTGGGGACGTTCCAGCTTCTGTCGCTACTTCAGTCGATATACGCTCTGATATGTCTTTGTGCATCTCCATATTCGTTGTATTCAAATAAGATGCTAATTTAGATTTTGTACTATTGAGCATACTTAATGCTTTATCACGATTTTCTTTTTTACTTAAATAAGATGCTGCTACAGCTAACCCTGCAATTAAAACACCTGTTCTTTTTCCTTTTGCCATTATAAATCCCTCCCAAAAATATAGAAACTGGCTCTATATTATATCTTTTCCTTATTATTTGAGGACTAAACATAATTTTTATATACGTTACAGCATATATAAAAAGAGAGATCATCTATAATCCTTCGTCTCACCATATAAACAAAATTCATAGTAAGTCTGTATGTTCTCAGACATCGTTAATAAACCTCCTACTAAATTCTATTACAGGTATTTCTTGTTTATCACCAAAAATAAGGAATGCTATTTAAAGTACCCAATTGAAACTAAATTAAACCCCACGTTATGGTAAATATTTATGATTACAAAGGGCAGTTAAAGGGAAATAATGTATTAACACTAATAATTGGAGAGTGATTATCATGAAAGATTTGGACTCAGTATATGATTGGGTAGACATGGCTTCATTAGTAGGTGGGGCAGGCATCTTAACAGTACTAATTTATAGTATTTTACTGTAAGGAATAGCATAGATGATTTGCAAAAATCAATTATGGCTCGGCATAATCTCCGCTGTCGCACAAAAAAAACATGTATAGCTGGCGCTTTGCGCTTTTGCTACAGATAAACACAATGCGTCCGGAATCGAAAAAGGGTCCTGTACATCCGCCGCAAGCTCTAACTGCTTTATTTAACAAGCAAATTGCCTTATTTTTTATCCCGCATTAACGGGCAGTAAGTTTCACCATACAATTTTGCAAATAGATGAGATTAAACTGCCCGTTAACGCTCGATTGGCAGCGGGGATAAAAAAATCTCCACTGATTAGAGTTTCACTTTATCGTTTTACATCATTATAATCATTAGATTTTTCAAATGCAGCAACTACATACGAGCAAACAGCTTCCATTTTATAACCTTTCTCACGCGCATAAGCTGCAGCATGATCCAACAATTTTTTTGCCACACCTTGGCCACGGAGTTTATCTGATACATATGTGTGATCCATTATCATTACTTGCCCCTTTTGTTGCCATGTAATTTCCGCTAATCTTTCCCCTTCTTGCTCATAAACAAAAGCAAGCTTATTTTCTGCCAGCTGTTGTAATTGAAATTCCATTTCTCACCACTCCTTTTTATCATAGTAACATAGCTCTTTACACGTAACACTAAAAAAGCCCCCTATGAAAATAAAAGAATCTGTTACCTTTCTCTAGTAATCAAGAGAAAGTGTTACAGATTCTTTTCTGAATTAATTAAACCATGATGCAATTGTATCCTTTAAATTAGCAAAGAAATTTTTCACACTTTCCCAGAATCCTTTATCTTCCATCAGTGATCCAAATTTATCTTTAATCGTATTGCTAATATCATCTAATTGTTTAGACCATTTACCAAAATCAATGTCTAGTTTACTAATTTTATTCATCAAATCAACTAGCAATTGACGGTCCTTGTCACTTAAATTAATTTCAAGCTTGTTTAATTGCTCTTGCACAATCTTTTCAACTTCTTCTTTACTTGCTGGCTTCGATTCTGCAATTTCTTTTTTGATTTCCGTTAGTAATTCCGCAACCTTAGCATCGTCCACGCCTGCCGATTGCGTTAGAGTAGTTGCTACTGATAGTTCATCATTTGCAACATCTGTACGATCAGTATCTAGCTTTTCACCTGTTGTTACTTCGTAAGCTTTATATATTCCCACTAGCGCTGAATGGCCTGTTACTGCCTTAGGCGCAGCCACCTGTACTATTGCATCTTCAATACCTGCAGTTAGCATGGCATTGGCATACATTTCAGAAGTAACCTGTGTAATATTTGACGGTGTAACAATTTCAATAACTAAGCCTTCTCCTGCATTTTTGCGCGTAATTTTGGCAGAAGAATACATACGAGAGCTAGAATTACTATCTTTAATATATTTAGTTAAGTCTTGACCTGAAACTGTTATTTCTTCAACTTCAGGCTCTTCATTGACTTTTAATGACTTTTTAACAGACTCTTTTTCAGTCTCGGATAAGTTTGCACCGTATACGACGATTGGTGCTCCTAGTTTTTCATCAATTGCTTTAGGTGGCGTATTATCAGCTGCAAAACTTGTTGCTGGTGCCATCACGCCAAATACTAACATAGTCGCCGTTAGTATTTTTATCCACGTGTTTTTCAAATTGTGTGACCCCTTTCGTTAGATAACTCATTTGGCCTGTATAATGTTTGCCAATCAATTCTGCCTCGGCATACTTACCGCTGTCGCGCAGTAAACATTTGCCGCTGTTGCTACAGATAAACAATGCGTCCGGATTCAGCTTTATGCTTGCAAAAAGAATTTCTTTCCGATTCCGCGACATCTGCCCGAGGCTTGACCTTCTTTCAGCAGATGTTTGACCTCACACTAAAAGAAGGTAAGTAATAATTAGTACGAAAAAAAGACGAGAAGGTTTCAAAGCAGCTCTCGTCATTTTCTTTAATTTCATCTTATAACAAAAAAACAATTGTAACTGCCCGTCACATAAAACATCTATAGCTGACGCTTTGCTTTTGCTACATAATAATTGCTGAAAGAAATTAAATTTCCTCTGTCCAACCGTCCTGCTGTTTCACCTTACCAGCTTTCATAAGCGTACCTAACGCTCGTTTAAATGCACCTTTACTCATTTTAAACATTTCTTGCACTTCATCAGGTGAGGATTTATCGCCAAATGGCATTTTGCCCCCTACCTCTTGTAGATAATTTAAAATTCTTTGTGCATCATCTGACAGACGCTCATGTTTACGTGGTAAAAGTGAACCATTCATTGAACCATCATCTTTCACATCAATAATACGAACTTCTACGTCTTGTCCAAGACGAGGTTCTGCATTACGCTCTGACTCATGAACAAAAATACGGTACGGGGTCTCCACACCTAATAAAAATGAGCCCACTGGTAATAAACGATATGGACGCGCCTTAATGTTTTTATTGTGCAATTCTTCAAATGCACCTTCATATAATTCCGAAATTTTTTCTTCAGTTGCTAAACGTCCAAATAAATCACCATTGCGATCTGTGCGTAATGTCATAAATAAATGGTCGCCTGGTGCTGGCCAAAGCTCTTTTACTGCAGGTAAATCTTCAGCTTTTACTAGCACCTCGCGTGAAGTACCGATATCTACAAAAGCCCCTTCGTGCTCGACTACTTTTAGCACACGAGCCCAGCCATATTCCCCTTGTACGAAAGCCGGAATAGCTGTTGTAGCCGCTAAATCGCCACGACGATCCGCAAATAAAAATACTTCAAGGCGGTCACCTATTGCAAGTGGCTCTGTTACCTCTGAAGCATTTAAGGGTAGTTCGTCAACTCCATTTGTTAAGATCCATTTCGATGCTTGTTGTTCTAAAACAGTTAACGTAACAACTTCACCTGATTTTAATTCGTTCATATTGTCTTCCTTTCCCTCTTACCATCATTTTCACAAAAACTTTAGAAATTATGATGTGTTCTAGATGCCTCTAGTTTTTTAACGATGTCCGGATTTTCTTCCATTACTTGCACAAGATCCGCAATTCGATCGATTGAGTTCCAACTTAAATGATGTTCAATTCCTTCAACATCATCGTAAATTCGCTCTTCATCTACACCAATGATTCGCAAAAATTGCTCTAGAAGCTCATGGCGCAGTACAAGACGTTTTCCAAGCTTTTCTCCTTTAGGCGTCAATGTAAGGCCACGGTATTTTTCATAAACTAAATAACCATCTTTATCTAATTTTTGAACCATTTTTGTAACAGAAGAAGGAAGAACAGATAATGCTTCAGCAATGTCAGACACACGAGCATACCCTTTATTTGTAATTAATAAGTATATTTGTTCGATATGGTCCTCCATACTAGGTGTTGGCATATCCTTTTCCCTCTCTTTCCTTTTCTTACTCTCTAGTTTACTACAAGCTTGCCTTAAAAGTTAACTGAAAATACATATGCCAGAAAAACAATACATGCGCAACCTAAAAAGAACCAACTTCATATGTTGGCTCCCGTTTATTTGGAAAATTTGTGCAGATGAAATTAAGGTATCGTTTTAAAATAAAGTAGCTTTATGCAAAGCAAGGGGGTGATTTCCGTTCCAGGCTACTCGCTTTCCCACGGGAGTCGAGTAGCCTTCCACTCCAATCAACAATAGCTTAGCGCTATTATAAATTTCTTGCATTTCAAAAGTGAACACTTTGGCTACTCATCATTTTCGAACTGAATAAACTTATTTGTATCTGATGTTGCTACCACTTCGCTTTCACACATAAAACATTTGTTGCTGAATTTTCATTTTATCATTATAAATTAGAGTGTCATGCCAGGGGATACACGTAATTGAATGGGTTGATTGGAGTGGAGACTGGGCGACTCCTTGGGGATTAGCGTCACAGATGAGACCCTGGAGCGAGCATCGCGAGTGAAGCGGCTCATCGGACGCCCCCAGGAAGCTCTGCTCTGCGCGAAAGCGAAAGCGAAGCGTCAGCGGCAAATGTTTGAACTGTGCGAAAGCGAAGCGTCAGCGACAAAGCGCCCAGTCGGAACGGAAATCAACCCTCGCTTTGCCGAAAAACATACTCTATTGACATCTCATTGACCCAATAGTTTTTCAAAAACATGAAGAACCAACTTCATTTAGAAGTTGGCTCTTCCTTATGTCGAGGATGCTTATTTACCACATGTAATGCATGAATAATCTCTTTATTGATTCGTTCAATATTTTCAGGAGTATTCATCATTCTAAATGCTTCATCTCGGGTTTCCATAGATGTAACATACTTGCTAGGCAATGCATTTAGTGTAAGTGCCACTGTGTCAAGTTCACAGATTTCACATTTACAAAATGTTTGATATTCCGGTCCTCGTAGTAGAAAACTTACTAAACCACGTACAATTTCCTCTGTAACATTTACTAAAATAGGATCTGACATATTCAAACCTTCGCCTCATTTATATTTAATTGTTACATTATTCCTGAAACCATAATAACGTTAACGAAGCTTTTTTTCAAGAAACGCTAGTAGCATCTAGTTCAAAACATATTACTAGCTCCTTTGAATGATTTCATTTCCTGCACCCTTCCTTCAGGTTATATCTTATTCACCATTTCTTAGTTTTGATTAATCGCAATGAGTTAAACACAACTAGTAACGTAGCACCCATATCTGCAAAGATAGCAATCCATAATGTTAGCCATCCCGGGATAACGAGTAACAAAGCAACTAATTTTAGGGCTAAGGCAAATATAATGTTCTCTTTTATGATGCGTAATGTTTTCCTACTTAAGCCAATCGTATAAGGAAGCTTCGTTAAATCATCGCCCATTAATGCGATATCCGCCGTTTCTAGTGCTGCATCAGTGCCAGCACCTCCCATTGCAATACCGACATCGGCTGAGGCAAGTGCAGGTGCATCATTAACACCATCTCCTACCATCGCTACTGCACCATACTGTGCACGTAAATCTTTAATGGCCATTAATTTTTCTGCTGGTAATAAACTTGCTCTCACATCTGTCATATTTAAGGAAGTTGCAATTGCCTGTGCTGTTGGCTTTGCATCACCTGTTAGCATAACTTTATGTTTCACTTTTAAACCATTTAATTTATTCAACACTTCTTTACTTTCTTGACGTAATTGATCAGCAATACCAATCATCCCTATAAACTGATTATTACTAACAGCTGCTACAACTGTTTTCCCCTGTTGTTGAAGTTTTTCAACCTGTTCTTTTATCATTTCATCAACAGTCGTTAATGTAGCAATCCATTTTAAGCTTCCTACATAGATTATTTGACCGTCTACTGTTGCGTAGGCACCCTTTCCTGTTACGGATTGAAAGTCTGTTGGTATAAACTCTGTTAAATTTTCCTCATGCAATGCCTGTAAAATTGCTTTAGCTAATGGATGCTGTGATTGCTTTTCAACGGCCGCTACTAGCTGTAAAACATAATCCTTAGACATATTTTGCGATGTAAAAATATCCGTTACAGCAGGTTGACCTTTTGTAAGTGTTCCTGTCTTGTCAAATGCTATTGCTTCTATATGACCAAGTTGCTCTAAATGAATTCCGCCTTTAATAAGAACACCTTGTCTAGCTGCATTCCCGATTGCCGTAACAATAGCAACTGGTGTAGAAACGACTAATGCACATGGACAGCCTACAACAAGGACAGCTAATCCTTGGTAAATCCAATGTTGCCAATCACCTATAAATAAAGGAGGGATAACCGCTACAAGTAAAGCCACAATCATAATTGCAGGCGTGTAGTATTTCGCAAAGCGATCAACGAATTGCTGCGAAGGTGCTTTTTCTGCCTGAGCTTCTTCAACAAGATGAATGATTTTTGAAATTGTTGTGTCCTCTACTCGCTTTGTCACACGAACCTCTAGGGCACCTTCTTCATTTAATGTTCCTGCAAATACTTCGTCATCGACTGTTTTACTGACCGGAATAGATTCACCTGTAATCGCTGCCTGATTCACTGCTGACAATCCACTAACTACAATTCCGTCCATAGCAATCTTCTGACCAGGTTTAACGATTAAAATGTCACCAATCTCAATCTCCTCCGTTGGTAACTCCATCTCATGGAAATGTTCGCCATGTGCTCGCTTTATCGTTGCTGTTGGTGGAGCTATATCCATTAGCTGACGAATTGATTGACGCGCCTTATCCATTGAATACGCTTCAAGTGCTTCACTTACAGCGAATAAAAAGACAACTACAGCCGCTTCTTCCCATTCTCCTATAATGGCTGCACCGATTACCGCAATGGTCATCAGCGTCTTCATATCAAATTCAAAGCGCGCTAGATTGCGGAAACCTGTTTTAAAAATGCCAATTCCCCCAACTAGAATCGCGATAATAAACATCCCAATAGTGAGTGGCTCAGTTTCACTTCGCATTGCTCCAAACACATACCCAAGCACTATGAATAGCAAGGAGATTCCAGCTAATATATTTTCCGTTTTTCGATAAAAAGGTGTTGATTTTTCAATTGTTCTTACTGTTGATTGGGATACTTTTATGCCGTCGAAGGCACCTGCTTCTTCAAGCTGGTCAACGTCAATATTACCAATAACCATTATTTTAGAAGCACCAAAATTCACTTGTGCATCCTGGACTTCGGGAATAGCCTTCACGTTTTTTTCGAATTTTGCTGCACAGCTTGCACAGGATAAGTTTTGTAGCCTGTATTCTTGTTTAGTTGGTGTCGCTGTCATTTACAATCCCCTCTTTCACATGTTCGTAGGCAATCGTTACAATTTGATACACATGCTCATCAGCTAAAGAGTAGTACACTTGCTTTCCTTTACGATATGATTTCGCTAAATTATTATCTTTCAAATATCGTAAATGATGCGATGCTGTTGCTACTGAAGAGCCGATAATGGAAGCAACATCGCAAACACATAATTCATCTTTGACCGTTAAGGCATACGCAATTTTAAGTCTTGTTTCATCGGATAATGCCTTTAAAAATTTTGCTACTCTTGATAGATCTGGCATTTGCTGTTGTACCTTAATGACAGCTTCTTCATCAACATGTGTTATTTCACATACTTCTTTTGCCATTTTTCATCACCTCATTCAAATGTTTGTTTGATTGTTTTCAATATAACATAATATTCCATCATATTCAAACGAATATTTGAATGTAAATGATTTATATCACAGCTTTAAAAAATATCTTTATATACAAGCAAAAAATCTATCACTTCAATGTGAAAAATAAATAGTTTCAAACCCATTTAAAACAAAAAAAATTCCTTTCTACTCGAAAATAGAAAGGAATTTTTATTGTCATAATATAAAAACGCATTAGATTCTTATAGCCTTTCATCCTATTTGGCTTTTAATCGCAACGTTTTACCTTTAATATCTTCTTTTCTCACAAACGTTTGATGATAATCTCCATTAGCCCAATCCATTACTTGATCTTGATACCAAGCTGATTTTACATGTCCACTCTGTCCGGGACCAACAATATGATAGGCTGAACTTAAATCTCCAACATCAACAACAAAGCGCCATGATGCTCCATGATTAACATTTCCAGCTAAGTCATTATCAGCAGCCTGAACAGTAACCTTTGAACCACCAATAGGAACCTTTTTAGCATTAAAATATGCTGCAAAAATCGGTGAAGCTTTACCTAATGTATGGTCAAAGGTAAGCTGATGGAAGTTACCCCATTTCCATTTCGATACGTTTTTGCCGAAGTGATTTTCTATTTGTGCGACAGTGAGCTCTAACGCCTTGTAAACTGTTGCATCCACTCCACCCTGCTCATCAAACCATATGCTATTCTTACCGGCATAAGCTGTCCGTAAAAGCTGGTCTGTAATATTAAATTTCCCATACATTAAGTCATACATATCTTCTGGCATCTGATCCTTAAATAACACTTCCTGTAACTTTTCCATTAATGTATGGAACACTAATGGCGCCCCTGAATCCTTTGCATCTACCATGTCCCAATTCTCTAATAATTTAATAACATCTTTATATTTTTCATCCTGATCTTGTGTTTTTATTGATGTTAATAAATATGGTAAAAACTCACGAGCATATAGGTTATGCTGATCCATTTGTAATTTCATTATGTCTTCCACTGTTAAAGAGTCATTCGCCGCTAAAACTTCCTTAATCCGTTCATAACGATAAGGCTGTGCCCAGAAATCTGTTATATGATAAGGATATTCTTCCCCAATAACTTCATTATTCGCTGTTGCAATAAAGCCTTCATCTGGGTTTACTACAGTCGGAAGCTCATCCCACGGGATAAAGCCCTCCCACCCATAGTCACTAGAATCACCCGGTACCGGCAATTGCCCGTCCCCTTGTTTTCGAATCGGAATTTGACCATTCGCTTTATACGCAATTGTGCCATCCTTTGATGCAAAAACGAAATTTTGAGCTGGTGCCTTAAAATCCTCTAATGCTTTTTCAAATTCACTCCAGGATTTTGACTTATTAAAGCCTAACACTGCACGAAGTTCTGGCGTTGGTTGCAGTGCCGTCCACTGCATCGAAAACTGTGCTGTAGGCTCAGTATCTTTAAAAGCTAAACCTGTCATGATTGGGCCGTGACGTGTGACAACGACATTAAAATCTACCGTTTCTCCGTCCTTTACCTTTATCGGTTCATTACGCACCTCTGCTTGCTCCCACTTGCCATCATAGCGGAACTGTGTCAGATTATTCGGATTTGGTATTTCAATATATAAATCCTGTACATCAGGTCCAACATTTGTTACACCCCATGCAATGTTATCGTTGTGACCTAAAATAATGCCCGGGACACCCGCAAAGATTACGCCACTCACATTTTGCTCAGGAGATTGCAGATGCATTTGATACCAAATAGATGGTGTACTTAACCCTAAATGTGGATCATCTGCTAAAATTGGCGTACCGTTTTTTGTTTTCTTCCCCGATACAACCCAGTTATTACTGCCGTTAAATTCATTTGGCAACAGCTCTGTCTTAAAATGCCCTGCCACGGCTACGGGATTTTCTTTATTTGCCTTGATAATAGATGAAGCGTTTTCAGGATACTTTATAAATAATTCTTTAGCTTTTTCTTCACCAAAGTTTTGTAAAGCCCAATGACGGAACGCAAGCGTATTCCAATTACCGCCTAAGTCATAGGCCATATATTTACCAATAGTAAGAGAGTCCACAACGGACCATTCCTCCGGTTCGTAGCCTAGTAATGCAAATTCATAGCTTAATGTATTATTTTTCTTAGCCTGTGTAATAAAAGCATTGACGCCATCTGCAAACCACTCAAGTACCTGTCTACTTTCTGTATCATAGATAGATAATGATTTTTCAGCTGCCTCACGCAAGCTAAACGTTCGGAAATGTTTGTCAGTATCAATAGTTGCCTCACCGATTATTTCCGACAAACGACCACTTGCTTGTCTTCGCGCTAAATCCATTTGAAACAGTCGATCTTGCGCTTGAACATAGCCTTGTGCACGATACAAATCTGCATCTGTCTTTGCAAAAATATGAGGGATACCCTTGTCATCCCTTGTGACAGTTACATCTTCATCTAGCACGTTCAACGAAAGCTCTCCAGCAATTACTGGTTTTGATTTATTCATAAACCATGTAAATCCAATAAATGCGACAATAGCTACTACAGCTAAAAATCCCGCTATAGCCAGTAGCCACTTTTTCCACGTAAACTTTCTCATATCCCGACCCCCTTTTTGCAATATATTCTTTTGGCCGCTTTCAAATCCTTTTAAAATAACTTCTTTCAGCGGGTGTCATTAATTGCGTTGCAGTATAAAAAAATCGTATCTCCTTTTAGAAAATACGATTCTTAAAAACTAGTTATTTAGCTGTAATTCAATCGGACAATGATCACTACCCATAATATGTGAATGAATGCTAGCCTCATTTATGTTGTTCTTTAGTCTCTCAGAAACAATAAAGTAGTCAATACGCCATCCGATATTACGCTCGCGTACTTTATTCATATAAGACCACCATGTATAGTGATCCGTTGTATCTGGATACATGTAGCGGAATGAATCTACAAAACCACTTGCCAATAGCTCCGTCATTTTTTCACGTTCTTCATATGTAAAACCTGAATTACCAACATTAGACTTCGCATTTTTTAAATCAATGTCCATATGTGCAACGTTTAAATCACCGCAGTAGACTATAGGCTTCTTAGAATCTAACTCTTTTAAATATAACGCTAATCGATCCTCCCATTCTAAACGAAGAGGTAGTCTAGCTAAATCACGCTGTGAATTCGGGGTATAAACATTCACTAAGTAAAAATCTTCATACTCTAGTGTAATAATTCTCCCCTCTCCCTGCGATTCATCGTCACCAACACCATAACGTACTGCAAGTGGGGTATGTTTTGTAAAGATGGCTGTACCTGAATAACCTTTCTTCTCTGCATAATTCCAATATTGCTCATATCCCTCAAGAGGAATCTCCACTTGTTCAGCCTGACACTTTGTTTCTTGAATACAGAAAAAATCTGCATCTACATGATTGAAGAAATCTAAAAACCCTTTACCTAAGCAGGCTCTAATTCCATTAACATTCCATGATATAAACTTCATTTTCTGTTTCACTCCTCATAAAAACGCCCTCCACCATTAGCGAAGGGCGTAGTATCCTATAAGTCGTCACCAACGATTTTTACTTCTGTTTCTAAGTCGATGCCAAACTTTTCTTTCACTACTCGTTGTACCATTTGGATTGTTGCAATATAGTCAGTAGCCGTCGCATTACCTTTATTAACAATAAAGCCTGCATGCTTCGTTGATACTTCTGCATCACCTACGCCTTTTCCTTGTAAGCCACTATCTTGAATAAGCTTGCCAGCAAAGTGACCTGGTGGGCGCTTAAAAACACTTCCTGCAGATGGGTATTCTAACGGTTGCTTAGATTCTCGCTGAAACGTTAAATCAGCAATTTTTGCATCAATTTCTTCCTGTACACCTTTTGCTAATTGAAATTCGGATGATATTACATAATACCCCTTCTTGGCAATGATACTACGACGATAACTAAGTTCAAGTTCATCTTTCGATAATATTAAAATTTCGCCTTCTTTTGTTAATACTTTCGAAGAAATAATAATATCCTTAATTTCACCGCCATATGCACCTGCATTCATTGCCATAGCTCCACCAACTGAACCAGGAATACCACATGCAAATTCAAAACCTGTTAAAGATGCTGCCGCAGCCAGTTTCGATACATCCTTAATAAGCGCACCGCTTTGCGCGTAAACATGGTCGCCATTAATGCGAATCTCATCTAAAAATGAAAATGTTACAACGATCCCTCGTTGACCGCCATCACGAACGACCATATTAGATCCATTACCTAACATTAATAAAGGTATATTATTCTTATGGGCATAGCGAATAACTGTCGCTGCCTCTTCCTCTGTTTCAACGAGAACGAAAACATCCGCTTTACCGCCTAATTTTGTCATAGTATATTGTTGTAATGATTCATCTAACTTAATATTGGCCGGATTAACGCTCTGTGCTAAATCCGCTGCCCATTGTTCTTTTGTCATGAGAGCTAATTCCTTTCTAACGTCCTTCTTACTCTACACTAGTATGGATTTAGAACCCCAATTTGACAAGTAAAATGAAGGTTATTTTTTTCTCGCCTTAACGGGTAGCGAGAGTCCCAGCAGAGATGATGAATAGGATAAAGAAAATTCATAGTCATTAGTATTACATATGTCCAATGTTTATCTATCCATCAGAAATTTCGAGATTGACTTCACAATTTAAAGCCAACTAGATGCCCATGATTCGATATTACGAATTGCTCCTTCTAATGCCCAACCTTTATCCGTCAAAGAATACTCAACACGTACCGGTACCTCTGAATATACTTTTCGTTCTACAAGCCCTTCTTTTTCTAGCTCTTTTAAACGTTCGGATAATAAACGACCGCTTACAGGTAATGAAGACTCTATCTCATTGAAGCGCTGTGGTCCGTCTAATAATTGATATAAAATTAGCCCTGTCCAGCGCTTCCCAATTAAATCCATTGCTTTAGCTAAACGCGGACATAAATTTGACTCATTCATTTTTTTCACCTCTTATGTACTCTATTGTAACGATTATTTTAAAAAAAGTAAATTTAAAGTAACTTATTTACTAACAATAATTTGTTTACTTTTTTTAATTAAATTACTAAATGTAACCTATAGGCATTTTTGGATTTGATCTAGATTCAACGTTAAAGTAGGTAACTACTACCTTATCTAACTTTGTCCTTATAACTAATGATGCCATAGAAATTAGCCATGACCGTTCGATTAGAGGAGAGTAAGGGTCGTTTAATATTTGCATTGAAAATGGCAACTTACTTCTATATAGATGCGCATGATTTTATTATTATGACTCCTTCCATTGTTGTAACCCTTTGTAAAGAAAAGGTAACGTACGGTTCAGATGTTATATTAACAAAACTGTCATACGGTTTAAGGTTTCATTTTAAACATTCACAAAATGAACTTTTATCAATGTAATATTCTCTCATTTTTTCTAAAAACTCATTGAATATCCGAATTGTTTATTTTATTATTCTTGTAAGATATTGGTTTAACCGTCTTTTCTAACGATGATCTTAGTCATTCAACTATTGGCTTTTCTGTACGACATATGAGGATATCTTGATGCAGAAATAGCTTCTTCAGACATTAAACAAAGGTGCAAATATTTCATTTACACCGCTGTTGCTAATGTTTCGCCAAAAAACTTTAATCGTGATGTGCATCTTGTATCTCCCTGATTTTTTTGACGCTGACATTTATCCAAAAACTTTATTTACGTCTACATATATTGAAAAACTAGAAGATAAGAAGTTTGCTATATATGGAGATTTAACTAATCAATTATGCCTCGGCATAATTGTAGCTGTCGCTTTGCTTTCGCTACAGATAAACAATTCGTCCGGAATCGGCTTTATGCTTGATTCCTTTCTGAATTCCGTGACATCCGCCTTTATAACGACTTCAGGCACAATATTTCATAGATTGGAGGCCATTTTATGGTTGGGTTTGATGAATTCACTTTTGTACCTAGTATTATTTCAATAATGTTTTTTATCGTTTTCGGTATTATAGCATTTACTATTATTAAAAATATCTTACAATGGACGAAAAACAACAATGAACCATTATTAACAGTACCCGCTAAAGTCGTAACAAAACGTTCGAATACTAGTGGAGGTTCTGGTAACTCTAGTGCCTATACATCGTACTATGTAACGTTCGAAGTACAAAGTGGCGATCGTCTAGAATTAAAAATGAATGGTCGTGATTATGGACAGCTTGCAGAAGATGATTTTGGCTTATTATCATTTCAAGGAACACGTTATCATGCATTTGAGCGACAAAAAAAGGAGAGTAGCGTTTAACAACGCACTCTCCTTTTAACATTTCATTATTACTTAATTAAATATTTACCAAAGCCGCCTTCTGTATCTCCTAAATATTCGATATTACTACCTGCAGGAATGGCTTTTTGTGCATCCTTAGCAGAGTTGTAAATTATTTTTGTATTGGCTGGGAATGGTACAAATGACCAGTTGTTATCCGCAGCAGGATTAATTGTTTTATTTTCCATAACGTAATCAATGACAGCTTGACGGTTTTCATAAGCATAGTTTGTTATGTTAGAGCCATCTGTATTTTTAAATGTGGTACCATAAGAACCACCCACGCGGTAATTGTTCGTAATGATGATAAATTCTTGATTTAAATCGATTGGTTTACCGTTGTATTGTACATTTTTAATACGATTTGCTTTTTTATCTACCAGAATACCTCGACTATCATATTTCGCCGGAGATGTTATATCGATTTGATAGGTTAAACCATCTAATACGTCAAAATTGTAAGAACGTGCTTCTGGGTCAATAATATTTTGCTCTTCCGTTTTATTTGGATCAATTGTTGCAAAAATACCAGCAGCCATTTCTAACCATTCAATTGCTTGTGCACCTGTTACTTTAATCGTTGCAACAGTATTATCGTAATAATAGATGTCTGCCATATTTTTAATCGCAAGCGGACCTACAGGAATGTTTGTGTAATCTGTAGGGTTATTACGAGAGCCTGCCTTGAAAGGGGCACCAGCAGAAAGTATTGGTGTGTTTTCATCAACAGTACCTTTTAACTCTTTTTCAATAAACCATTTTTGAGCTTGTGTCACAATTTGAATAGAAGGATCATCTTGAACCATCGAGAAGTAGCTTTGGATTGGTGCAGTTGTCTCACCAACAGGCTGACGTATATACTTCAACGTACCTTCATGCGCTTCTTTAATTACATTTAAAACTGTTTTAGATGGTTGTAAGCCTTCTTGTTTAATAGAACGGATAGAGCCTTGCCCATTCACTACACCCCATTTAGAGCCTTGTTGTTCTAGTTTTAAATCAATGACTCCAAGATAGCTACCATAGCTTCCTGCCATTACAGTAGGTACTCCGTTAATTGTCCCTTTTTCTTGATCAACATTTTTAAGATTTTTATAGTCACCTGGGAATGTTAAATGAGAGTGACCTGTAATTAAAGCGTCTACCCCTTCAATCTCAGAAATTTGGTATCCTACGTTCTCGTTACCTTTTACGTAAGTATCCTCACCAATACCTGAGTGTGAAAGTACCACAATTACGTCTGCACCTGCTTTTTGCATTGCTGGTACAACCTCTTTCACCGCTTCAACTGGTTCTTGCATTTCAACTTTGCCTGCTAAATGAATAGCATCCCATTCAACAATTTTAGTAGGTACGATACCTGTAACGCCAACTTTAAGTGTGTGCTTTTTACCTTTATTGTCGACAACCTCTTTATCAAGAATTACATAAGGTGTATACATACGCTCTTTTGTTTTAGCGTCGTAGGTGTTTGCATTTACGACTGGATATTTTGCATCATTTAATACTTCATCTAAAAACTCTAAACCATAGTTGAACTCATGGTTCCCTAAAGTTCCACCATCATATTTCAGTGCATTTAGTGCTGCAATCGCTGGATGAACTTCACCTGGCTTTAAAACGCTCTCCAACGCTTTATAAGATCCTAGTGGCGTTCCTTGAATTAAATCGCCATTATCAAATAATAATGTGTTTGGATTCTCAGCACGGGCTTGTTCAATTAATGTTGCTGTGTTTGCTAAACCTATATCAGCTGATTCAGTATCTAAGAAATAATTATAATTTGCAAGGTTTGTATGAATATCTGTTGTTCCTAAAATTTGAAGATCTACTTTAGTTGTAGGTAATTTGTATTCGGCTACAAAGCGTTCAATAATACTTTGCATTTGCTCAGTTGTTACATAATCATCAGGACGAATTGTGTTATCTTCAAAGCCTTGTAATATGTTTGCAGCAACGGCATTTGCTATATCTTGCTTATGTGTTGTTGCAACTTGATCTGCATCTTTAAACTGATCTAATACAGGAAGCGGAGCGTTTTCATTGACTAATCCACGAGCAGAAATAACAAATGCTTGTTGACGTGTCAATTTATCATTTGGACCAAACAATGTCGCAGTTTTACCTTTAATAAGCTTCAATTCTACTGCTTTTTCTACATACGGGGCTAAATCCTTAGAGACGTCAGTAAAGGCAATTTTGGAACCATCACCTAGCTCTACATTTAAGCTTTCTACTAATTCTTTCACATAATCCCCGCGTGTTACATCGTTTGATGCAGCATTTGCGGATAGTCCAAATGGTAAGACCGTGAATAGAACAAGTAACATAGCCAAGAATTTAGTAATTAATTTCTTATTCATGAAAAACCCTCCTTAAAACTCTAATATTTTCCTACGATTCCTATTATATTATACTAATTACTTTATTAACTGAACGAATAGTCCTAATTGTATGTATTTTTAACCAAATAACAAAACACTTTACTCAAAAACGATAGATTAATATCATTTCATTTTTATTTCACACAATGTGATGTTATTAAATGTAAATCTACAATAAGCGCATACTATCAATATTTTAGACCTCTTCATCATTACCATACCTCTAAGAAAGCAATAAAAAAAGTCCTCTCAATTTAGAGAGAACTTTTATTAAAAATTACTTTATTATGCATTTACAGTTTGTAAAGATTGAGCTACTTTTTTAACCGCTTCTAGGCCATTTGCAATAATTTCTTGTGCTTTATCTTGTGACGCGTTATGACCTTCAATGATAACCTCTTCGATAATTTCCATACCGAACATGCCAACAACATTTTTAATGTAGTTAACTGACATTTCCATTGGTTGTGCTTCAGGTGCAGAATAGTAACCACCACGAGCATTTAAAATAACTACTTTTTTGTCAGTCATTAAGCCTTCTAATTGACCGTTTTCATTATATTTAAATGTATAACCAGCTTGGAATACATAGTCAATGAAAGTTTGTAATTTCGCTGGGATTGTTAAGTTCCAAAGTGGGAAAGCAAATACAACAACATCAGCTGCAGTTAAAGCATCCATAGCTTTTTGTTTTGCTGCTAAAAGACGTGATTCAATGTCAGTTAACGCTTCACCGCTTTGAACTTTACCAAAAGCATTGAAAAGATCTTGACCGAAATAAGGCATATCTTCTGCAAATACGTCAAAAGTCGTTACATTTACACCTTCTACATTTTCCATAAATGTGTCAAACATTTTTGTTGAAATACCATCTGGTCGGTTGTTAGCTTTTACTACTAATACATTCATTATATAAATTCTCCCTTAAAACCAAAGTTTAATATCTCGAATTCAAGATATATAAGTATATTAAAAAAATTTACGAAAAAAGTCAACGTTAGTAAACTCAGACTTTTGACCGAAATATAGTTGATTCAATATTTACACCATAACGTAAAGTTGATTTCCATTCCAACTGGGCGCTTTGTGCTATCGCTTCGCTTTCGCACAGAAAAAAACATTTGTTGTTACCTTTCTCCATCAGAATTAAAACTTACAACTATCATCGGTACATACTCCCCCATCTTCTGAGCCTGCCATCTTTAATCCTGGTAGTAAGCCCTCTTCCTCAGCAACTTTACGTAAAGTTTCTTCAAATACTTCTTGAGGTTGTGCCCCAGAAATACCATACTTACGATTTAACACAAAGAACGGTACCCCCCTTACGCCAAGCTGTAGCCCTTCTTGTATATCAGTCTCTACGTCTATTTCAAAATCATCGTTAGATAGAACCTTTGCAACTTCTTCACGGTTCAGACCTACTTGCTCAGCAATATCGATTAATACATCATCCTGACCAATACGCTTTTCTTCAATAAAATAACTGTATAATAGTGCTTCGACAAGTGCTGTAATATCGCCTTGTTGTTGTGCCCATTTTACTAGACGATGCGCTTTTAATGTATTTTCCTCCATTGAATTATCAAAGTTAAAATCTAGACCAACTTCTTTAGCGCGAGCAGCAACACCTTGCGTCATTTCCTTCGCTTTTTCTAGCGACATTCCATACTTTTTCGCCAATGCTTCATACGTAGACACATTCGTATCCACGGGTGTTGTTGAGTCAAGTTGATAGCTTTTATAAACGAGCTCTACCTGCCCTGCAAAACCCGTATCCTGAATCGCCTGCTCTAGTTGCTTTTTACCAATATAACAAAATGGACATACATAATCTGACCAGATTTCAATTTTCATAAGTAGTCACGCTCCTTTTGCTACATTGTAGCGATAGTAAATACAGCAAGGCAATTTTTAAGCTTGATTGCATAAATTTTCAAATCAATCTACATACTGTACGTAAAAACAATGTGAGGGTTATGTATGACACAATCTCTTTGGCTCGGAACAATTAATCCCATTTCGCTACCATCGCTCCCTGCATCAACAACTTGTGATGTATGTATAATTGGTGGAGGATTGACTGGACTATATACAGCATATGTCTTAGCAAAATCAGGAGTAGATGTGGTCTTGCTTGAAGCAAATTCCCATATCGGTCATGGTACAACTGGTAATTCAACAGGAAAATTAACTGCACAGCATAGCTTAGTTTATGCCAACCTTATTGAAAAACTTTCTGTAGATGAGGCACGACTCTATTATCAGCTCAACCAAATAGCTGTAGAGAAAGCATTACAGTTACTCCCTAAAGAAAGTATTCAACAAGTAGATTCCTTGCTTTATTGTCAAACAAAAGAAGGCTATGCCCAATTATTAAAAGAATGGAATGCCTATAAAGTATTAAATATTAAGGCGAAAATCACTTCTGATACAGAGCTTCCCTTCCCAGTTACAAAAGCACTTAGTATGTCCCAACAGGCTCAAATACACCCTGTAGAAGCTTGTAATTTCCTTGTGAAAGAAGCATTATCAATGGGCGCAAAAATCTACACAAATACCCGTGTTCAGCAATTAAATATACCTCAGAATAGCTTACATACCGCAAACAATATGTCGGTTCAATACAACAAGCTTATTTTGTGCACACACTATCCAATCGAAGCCTTTAGAGGACTTCAGCTTTTTAAACTTTCTAATAGTCGCTCCTATATGGTTGCTAGTAAAATTACCGATACACTACAAGGTCAATATTTATGCGTAGATAATCCTACTCGCTCTATTCGGACAGCTACTATTAACGACGAGCACTATCTAGTGTTAGGCGGAGCTAATCATATTGCAGGTGAAACGACTAATACGGAGCCCTATTATGAGGCCATTCAAAATGAAATGAAGGCACATTTCGATCAGGAGGCAATCTATCGCTGGTCCGCGCAGGACATTGAAACACCTGATATGGTCCCTTATGTTGGCAGAATTACACCATCCTTGCCTAATGTTTTCATTGCAACTGGCTATCGAAAATGGGGAATTTCCAATTCTTTTGTAGCGGGGGATATCTTATCATCCCTAATAACAGGAGCAAGGAATGAGGATGGTGCAGTGCCTCTTTATTCTCCAGCACGTACAAAATTCGGGGCTCAGTTTATGCAAATGCTAAAGGTAGGAGGCTTTGTAGCCAAGGAGTTCGTGGCGGGTTATGTGAAACACGCAAATACACCAACTTGCACGCATTTAGGTTGTAAAACAAAATGGAATGAAGCCGACGAAACATGGGATTGCCCGTGTCACGGCTCGCGTTTTAATGCCAAAGGAGAAGTTCTTGAAGGTCCTGCTGTACACCCATTAAAACTAGATTAAAAAAAGAGGCTGCCTTTTTCAGGGCAACCTCTTCCTCATTATTTCAATGCCTCAGTTAAAACTGGAACGATTTGTTTTTTACGAGATACAACACCTGGTAAAAGAACGCGATTATTCACAAGCTCCGCACCAAATCCTTTTGCTGCAGCCTCTGCTACTTGTCCAACTGCAACTGCTGTTGAATCATTGTTTAAAATATCTGTTACAACAAAGAAGAATAAATCTAAACCATTTTCCGCAACATTTTTATTTAATAAAATTTCTAAGTCCTCTTGGCGACCAAGTACATCGTTAATATCGACAGCGTTTACTTGAGCTACTACAGATTTATATTCACCGAATTGGAATTCTTTTGCATCTAATGATAAAAGATCTTCTAATGATTTATCTGAAAGATCAGCACCTGCTTTAAGCATTGCTAAACCGTATTCAGCGGCATCAACACCTGCAAGTTTTGCTAGCTCCTCAGCAGCTTTTACATCTTGCTCAGTGCAAGTTGGTGATTTGAATAATAATGTATCAGAAACGATAGCAGAAAGCATTAATCCAGCAATGTTTGCAGGAATTGCTACGCCATGCTCTTTGAAGATTTTGTTTAAAATCGTTGCAGTACAGCCTACAGGTTCTGCACGGTAGTATAGTGGATCAGCCGTTTGGAAGTTGGCAATACGGTGATGATCAATAACCTCCGTAATTTGTACCTCTTCAATGCCATCAGCAGATTGCTGGAATTCATTGTGGTCTACAAGGATTACTTTTTCTGCTTCTCCAACTACTGATGAAATTAAACGAGGTGCCTCAAAGCCAAATTTATCTAAAGCAAATTGAGTTTCGTTATTTACTTCTCCAAGGCGTACCGCTTCAGCATCAACGCCAATTTGCTGTTTTAAATATGCATATACAATTGCAGATGTAATTGTGTCTGTATCTGGATTTTTATGACCAAAAACTAAAACTTTACTCATTGAAATTAATCCTCCTAAATGGCAATAACATTTATATTTTATTTTACCATACCTTATGAGCAAACATGATATAAAGTGAAAGTTTATCTATAAAGGATCTACTACCAATATTATGCCTCGGCATAGTTGCGTTCGGAATCGGAAAGGAGTGACGCCTTTAGGTCAACAAATGTTTATCGCTTGAAAGCGTAGCGGCAGCGAATGTTTGGACAACCGCTGAAAGAAGTTAAGATTTACTATTATAAAATAGTTGATCTCTTACTTACTTTCCCTACCATAAAGGAAGCTACAAAAGTCGGAAACTCTAGGAGACTACTTGTTGAAATCTATGTCATGTGAATTAGTTAATTGAGGTGAAGAATGGACGCCCCGAGGAAAGCGCACAGTCTGAACGGAAAATCAACCTCACTTCACGGTGGTAGTCCAAAAATCACCCATTAAAACTAATTATGGGTTATTATTGAATTTAATATATTTATCTGTTAATAACATCCTATTTATAACACTTAATAGTAATAATACGTAGTTTATAAAAATTTTTTACTATAAATAGATATATAGTTGTGTTTTCGTATTTAAGAAACCATAATTTTATGCTATTATCAGGTAGTCTATATATATATTAGGATATACAGGAAATGGGGATCACGATGACAAAGAAGATGGAAAAAAAGTATATTCCTTTAGCAAATTATTTTGAAGTAGCTTTACAACAAGAAATTACTTTATCATTTAGCGAACTCGAAAACATTATGGGACAAGCCTTGCCAAATGCAGCTTACTTGAATAGGAGCTGGTGGAAGAAAACAAAGCCCCCTCTCTCTCACTATTTGTCATGGACAAATGCAGGCTACTATGTCATTGATGTTAAACTCGGTACCAGTGTATCTTTCTCGCGTACACAAATGAAGACTACGAGTAATATTTCTAAAGATGACGAAAACCCATCTGCATACATAATTCGAGCAATTGAAGCATCAGATGCCAGATCATTTATTCATTTGCAAGAAGAAATTTTCCAACAAACTGACTTCATGTATAACAGGGAAAATGAATTAGACCTCACAGTTCAACAGCTTCGTAAAGATTTAAGCAATTGGAAACAATTAAAAAACCGTACAATTTTACTTTGTATATTAAATGGTAATTTTGCTGGTTATGCCGTTATCCATGGCTATAAACATTCTAAAACTAAGCATGTTGCATCAGTCCGCCTAGCTGTTAAGGAAGAGCATCAACGACAAGGTATTGGTTCAGAGCTGATGAAAGCAGTTGAACAATGGTCTAAACAGCGGGATATTTCACGCTTAGAAGCATCTGTTATGGAACATAATGATTGTGCTTTACAGCTGTTTAAAAAATTAGATTTTCAGCAAGAAGGTATCCGACAAAATGCTATTAAATTAAATGATACCTTTATTAACGAATATAGCTTAAGTAAAATTTTATAAGCTTCTTTTTCAAGGATGTCTAAAACTTATTTGGACATCTTTTTTATTTGTAGCATAAATCAGATTTTACGTTTTCTATGCGTTGTAAAATGTTTAGAAAACTTGCTTCTCTCTTGCTGCATCTAAGAATAACAAATTATTTTCTAATTGCTCATATGATTGCTGGTATTTCTCATATTGCGCTTTATCCTGATTAACCATTTCCTCAATTAGCGCATGTAAAAACGAAAATACTACTGGAATAACATCCAATGAAGATTGCTTTTTCAGACTTAGTGTAAATAATGCACTTGCATATTCCCGAATAGAAGACAATGCCGAACCAGTAATAGCAATAATTTTAGCTTTTTTCTTCTTGGCAATTTCTACAATCGTTTGAATGTCGTTTGAATACTTGTCCCCTGCAAAAACTATTAATGTCGTCTGTTCCCCTATACTGTTAATTTGTTGTACGATATCGTCGGATTCTGAGCGAAGCTGTTTTACATTTGGACGTAAAGTTTTCATTGTATACGATAACCAATTTGCAATGGACGCAGCTTGACGAGTACCTAAAATATAAACGTTCTCTGCTTCATGCATCCACTTTGAGCTTTTTTGAAGCATATTATCGTTAATCAAATGAATCGTCTCTTGAATATTTTGAATATCGCGTTGCATCACCTTACCGAAACTTGGAATATTCCGCTTACTTGAAAAATATGTAGGTTGAGGACTCTCACCACCATTTTGAGTCATTACATAGCTTCTGACCTTGTCTTGAAGCTCGACATAGCCCATCAAATCCATCGCATAACAAAAACGAATAACTGTTGATTCACTAACATTCGCCTGTCTACCAACTTCTGCTGCTCCATTACCTATTACAACTGTAGGGTTACTCATAACAAATTGCGCAACTTTACGCTGGCCTTTTGACAGCCTAACAAATCTTCTTTCTATTTCTTCATTAATGCTCATTTCTAACAACCTTTCTTTCAATGAAATTATCACGAACGGAGATTGTTTCCTACTGACTCTAAATTCGGATCAATTATGCCTCAACATAATTGTTGCTGTCGCTTCGCTTTCGCACAGAAAACATTTGTTGCTGTCGCTTCGCTTTCGCACAGAAAACATTTGTTGCTGTCGCTTCGCTTTCGCACAGATAAACAATGCATCCGTAATCGGCTGGAGGCTTTAACTTCTTTCATCGGACGTTTAGATACCTGTATCTGTCGCTACGCTTTCGGTACAGAAAATAATTGCTGAAAGAAGTTAAAAATACAGTATCACGATTACAATCTGAATACAACGACTTTTCTGAAAAATCTTCAATGCTTTAACTCGCTAATGTAGGAAAGACAAAAAATCGTTCTATTTCCATTATCAAAGTTTATCGCTGAATCAACCTTATAAGACAAGCGTTGATTTCAGTTGCGACTGTAAGCTTTCCTAACGAAGCTCGCTCCAAGGTTACATCTGTAGCCATGGTGATCACCAATAAATCCTAGCCTGCAATCAATTGATCCATGTACTATACGTTTTAACCAAATGTCATCCCCATTTTCAGTGACGAACCTTATTGTGTGATTTTAACAGATTTTTAAAAATATTTGTATAAAAATTAATAACCTCTAATTTTTATGTAAATCAATTGATAAAAATGTCTTGGATTATAGTTCATCCAAGACATGATTATTTTTGTTATTCTAATTCAATTTGTTTCGTTTCTCGACCTAAGAATATTACCCCAACAACACCGATAATAATTGCTCCACAGAAAATAGCAAAGATAAAACCAATATCATAACCTGCAGTTAATAAAGAGCCTACTAACAAAGGTCCAAAAATACCACCGATGCGCCCAACAGCTGCTGCCATTCCTGCACCCGTTCCACGAATAATTGCAGGATACTGCTCTGGTGTATAAGCATAAAGCGCACCCCATGCTCCTAAGTTAAAGAACGATAAAAACATCCCAGATGTTAATAGCACTACTAGTGTTTCCGCATTACCAAAAATGAACGCACTTACTGCTGTACCAATTAAATAAGAAACAAGTACAAACTTTCTCCCAAATTTTTCTATAAACCAAGCAGCTGTAAAATAACCTGGTAGCTGCGCAAGCGTCATAATGAGAACATATTTAAAGCTCGTAATCATATCAAAGCCTTTACCAACCAGAACACTCGGTAGCCATAAAAACATACCGTAATACGAGAAAACAACCGTAAACCATAGCACCCATAACATAAGTGTCGAGCGTACATATTTTTTCGACCATACTTCTCGAATATTTTGCATAACACTACGTTTCTTAGACGCAGCCTTTACAGTAAATTGCGGTGAATCTGGCAGGTTCCAACGAAGATAAATTGCATATATTGCTGGAATTGCCGTTAACAATAAAGCACTACGCCATCCCCATGAAGGAATAACAAAATACGATATCAGTGCAGCGATTAACCATCCCGCCGCCCAAAAACTTTCTAGCAAAACAACTACTCGCCCACGCTCTTTAGCTTCTACACTCTCAGAAACTAACGTCGACGCCACTGGCAATTCTCCCCCTAGCCCCATGCCTACTAAAAAGCGTAGTGTCATAAAAGCAGCTAATGTAGTGGTAAATGCTGACAAGCCACTCGCAATCGAAAATAATACAAGCGTCCACATAAAAATTTGTTTACGTCCCACTTTATCGGCAAGCACGCCGAAAACAAGAGCACCTACAGCCATACCAATTGAGTTTATGCTACCAATCCAACCCGACTGACTTGGTGTTAATCCCCAATCAACTGCTAATGCTGCGATAACGAACGATAATATTCCTACGTCCATTGCATCGAAAAGCCAGCCTACCCCCGCTACCCCTAAAAGCTTATTGCGAGAAATAGATTGTTGAAATTTATCCGTTGATACTGTATTTATCGTCATTTTAACCACCTGTCTTTACACCTGACTTTACATCGTAAGTTTACTATACAGTTGTTTCAAGAAAGTGACAAGCAAAAATTCAAATTACCGAATTGTTTAGACAATTTATGAAATTCTATTGAAAACATGGGGCAATTTGCGTTAAAATGTCTTTTATACAAAAACAACTGTTCTTCCTATGAGAACAAAAGGAGATCGTAAACGTTATGTGGAAAGGCCTAATTGAGGAATATAAACAATTTTTACCCGTAACAGAAAATACACCTGCTCTAACTTTAAACGAAGGCAATACGCCTCTTATACATTTAGTAAATCTATCTAAAAAACTAGGCATTGAGCTTTATGGAAAAATTGAAGGTGCAAATCCAACTGGTTCCTTTAAAGACCGTGGTATGGTGTTTGCCGTTGCAAAAGCGATTGAAGAAGGTAGCAAATGTGTTATTTGTGCTTCAACTGGTAACACATCAGCCGCAGCAGCAGCTTATGCAACTCGCGCTGGAATCCAGTCCATAGTCGTTATCCCTAAAGGAAAAGTAGCCCTAGGTAAACTAGCCCAAGCAACAATGTATGGTGCAAAGATTATCGAAATCGACGGTAATTTTGATGATGCATTAAATATTGTTCGTCAAGTAAGTGAAACAACTCCAGTGGCACTTGTAAACTCTGTAAATCCATTCCGCATCGAGGGGCAAAAAACGGCATCATTTGAAATTGTAGATGCTTTAGGAAAAGCTCCAGACTATCTTTGCATCCCTGTTGGTAACGCAGGTAACATTACTGCATACTGGAAAGGCTTTAAAGAATACGATGCAGCAAAAGGCTCTGGTTTACCAAAAATGTTCGGCTTTGAAGCTGAAGGTGCAGCAGCAATTGTAAAAGGTGAACCTATTGCTAATCCTGAGACAGTGGCAACAGCTATTCGTATCGGTAATCCTGCAAGTTGGAAATTTGCAGAAGCAGCTCGCGATGAGTCTGGTGGTATTATTGACTCAGTTACAGACGAAGAAATTTTAGCTGCTTACAAATTAATTGCTGGCACTGAAGGAATCTTCGTTGAACCAGGTTCAGCTGCATCATTAGCTGGCGTTATTAAATCAGTTGAAAATGGCAAAATTGCGAAGGGCTCTAAAGTTGTGACAATTTTTACGGGTAATGGATTGAAAGATCCTGATACTGCCATGAATGTCTCGACTGTAGATGTTGTTTCACTTAAAAACGATGAAGAAGAAATTCGAAAATATATCGAGGGCGTACTATGAGTAACATGTGGGAGATCACGGTTCCTGGGAGCACAGCAAATCTAGGTCCAGGCTTTGATTCAATAGGGCTTGGCTTATCCCTTTACTTAAAGTTAACCGTGTCTTTACAGGATAGTTGGGAAATTATCCACCTCGATGATAATGGTCCTAAAGAGTTTGAACTGGAAGAGCATTTACTATACGTCATTGCAAAAAAAATTGTGGAGCAATACGGGAAGCAACTACCTGCCTGCCGTGTTGAAATGGCAAGTGAACTTCCATTAGCCCGTGGTTTAGGGAGCAGTGCAGCGGTCATCGTTGCAGGAATTGAACTAGCTAATCAAGTCTGTGACTTAGGCTTAACTTTACAGGATAAACTCAATTTGTCCTCACAAATCGAAGGACATCCTGACAATGCAACAGCCTCGGTATTAGGAGGATTAACAATTTCTTCAATGGATGATAATGGCGTTGTTGATACATTTCATGTTAATGATCTAGATGCTTCCTTCGTTGTGTATGTGCCCGATGTCGAACTAAAAACAAGTGAATCCCGTTCTGTTTTACCAGAACAATTTGATCGAACATATGCAGTGAGGGCCTCTGCAAATGCAAATATGCTAGCTGCATCATTAATGGTTCGTGATTTCGAGCGTGCAGGTCGTTATATGGAGGTTGATTTATTCCATGAACCTTTCCGCGCCAATTTAATTCCACAATATAAAGAGATTCATGAAGCAGCAAAGGCTAATGGGGCATTTGGAACAGCTTTAAGCGGCGCAGGACCAACACTGATTTCTATCATTCCTACTGCTATTGCACAAAATTTCGTAAATGCCATGAAAAATCAATTTCCAGAGCATGAAATTATCTTAACAAAAGCCGATGAAAACGGAGTACAAGTAAAATTTGAACGTCTACTGCAAAAGTAGACGTTTTTTCTTGAAGGGGGGAAGTAGCTTGAAACCGATTATTTTCTGTGATTTTGATGGCACTATAACAGAAACAGATAATATCGTCTCTCTAATGACTCAATTCGTTCCAGAGGAATCTGAGAAAATTGCTAAAGCAATGATGGAACAAACTATAACCTTTAAAGATGGCGTTTCAGCAATGTTCGCGCTATTTTCAACTAAACAAAAGAATGCTGTGATCCAATATTTATTAGATTCGGCCATTATACGTGAGGGCTTTGGTGATTTCGTTCGTTATGCACAAGAGAACCATATTCCGTTTTATATTGTTAGCGGAGGTGTCGATTTTTTCATTGAGCCACTATTAAAAAAATACGGTCCATTTTCCGGGATATATTGTAACAGTGCTGATTTTTCCGAACAGCAAATTAAGCTCGTTTTTCCAAATAGCTGTGATGAAGAATGTGCGAAATTTGATGTACAGGGTTGCGGTTGCTGCAAGCCAAGCGTTATGCGAAAAGTTGCACAGAGTAATCATTTTAAAATCGTAATTGGAGACTCACTTTCTGATTTTGAGGCAGCAAAACAGGCAGATTTAGTACTTGCCAGGGATCATCTTATTAAACGCTGTAAAGACCTTCATCTTCCTTATAAGCCGTTTGAAACATTCTATGATTGCTTAGAAGCTGTAAAAAAGCTTATGGAAGCAGAAAAGGCTGTTTCCATGTAATTGAGATCAGAGCAATAAGAGCGGTCTGTTAATACGGATCGCTCTTATTTCTACATAACAAAGGGAACCACCTACAATTAGATGGCTCCCATTTCATGTTCATGATTTATTTTTCTCTTTAATTTCTGTACCGAAAGCGTAGCGACAGGTACAGAAGTCTCCCACCTCTATAGGCGGTGAGATGAATGCGGGTTTAAGTTACTTTTCAGTGGGTGTCCAAACATCCGCTCCTCCGGCGGATATCACGGAATCCGGACGCAATTATGCTGAGGCATTATTGATAATTCTCTTCCGACGTTCATACCAAATAACACAAATGATAAACCACGTATAGCCCATACTCCATCCGGCCAATACATCTGAAGCAAAATGACGGGCTCCAGCAACTCGAGACAAACCAATAAGTACAGTTAAAACAATTGCCCCAAGCCAAAGCAATGTCTTACGTCCCTTGCTATTGTTCTCCGAAAAAATATAAGCTATTGTAAATAAATACAAGATACCGGTCATAGCATGTCCAGAAGGAAAACTAAAGGATGTTAATTGTTCTTCAATCTCAGGTCTTGGCCGCTGCACCCATTTTTTCAATAATTGGTTAAGTACATTTCCACCTGCAACCGTTAACAAAACAAATAATATACCTCGGTTATTTTTTGCTTTCCACGCTAAATACACGATTAAGACTATAGCTACGGATACTACAAATATCGGTTCTCCTATATAGTGGAAAAATTCTATAAAACGATTACTGAAAAATAAATCTGCCATTTTTGTATCAAAAGTATTGATGAATTCACTTTGAAAAGTAACTCGTAACACAAAAAAGATAATGAGCGTTAATACCGCTAAAGGATAAGCCCACTTTTTCATATAATACTTCACCTCAAGAACAATATGCTGTTATATTTTTCACATCATATCATATTTACGTTAACTAGAGGTGAATTTGGCTTTTTATCCCGTGTACAATTCCCAATGCAAAGATAACACCAAGAAGTTAGGTACAAGATTATCTCCCCGTAAATGTCAGATTGGTAAATCTTTATCTAACCCAATGTGCCCCCTCTTTCTTGGGGTAGGACAAATGTTTTTTCTTCTGCCCTATTAAAATAATTTGAAAGAGCTAATGCAACGATAAATAAGATTGCAACGATAGGTATTATTTTTCTAAACAAAATATACACTTCCTCATCTTCAGTTTAAATTATTTTAATAATACTGGATCGAATAACCAATCCTTCGGCCCAAAGTTTTTATCCTTCTCTCCTCTTACTTCACGAGATATATTGTTTTTATAAATTAATTCTCTAAACTTTCTACTGAACAAAGTCTTTCGATATAAATATCTACCGTCATGACTCCATTCTGCTGATAAGAAAACATCATTTTCTATATTGGTTATATCTTTACGATTATAAATATCCGGACCATTGATTACCCCACTTAATCCACAACGACATGGAGGTTGCTCGGTCGCAAAATACAACTTAACTCTTTCAGCACTACTCTCCGGTAATACTTGTGTAGGTATAATTTGAAAAGCTTTTTGCTTCCCTTCTTTCGGTCCTTGATGAATAACTTCTAACAGTTCATAGCCTTTCATATCCTCTTGCTTCATTAATGTCGCTAATTCCTGTGAAGCAACCCAATATCCGCTCACATGAACTAGATGACGGCCTTTCATTTCTGTTGTATCTATCACTAATGGAGAAAGCTGCTCTTTTTCCATTAGTCCACAATGCTGGCAATGGGTGTTTATAGAAAATAAAGTTCCTCTATCATCTATAAACATTTCAGGTGAGTTACCAGTTGAGTTTAGTGTGAACAATGGTGCTTGCTCATATTCGCTATCCGAAAAGTCAAAGTAAAAACGTTCTCCGATTGAAACAATTCCTAATTCGTGTTCCAATGATTTGTAGAGTGCTGCTACATGTTCATATGTTACGTCTTCATTTAATGTAAAAATAGGATTAAAAGATGCCTTTAAATTTCTTTTTCTTATTTTAGGTGCACCTATAAAAATACCATAGCGATTATAAACATTAATAACTTGATCTTGACTAGATTCATCTATAGAAAATAAATTTTCAAGTTCTACTTTCAAAATACACGCCTACCTTTATATAAAGTTTTATGGTGAAGTACGTTGACTAGCTAGTAACTTTAAAAAAATCTACAATCTCTACTTTCTTCATAGATAGCCAGGCTCTTATTTTAAACGAAATCTTATATAGTATTACCTACTATAGCAAATCTACTTAACCACGATTATCTTAAGCGTACCAGTACTTACACCGACATTTCAACGTTGGGTTTACGCCAATTTTTTGGCGGTTTTTAGCCCAATTTTCGGCGTGATTTGGCGGACATAGAAAAAACACCGCCATAATTTGGCGGTGTTATTAAAAAATATAGGTATTTAGAATTGAAATTCAGGTGTAATTAACTAGGTAAATATATAGTGTTGCGAAACTACCCAAACTTTCCCTTTTTATTGGAAAATATACCAACGAAAGTTTAGTATAACATACAGACAATCTATAGTAAATTCATTCTTTCTGCAAGATTTACAGCCTCTGTCCGTGAATCTACATTCAATAAAGAGAACAGCTGAGTTAAATATCTTTCGGTTGTTCGCTGAGGAATATTTAACTCTATCGCAATTGCTTTATTTGTATGCCCTTCCGCAATCAATCTTAAAATTTTCTTTTCTTTTTCATTTAAGTGAATATCGAGTTTGGCATCCTGCAATTGAAATTTATTATCCAGAAAATCCAAGAAATTTTGAGGTAAAACAATTTCACCATTTGCAATGGCTCGAACAGTTCGTAAAATTTGCTCCTTAGATGCTGTTTTAGCTAAAATACCTTCTATTTTCCTTTCTAAAATAAGTGGATAATAATCAGTTATATCATCACCAGTATAAAGAATAATTGAAGCATTTGACTGGATAGCTTTAATGTTACGTCCTACATTAATGCCATTTTCTAACGGCATATTTATATCAATTAAGTAGATATCATATGGCTTGTTTTTAATTCTCTGTATGACACGAGTTGCATCGCTTTCTGTATCAACTATAATATCTTCATTTTCTTGAAATAGGTTTTTCGTTCCCTCTAACACAATAGGGTGATCATCCACTATGAGCATCGTAATCAAGTGTATCACTTCCTTCTTTTACTGTAATTCTAATAGACATTCCTTCACTAACCTGTGAATCGATGTAAAACTGCCCGTTAAAGGCCTTTACACGCTCTTGCATACCTTGAATTCCCATCGATTCTGCGACAATTATATCCCCAATATTACAGCCTACACCATCATCCCTGTAAATAATTTCGAAACCATCGTCCATTTCCCGCAAATGAATTTCAACTGTTGTTGCATAGGAATGTTTTAACGCGTTATTGAGTAATTCTTGAAATAGTCGATAAATCATTAAATTCATACGCTCATCTTCTAAATAAAGGCGATCGATCGTATAAATTAACATAAAACTAGCTCTTTCTATTACTTTGCGAATAAGCTTTTCTAATGCGGCATTCAATCCTAATGTGTCTAATAATGGGGGCTTCAAATTTTCGCAATAAGCTCTTAAATCATGTAAAGATGTAACCATCTGTTGATGAATTTTCGCAAGTTTTGGCTGGATATCTGTTGCATCCTTCATATTGACTAGGACATCAACCTCCCGGGCAATATGGAGCTGCTCTTGCAAATTTGTATCATGTAATTCTTGAGCTAATTGATATTTTTCCTCTTCAAACCTTAACCATAATAATTTGCTTAACCAAGGTAATTGACTATCATCTGCTTGCCTCATATGCTTTAATTCCTCTAACAGCTCTTCTACCATCTTTGTATTTTCAATAAAATTATTTACATATAATAAGAGCAATTCAAGCCATAGAAGCTCTTCATCTTTCAAATAAATTGAATTATTATGTCGCAATACTAACGCTCTTTTATAATGAGCATCTTGATGGAGGAAAGCTAGATAGACTTGATCAAATTTTTTAATTTCCCCTAATTTTAAATCTTCCATTAACATTGGATTAATCGGAAGATTACCCTCAACCGTTGATGTAAATTGCTTTGTGTCATAGTCATAAGTTAATACAAATACATGTTCGAGCTCAAGATGGAGAGAAACCTCTTGCACAAATTTTTCTAGAAGATTATCTATTTTTATTGTTTTACCAATCTTATCTACAGCTGTATATAACTGATGTATATAATCCCCTTTTGTCGAAAATAAGATTTTTCGTTTTCGATAATCGACTTTCTCTTTTATGTAAAAAAGAACAACTAACGATGTAAAAGTAAAAAATGAAACACCTGATATGACGGTCATCGTTAAATATTTTCCTGCAATCCAATACAATCCAACTATAAACCACAAAGTAAAAATCAATGAAAAGATTACATAATAACGTAATCTAGTAATATGATATTCGATATCAAATAGCCGCTCTGCTAACTGCGTAAAAATAAAACTAAACGGAATTAACAATAAAAAAAGAGCACTAATTTCAGCAGAAAGTATATATTGATGAAATAAAATGTAAGGGAGCGCATATAGAAAAAGGAATGGCAGAAACGGAATCATTATACTAATTAATAAAATTTTTAACTGAGGCGATTTATATTTGAAATAGCTTAGCAATAAAATACTAAGTATGATAATAAGGAAAACGAAGAACATAGCTAGTACAATATTCGAAAGTAAATTATTAACAGCAGGGTATATAATACCAATACCGCCCAATATCATCGCTATCACAGGAAGTATATAAAATAATTTTATATTATTAGAAAGCAACCAATTTGTTTTTAAAAATGTGTAATAATTCCTTAAGAAGTGGAGTAATAACACTAAGCATAGTAACATGCTACCACGATTAACGATTACACCAATACTGTTTAGACTGCCGGATGCACCAATGCTAACATAAGCCAGAGAAACAGTGAGCATAAATAATATAAGTAAACATAAAAGAGATGTATTTTTTTGTTTTAAATATAAGTAAAACACAATAATTAATGTTAAAAAAAAGTAACAAGAAGGTATTACCAATATGTAATGAAAATATTGCTCTGGTAAATCAAATCTACTAACGCTCACATCCATTATTTGTCCGTTAGGCTTCATGATTGTTAGCAAGCTTGCCGTACGTAATAAATGATCATGTTTTATATTAGGGATATCCTCGGTATGAAGGTTATTTACACTTAAAATTACATCTCCTTCAGAAATTCGAATTCCATCCTCTAATTGTTTATTGTACGAACTAGTTACTACCCATTCCCCATTCGCTTCTTTTAAATCTATACCCAAATAATGCTTGCTGTAAGTAATATACAGTAGGTAAGATCCCAGCAATATGTAAGTACTTACAGCAAGCAGAAACCATATACGTTTAAATATTTTTAATTCCAAAATCCATTTTCTAAGCGTACGTCTTCTTCAAACGAGTCAAGTATCGCTCTTTGCTCCATAGCTGAAACTCCAATTAATGAAGCTTTTTGTTCTTTTAAGAGTGCAACTAAGTCAGGGTTTTTTTCTAGATGTTGAATGACATTAATCATATTAACCTCTCCTCAATGTATTAGTTTTTTTAGGTAATCTTTACATACTTCATTTATAGCTACATTTTCAAGAGTATCTAATGCTCTAAACTTGTAAACATTCTTAATAGTAATTGCATAACGTATTGCGCCACCATTTGTCAACTCATTTTCCGTAGCATTATTATCCAAAAATGCAACTATATCATCATTATAATAGTTTACAACAGAATTTGAAACATCATTTCCCTGCGATAAAAGATAAATAATAGGCAATGAGTATCTTTTATTTAGTAAATCATTTTTAGGTCCCCAAGTTTTTAAACTTTGAATATCGTTTTTAATTTGTTGGATAATACCTATATATTTCCCATACTCCTCAATCTCAGAAGATTTCTCTCCTTTTGCAAGCACTTCGCCAATTAAGCAACCCATTGCTGTTAAAGAACCCGACTTTTGTTCAATCATTTGTATATAGGATTGCTCATCCCTACAAGTATTGAGTAAATCTAGTTGCTGACCGTTTATACTTCGTAATGCATAATCCTCTAGTATTTGAATAGCAGTACTTTTATGTTCAAAGGTAGACTCACGTATAGTTCTAGAAGCCATAACTAGCATAGCTAAAGCAGCATTTAATGATAGTTCAGGTGTTTTAGTCCAACTGTAGTCTGAATCCTTGTCCTGCAAGTCGTCGATTATATCAAACGATAAAATTAAAAGTTCGATAGCTGCGGCAACTTTATAAATGTCTTCGTTCAGACAATCTGTAAATGCTTCATAATGCCAATAACAAAGCTTGCCAAATGAATAGCCAACTGCCTTTTTTTCTTCTTTAAATTTTTTTAGCATCGACCGTAGTTCATGACTTATCAATATCTCGTTTTCAATTAGAATGTCCAATGCTTCATTAATTTGTTCGTCAAGCTCCTGCAATAGTCCTCTCCTCCCTTAAGTATATTAATAAATATTATACAGATTAATGGGAAATAATACTAGACACCGAAATCACGAGGTAATATTTTACAATATATCATTAACACAAAATACCGCCAAAAAGTGGCGGTATTCGTGGAAAGCACGCCATTTCTTTATTTAGGAATAGTAAAATAAATGGCGGAGTTATATTATTGCCCGCCATTTTTTGGCGTAAACTCACCATTGAAATGGCGTCCTCACTGATGATACGCTTATAGTAAGCTAAGATCAATTTGTATTCTGTTCGTACACTAATCTTTGAATTATAAAGCTCATGAGAAACTAGATTGTATACTATGTATATAAGTTGATTGGGGAGAAGACGGCCGCTTCTCGGGCTTAGAGTTACATTGAACGCCTACTCAGAATGGAAATCCCCTCCATTTCGCATAATCTATTAACAAGGAAATTCTCGAAACACTGGGAGTGATTGAAATGAAAAATGAAGTAAATGAAAACGTTTTATTACTTACAGCTAATTTTTCCTGTACAATTTTAATCTCTGAAGAAGAAATCACTATTAAAAAACCTTCGAAAGAACAACAATATATTGAGCAAATTATTATTGATGCTGAGCAACAGGTTTTTAAAGAAACATTAGCAGAGTATAAAAGCAAATCTACATTTTCAAATTTTATTTGCAATATTCCTGGATTTGAAGATACTTTTCAGCAAAGGCTGGACAGTTTTATAGAACAATACGGAATTATAAGAGTATCCGAAGAAAGCCTGTCTATATTGCCTTTAGTAAGTCCATTTACCTCCGAATTAAACATACATACACCTGTACTCTATATGTCACCAAGCTTTAGTATTATAAATGCAAGAGGCAATTGCTCTAGCACTTCGTCCATTGGAAATGCTATTAAAATTGGGGAAACAGTCGGTTTACCTACTTATCTTTTTAATTCAGAAATGGCAATGTCCTCCTTAAGGGACATTACTGCTGTAAAAAAAGCAAAATGGGCACCACAACAATCGACTGCCACTTTCACCGGGGTTTCCATTAATGACAATGGTTTTTCTCTAAATATTACTACAACATTAAATTCATGGAATAGAACGTCCATTAAGCATTAATATTAGACTGGGTATGGCACAGATATAGTTATGTGCCTCGCCCTTCTTCCTTAATATCGTTCTTTATGCCATTTTATAGTTCTTTGACTTTTTCCGACGATCTGGCGGTTCTTTCCGTCGCTCCAGCCTTCCTTTCCGTCGCTTCGACTATCTATCATTGCATTTCTATCGGACAATGCAATGATTCTACTATTCATAAGAAAAAGGTGCCTCAAATGAACTTTGAGACACCTCTAATTATTAACCTTTTACATAATAAACTTCTTGGCCGCTTTCGATGATATGATCTGGCTTAGGTTTACCCGCATTTGCTTTATGACCAGCAATATGTTCGGGACTCTTCTCCCAGTTTTTCCACGCTTCTTCTGATTCCCATCGAACCATAATTAGCACTTCCTCATCACCACGTCGTACTTTTTTTACAAGTACTTGCTTATCGATAAAGCCTGGCTGTTGTTCAAGCAATGACGGACCATCTTTTTTGGCGCCAAAACGCTCAACAACTTTATCCGAATTCCCTTCCGTTACGACAATACGTTTAATTTGTACAAACATATTATTTAAACGCCTTTAAAACGTCTTCAGCTTTTTGAGTTTCAGAAGTTAAACCGCCACCAGATAAATACCAAACTTGTGGATCTAGATAAAAGATTTTACCATTTTTCGCAGCGTTAGTAGCACCAACGATTTCGTTTTCAATTGCAGCTTTTGTACCAGACTCGCCTTCTGGATTTACAGCAGCATCACGGTCAACTACGAATAAAATATCTGGGTTTGTGTCGCGTACATATTCAAATGATGCGTTAGAACCATGTGTAGAAACTTCAATTTTTTCATCAGCAGGTTTTACACCAAATACATCATGGATCACACCGAAACGTGAACCAGGACCATATGCAGATAATGAACCTTCAGAACCTAGAACGATTAAAGCTTTTTCTTTAGCTGAAGCTGTTTTAGCTTTAACTTCCTCTACTTTTGCTTCGTATGCAGCAAATGCATCAGCAGCTTCTTTTTCTTTACCAAAAATCTTACCAGCTAATTCAGTTTTTTCTTTGAATGATTCCACGAAATTTTGATCATCTACACCTACATATACAGTTGGCGCAATTTTAGATAATTCATCGTAAGCAGATGCTTGACGACCAGAGATGAAAATAATGTCTGGATTCATAGAAGAGATTGCTTCAAAGTCAGGCTCTTTTAAAGCACCAACATTAACATAATCTTTACCAGCATATTTACTTAAGTATTTTGGAACTGATTTTTGTGGAACACCTGCAACTTTAACACCTAAAGCATCTAAAGTATCAAGGAAACCATAGTCAAATACAACAACATTCTTTGGTTGCTCTTTAAGCGTTACTTCTTTAAAAGTATCTTCACCATCTTTGATAGCTGGGATCGTAAGTGGGTAAGATGTAGCTTCTTCCTTTTGCTCTTCAGCTGGCTTATCAGTTGAAGAACCTTTATCTTCTTTTTTTGCTTCGTCTTTAGAACCGCAAGCAGCTAGTACTAATAGCATCATTGCCATTAACACAGTAAGTAATTTCCAATTTTTCATTGTAAAATTGCTCCTTTATTTTTCAGATGGACATTTCCATCTATTATTTTTTTAAGAGTTAAAATATACACAAATGCGACAACCATTCTGTTCTTGAACCGGGATATCCATATCATAAATTTCCTTAAGCGCATCAGAGTTGATGATGTCATTTGTTGGACCGTCTTTGACAACACGTCCATTTTTTAATGCGACAATATGATCAGAGTATACGGAAGCAAAGTTAATATCGTGTAATACAATGACAACTGTTTTCCCTAGCTCATCAACGAGCTTTCGCAAAATTTTCATGATTTGCACAGAGTGCTTCATGTCTAAATTGTTAAGCGGCTCATCAAGCAAAATATAGTCTGTATCCTGCGCAATAACCATTGCAATAAATGCACGTTGACGTTGACCACCAGATAATTCATCCAAATAATTGTGCTGAATATCCTTTAAATTCATATATTGAATTGCTTCATCTATCTTTAGCTCATCCTCAGGCTTCAAATTCCCTTTCGAATAAGGGAAACGCCCAAATGAAACAAGCTCACGAATTGTTAGGCGAACATTCATATAGTTTGACTGTTTTAAAATGGATACTCGCTTCGCAAAATCATCCGATTTCCAACGACGTACATCGGATTTATCGAGTAATACTTCTCCAGTGTCTGCATTAAGTAAACGGCTTACCATTGAAAGCAATGTTGATTTACCTGCGCCATTCGGTCCAATAAAAGACGTAATTTTTCCTGGTGCAACGTCCACACTGACATCTTGAATGACCGGTTTTTTCCCAAAAAACTTAGAGATTTCTTTTACTTGGATCATCCCGCTGACCTACTTTCCTTCAATAATAAGTAGATGAAGTACACGCCACCTACGAAGTTTATAATAACGCTTAGTGTTGTATCGAAATTAAAAATACGTTCGACCACCCACTGTCCACCGACCAAAGCTACAATACTCATTACACAAGAACCTGCGATTATCACAGAGTGCTTGTACGTCTTGAAAAATTGATACGATAAATTTGCCACGATTAAGCCAAAGAAAGTAATAGGCCCAACAAGAGCTGTAGAAACGGCAATTAATACTGAAGATAATATGAGCATACGCTGCACAAGCTTGTCATACGGTACCCCTAAATTAATTGCTGTATCACGTCCAAGAGACATTACATCTAATTGGTTCATGTGACGCCAGCCATAAACAAAGGTAATGATTATGACAACACCAGCAAGCCATACTAAATCCGAATTGACATTGTTGAAGCTTGCAAACATTTTACTTTGTAAGCTTAAAAACTCATTCGGGTCTATTAGAACTTGGAAGAACGTAGTTACGCTTCCTAAAAACGTTCCGACAATCATACCGACAAGCAGCAAGAAATAAATCGGACGTTTTCCTTCCTTGAACAATACTCGATAAAATATTACCGCAAAGACAACCATCGCTAAAACAGCTAGTAAGAAATTGTATTTGGCGTTAATAACGAATATCGACATAGAGCCAAAGAAGAAATAGATGAACGTTTGAACCATCATATATAATGCATCAAGTCCCATTACACTTGGCGTTAAAATACGGTTATGTGTAATCGTTTGGAATACTACAGTTGAATATGCAATCGCAATTCCTGTTAACGACATCGCTACCACTTTAATAAGGCGGCGTGGAAACGCATAATGATAGTTACCATTAAGCTCATAAAATACATACAGTAAAATAGATGCTACAGCCAAACCTAATAAAATCAACATTTTTGTACGGCTACGCATATGCTCTCCCCCTAAACAACATAATTAGGAAGATCGCACTTCCGATGACACCGACAGTCATACTAATCGGAATTTCATAAGGGAAAATCAGTACACGCCCTACAATGTCGCAGAATAATAAGAACGACATACCTAGTAATGCTGTATGAGGCAATGTCTTAGAGAGGTTATCCCCTTTGAACAGTGAAACTATATTTGGAATGATTAAACCAAGGAACGGTATCATACCAACTGTTAGCACCACTGTCGTCGAAATAAGTGCTACTAACACTAAACCTAAGTTCACAACGAATTTATAAGAAAGACCAAGGTTTTTTGCAAAATCCTCACCCATTCCTGCCACTGTGAAGCGGTTCGCATAAATGTAAGCTAAAATCAGCACGGGTACACTTATGTATAAAAGCTCATAACGACCTTTCATCATTAATGAGAAATCTCCCTGTAACCATGCAGAAATGTTTTGGATAATATCCGCCTTATACGCAAAGAACGTCGTAATTGACGAAAGGATATTCCCAAACATTAAGCCAATAAGCGGTATAAAGATCGCATCTGTAAACTTTATTCGATTTAATATTTGCATAAACAATAATGTGCCGGCTAAAGCAAATATGAAAGCGAAGGAAATTTTTTGAAAGTACGTGACATTTGTGAAAAACATCATCGAAATTAGTACCCCCAACTTTGTAGCATCTAATGTACCTGCTGTCGTTGGTGACACGAACTTATTCCTACTTAAGCTTTGCATAATTAAACCAGCAATACTCATACCTGCACCTGCTAACAAAATTGCTACAAGCCTCGGTATACGACTGATAAAAAATAGTCTAGTTTCTTCTGATTCAAAATCTAATAGATCACTCGGTTTTATATCAACTACACCGATAAATAGTGAAACTATAGACAGAACAACAGTTGCTGTAAAAAGATATCTTTTTTTCATTGTAATCCCCGGTAGATTCATTTTTGCTCGTAATCATTGAAAATGATTATCATTACTCACGATTCTCATTATAAGCGTGTTTCCATTCTCAGTCAACCTACAACTGAGAATTATTCTCGCTTTATTTGAGAATCCTTAGAAACAAGAATTCTCAACGGAAAATTTGCCTTCAGCGTCATTTCTAAAGTTAAAAATTTCCACATTTTTCACACAAATAAAAAGGTAATTGAGAATAAAATACTAATTCCTTCTCAATTACCTTATCAAAGCAATTATACCTCGGCATAATTGCGTTCGGAGGATTTCGGCCAATGGATGTATTGCCACAGGTGACGTGGCGTTTTTAGACTGAGTTCTTCTATTTAAGCGGATGTTTGGACACCATTAAAAAGTGACTTAAAACCCCATTCATCTCACCACCATAGAAGCGGGAGATGTGCTCCAAAGAAGTTAAGTTATTCGTCGACCGCCTTTTAGCCACGCAAAAATAATTAACACGATTAATACAAAACCGACATATCCCATCACAGCATATAGCTTAGCTACAAGCGTTGTAAAACCCGCGAGACTTGCTAAAAAGGCCAAACTACCGATAAAAACGGCAGTTACCTTAAAACTGGCCTTATTAGGGTTTAAAAATCTCACCATAAATGAATAGAACATCCCCACTGCTGTATTATAAATCATCCCTAATAAAGAAAAGGACATCAATAGACCAATAAGAGGATGAATTTCATTTGCCAAAGCTAACATTGGTATATCAATGCCAACGATAACATTCATTTTTGCAAGAAGAGACAGGTTAATAAGTAGAATTAAAGCTCCAAGCAAAATCCCACCAATAATACCTCCCAGCCCTGCCACTTTTTCATTGCGAATAGACCCACACATAACAGTTAAAAGAGAAAAACATACACCGATATTAAAAGACAAATACAGTAAAGCAGTAACCCACCAGCTTTTAGAACTTACCTGTGCTTGTTGTGCAATAACAGCTTGTTCGACAAAGGTTAAATCCATCGTAGCTAATGAATAGATCGCTATTATCGAGACAATTGCTAGCAGATAGGGCGTAGCAATTGCAATAACGTTTATAATGCTCTTCACATCCATCATAACTGTCGCTATAGTAAGTACAATCATACAAATGCTCCCAAGCCAAACGGGTAGTCCAAACATTTGATGAAACGTAGCACCCGCTCCTGCAAACATGATTACTGCTACACCGAATAAGAAAAGCGACAGTAAATAATCCATCACCAAACCTACAGCATTACCTGAAATTTGATAAATTAAATCCTTGTGCGATGTCGTACGTAATCTTGAGCTAATTTGAGCAATGCACATTCCTACTAAGGCAAACCCAACTGTAGCAATAAGTGCACCATAAATCCCTTGAAAGCCATAGCTCGTAAAATATAGTACGATTTCCTGTCCTGATGCAAATCCCGCACCGACAATAATCCCTACATAGGCACCACCGATTTGCAAACTTTTTTTCAATCAGTTCTCTCCCTGTTTATCCTATTATTGGGGTCATCACCAAAACGTGTGGTTGATTTCCGTTCCGACTGGGCGCTTTGCCGCTGACGCTTCGCTTTCGCGAAGAAAAAAACATTTGCCGCTGACGCTTCGCTTTCACACAGAGCAGAACTTCCTGGGGGCGTCCGATGAGCCGCTTCATTCACGATGCTCGCTTTGGTGATGAACCTATTATTGATAGACCTTCTTACTGATTGTTTGCTTATCAATTACCTTCATATTAGGTGTATATCCAATTCCAGCCGTTTGTGGCACACGAATATAACCATCTTCTACAATTACTTCAGGTGTAATGATATCCTCATACCAATAATGACTAGAGCCTGCAGTATCCCCAGGCAACACAAAATTAGAGAGCGCTGTTAATGCAATATTATGTGCTCGTCCGATTCCTGCCTCTAACATACCGCCACACCAAACAGGGATATTATTTTCTTTACATAAATCATGAATTCTTCTTGCTTCCGTTAAACCGCCTACACGTCCTATTTTTATATTAATAACACCACAACTACCTAGCTCTATAGCTTTTCGAGCATCTTCGTAGGAGGTGATGCTTTCATCTAAGCAAATAGGCGTTTTTAACTTTCGCTGTAGCTTAGCATGATCGACAATATCATCAACTGCTAACGGCTGCTCAATCATTAATAGATTAAATGCATCCAGTTGCTGCAATACATCCATATCGTTCAATGTATACGCAGAATTAGCATCTACCATCAATGGCAGTTCTGGCATTTCAGCACGAATAGCACGAATAACTCCTACATCGTGACCGGGCTTAATTTTCACTTTTACTCGTTTATAGCCTTTATTGACATGGCCTTTTAATAAATCAATTAATGCCTCTGTGGAAGATTGAATACCTACGCTAACACCTACCTCTATTTGTTCCTTAACTCCGCCTAACGCTTGAGCAAGTGATTGCTTCGTTTGTTGAGCGTAAATATCCCAAATAGCCCCTTCAATAGAGGATTTCGCCATGCAATTACGACGAATAGCAGAGAACAAAGCACTGACTTCATCTGGATGCCCGACCTCTTTATGTAACAAGATGGGGATTAAGAAGTCTTCAAGCACATGCCATGTTGTTTTTAACGTCTCCTCTGTATACCACGGCGCTACAAAGGCAACAGCTTCTCCCCATCCTACAGTTCCTGATTGATCTATCGCTTCTATTAGTAAGAGCTCTTTTTCATCAATTGTGCCAAAACTCGTTGTAAACGGTGCTTTCATAGGCATTTTTATATGTCTCACTGTAATCTGTTCTAGTTTCACACGATTTCACTCCTTATCCTTATTATAAAGCTAATAAGGAGCGTCTGACTAATAGATAGCTGTGAACATATTCCTTATTCTTTTTCACTCGAACAATTGCATAATTTTGTTCAAACAATGTCGTTAAAATAGTACGTACTTTATAACGCCAGTCCTCCGCAAGCCTAGGACTTTCCACTTTCATCTTTTGTAAAAATTGAGGAATGGGTAATAAATAGGCGTCCTTATAATACGATTGCTCTTGCTGAAATTCACCATCAACATCGAGCACCGGTAAGCCATCTACCGTTAAAGACCACGGTACAATTTCGTCAGCTTCTTCTTCCAGTTCATCTAGGGAATCCTCCACTCGATCGCGTTCAATCCACCATTCAACAACGATTCGATCTGAAGGTAGCCCATCGTTAAAGTCATCCTCGAGCGGACCATAGTAATCATTTTCGTACTGAAAACTAAAGGCATTGAGCTTTAAAAATGATAAATTAGCCATACACGCTTCTAGCGGATCAAATAGCCAAATCACAAGCTGAAACCCATGTTCTTTTGCATATTCCTGTTGGGCATGCTTTAATAATTCACCTACACCTTGTTCACGATATGTTTCCTCCACGCCAATCATGTGTGAGTGTAAATACATTTTTCCATGTCGATAGCCAACAAAGCAGTAGTTAAAGCCAATCAGCTTTTCTTCTAAATATGCTCCAAGGATTAATCCACCATTTTGTACAGCTGCTAACAATTGATGTGAGGGAATAGCCTGACTCCCCCATATACTTTCGTTCAAAATTTGTACTTCTGCAATTTCAGTAGGTGCAATTATTTTTTGAATACGTACTTTCTCTAACATTATGCTGATCCCTCCTTTGAGTTCCCCGACTCCAATGCTAACAATACCGCTCTTGTAAGAATTTCAACTCCCGTCACAAGCCTCGCCTGCTTAAATTTCATCTTTGGATGATGTAGGCCTGGTGTCACCCCACAACCTAAGCCTAACATCGTAGATTTTAAATGCGGGCGTTGAACAGTATAGTGATGAAAATCTTCTCCTCCAGGTGTATGAACTGGCTTTCTTAAATTCGACAACCCAGTTGCTTGCACGATTGCCTGCTCCATAATATATTGAGCAGTTGGATCTACTTCAGCTGCTACTACATTTGCTACTGTACGTAATTCAATCTGCACTTTATGCAAGATCTTGGAAGAATCAATAACCCTTTTTATTCCCTGTGCAAGGGCATCCATTACATCATTTTGCTGAGCTCGTATATCGATGGTAAACGCTGCACTTCCAGGAATAATATTGCCGGATTCTCCTCCAGCATGGAATTTGGTCATCTTAATTGATACAGGAACCATTGGATCTGTATGAAGTGTTCTTAAATCTTCAATAATAGTTGCTCCTACTTCAATGGCATTCACGCCGAGATGCGGTCTTGCTGCGTGGGCATCTTCTCCAATGATTTCCCCCTCAAGCAATCGAGAGGCTCCATGATGCAATGCGGCACAATAAGTACCGTCTTCAAGCTCATGAACAGGTCTTACATGGACACCAAATAAAAAGTCTAAATCATCAATGATTCCTTCTTTTAAAACCGATAAAGCACCAGTTCCTTTTTCTTCAGCTGGTTGAAAAATCACACGAATTGTACCGTTGAATGAAGGAGCAAGCTCTTTCAAAAGTAATAGAGCACCAATTACCATCGTCATATGTCCGTCATGGCCACAGGAGTGGTTCGCACGAAATTCACCATCTACTTCCTGCCATAACGCATCAATGTCCGTACGCAAACCGACTTTAGGACTACCACTTCCTACGTCAACATAAAGTCCAGTACTGTTTTTAAAGCGTATTGGTGAAAAACCTTCACGCGTTAGTAAATCAACAATATAATTTGTTGTTTCTACCTCATGCCAGCTTATTTCTGGATTCGCGTGCAAATACGTGAAAATCTCCATTAATCTTGGCCTCAAACGACTTAAAGCTTCCTTCATAGCATCCAACTCCTTAAATTATCATACTATTAAGATTATTATAACGAAAATGAAATCTTTTCACACAAAAAACATATTCCCGCATTCAGAAAATTACCTACATGATACAGTTTATTACGTTCAGACTGTAGATAATTTATTATATCGAGTCATAAAGTACATTGATTAATCATCTTTTATCCACTTTTAATAATTAGAAGATGCTGATTTTCGCTAAAGGCTATAATAATATGCCTACATAAGTTAAATTTAAGGCTCATCATCGAAGATTAGGGATGATATTTGATTAATTATGCCTCGACATAATTGCGTCCGAAATCGGCTTTGTGCTTAGGCCTGCAGATGTTTTTTGTGCGAAAGCGCAGTGCTAACGTAGCGGCAGCGGCAAATGTTTTTTTCTGCGCGAAAGCGAAGCGGCAGCGGCAAAGTGCCAACCGGAACGGAAATCAACTACACGTTATGTGATGTGCAAAGTATCAACAAGATTTCTCTTCATACAAAAAAGATGCAAGTACAGTTATTTGAATAACTGTACTCACATCTTTTGATTAGTTAATACCTCGCATAGCTTTTGAAATGAATGGCGAAAGTACTAATATTATGATCCCGAAAACAATTGATAATGAGCCTAAGAAACCGAAGTATGTGAATTCACTTACCACTTCATAGACTTTTACAAGTTGTGCGTTGATTGCTTGCGCTGCTGCGCTTGTTAAAAACCAAAGTGACATCGTTTGTGCAGCAAAAGCCTTTGGAGCCAATTTTGTAGTAACTGACAACCCTACTGGCGATAATAATAACTCCCCAACTACAACTAAAAAGAATGATAATACTAACCACCATGGACTTACTAAATCTGTACCACCAGATAAATACGCTGGAAGCATCATCACTAAGAATGACAATCCTGAAAAGAATAATGCATAAGCGAATTTACGCGGTGTAGATGGTTGCTTATCTCCCCACTTCATCCATAAAACGGCAAACAAAGGAGCCATTGTAACGACGAATAAAGGGTTTAACGATTGGAACCAAGAAGATGGAATATGAAAACTACCAATATCCAATCGTGTACGGCTATCTGCATACGTTGCTAAAATAGTCGCCCCTTGTTCTTGGATTGCCCAAAACATTACAGCCGATAAAAACAAAGGAATATAAGCGAGTATGCGAGACTTCTCATCCTTAGTTGTTTTCTCACTGCGATACATATAAATAAAGTACACCGTTGGAATTACAATACCTAGTATCGTAATAATTAAACCAAAAACATTCACTGTTAGTACGCCAGTTTTGATACCAATTGCCCCAGCAATAATAATAAGTAGCGCTATAATCCCAAATCGTGTAAAGACTTTTTTTCGTTCTTCAGGCAGTAACGGGTTGTTTACCTGTAACCCTGCTAACCCTAAATATTTTTTTTCTGTTAATTTAAAAATAATTAAACCAGCCAGCATTCCGATCCCTGCTGCACCAAAGCCTAGGTGGAAATTATACTGTTGTCCAATTGTTCCGACAATTAATGGTGCAATGAATGATCCCATGTTAATGCTCATATAGAAAATTGAAAAACCTGCATCACGACGACTATCTGTATCAGCATACATATCTCCGACAATGCTTGAAACGTTCGGTTTTAATAAGCCTGTCCCAATGACAATAAAGAACATTGAAACAAATAACATGCTTACGCCACCAGGTAACGCTAGCAGGAAATGTCCAAACATAATGAACACGCCACCATAGAAAATGGTTCTACGTGTACCTAGTATTCGGTCAGCAATCCAACCACCGATAATCCCTGACATGTAAACCAGTGATCCGTAGATGGCCATAATGGAGTTTGCTAGTCCACGATCTAGACCTAAGCCGCCTTCATGCAATTCATAATACATAAAGAAAATCAGAATTGCTCGCATACCGTAGTATGAGAATCGTTCCCAAAATTCAGTGAAAAATAATGTAAAGAGCCCTTTAGGGTGTCCGACAAAGCCATTTTGAGGGACGGATTTTACAATTTCATCTTTAGTAGACATAAAAATATCCTCTCCCGATTTCATTATTCAATAATAATATTATTACCCAAAAGTAAGGATAAAAACTTTATTTCACCATACTAAAGTGTTTAAAAAACTTTTTCAAGAGTTTTAAAAAATGTTGAAATATTACACCTTTTCTCTAAATTCAGAATGATTTTTGTAGAATTATAGCAAACCTGTTGCTATTCCTAAGTTTTCTCACTTTTTGATATCTACTAAATTACAAACTACCACAAAATTATTCTAAAATACTTTATAGTCAGATTATTTATTTTATTAACAAATAAGCTAGCATTATCTATAATTTCATTCACAACGATATAAATTCGCTTTACGATTACAAAAAAGCACGCTAGAAACAAGGAGCGCTTCTAGCATGCTTTTAGAACAATGATGTGATTGCTTATTTAATGACATATTGTTGGAATTTTGCGTAATCCGCTTCTTTTACCTCTATTGTTAGAAGCGTACCATTTTCTTCATACGCTGTTTCATAGACAGAAGCATGTTCATTTAAATAAGAGACAATATTCCCCTGTTCATATGGAATAAGCATATTACATGTTACATAAGCAGAGAAAATATGCTGACGTACCATTTGCAATAATTCTTCTAACCCTATCCCTTGCTTCGCAGAAATCCAAATATTATCACCACTAATAACAGGATAAGGAACGTTTGCTATATCCGCTTTATTATACACATAAATTGTCGGAATCCCTTCAACGCCAACTGCCTTAAGCGTTTCATTTGTTACATCCATCATAAAGCCGTGCTCAGAATTGGAAACATCTACAACATGGAGCAGTAAGTCGGCGTCACGAGCCTCTTCCAATGTTGAGCGGAATGCCTTTACTAAATGATGCGGTAATTTACTAACGAAACCAACTGTATCTGTTAATAGGAATGTCTTTTTATCAGATAATTCTATTTGACGGACAGATGTTTCAAGTGTGGCAAAAAGCATGTCCTTCTCAAACACCTGTTTATGATCTTCTTGCCCTATTTTCGAAAGTAGCTGATTCATAATAGTTGACTTACCAGCATTCGTATAGCCGACAATGGAAACGACAGGGATCGCATTTTTACGTCGTTGTTTACGCTGCGTCTCTCGTTGCTCCTTTACATGCTCTAGCTCCTTCTTTATTTTCGAAATCTGATCCTCAATTTTCCGACGATCGAGCTCGAGCTTTGTCTCACCAGCACCACGGTTTTTAAAGCCACCCCCTGTGCCACCACCTTGACGGCTGAGAGATGCATGTAAGCCGACTAAACGAGGTAGCATATATTGCAATTGCGCTAACTCGACTTGCATCTGTGCTTCACGTGTTTTAGCACGACGTCCAAAAATATCTAAAATCAACATCGTTCTATCAATAACCTTCGTCTCTAAATCGCGTTCTAAATTACGGATTTGCGAAGGTGATAATTCATCATTAAAGATTACTAAATTTGCTTGTGCTTCATCATAAAAGTTTTTTATTTCTTCAATTTTTCCAGTACCAACATAATGAGATGGCGTAATGCGCTCTAAATTTTGTGTGACGATGCCGGCAACTTCAACATTCAACGCTTCAGCTAAATTTTTTAGCTCCTCCATTGAATAATCAAAATGCTCATCATTCCGTAGATTTACACCAACTATAACAGCTTTTTCCAACAATATATCTACTTCTTTAATTCTATCCATCCACAAACCTCCCACCAAACTTTGGTGCTACTACGACAAATTTTCTTCATCTTACCATATAATGTCCTAATTCGTGTCGTTTAACATATATATCGTAAAAAAGGCGCCTTTATGCAAAAGGCGCATTTCATTTTTACTTACGTTCTTCTTTTAGTAATACTTCCGTGCGATTGAATTCGTCTTCAATATCTTTATTCGGTCTATATGTCAAAACACTAACAATAATCGCAACGATTAAGCATACAAAGAAACCTGGAACAATCTCATATAATGTATCAGCTAAGAACTTTATTTTCCCCCAAACAAAGGCAGTTGCAGCACCAGCTACCATCCCACTTAGCGCTCCGTAATTCGTTAATTTTCTCCAATACAGCGACAGCAATATTACAGGACCGAACGCTGCACCGAAGCCAGCCCAAGCAAAGCCCACTAAGTCTAAAATAGAACTATCTGGATTCCATGCTAAAATCCCTGCGACGATAGCTACAACTAAAACAGCGACACGACCAACAAAGACATAATGCTTATCATCAGCCGTTTTATTAAATAAAGCTTTGTAAATGTCTTCAACAAGCGCTGACGAAGTAACAATTAATTGCGATGAAATGGTACTCATTACTGCGGCTAAAATGGCAGCTAGCATTATACCTGCAATAAATGGATGGAATAAAATTTGGCCAAGTACAATAAATACTGTCTCAGCGTCCTTTAATTCACCTGCATTTTGTTCATAATAAGCCACACCTACTAAAGCTGTTGCAATCGCTCCGAATAAACTTAACATCATCCAGCCAATTCCGATGCGACGAGCCTGCGTTGTTTCTTTTACTGAGCTTATCGCCATAAAGCGTACGATAATATGTGGTTGTCCAAAATAACCAAGTCCCCATGCAAGTGATGAAATAATTACTGCAGCAGTTGCATTTGAAGATAATAAGTTCAGATGATCAGGATTTACAGCTTTTATAGATGCTATCGTGTCTCCAATTCCACCTGTTAAAAACAATCCAAATAACGGTACAGAAATAAGTGCTATAAACATAATGAGACCCTGTAAAAAGTCTGTATAACTAACCGCTAAAAACCCTCCAAATAATGTGTATGCTACAACTACAGCAGATACAATTAATAAGCCAGTATGGTATTCATAGCCAAATGAGCTATCAAAAAACTTACCCCCTGCAACCATTCCTGAAGAAACATAAAATGTAAAGAAGATTAAAATAATGATACCTGACGCAATTCTTATTAGCTTAGTGTTGTCACGTAAACGATTATCTAAATAACTCGGAATAGTAATTGAGTCATTAGCAACTTGTGTATATACACGTAGCCTCGGTGCTACCAATAGCCAATTCAAATAGGCGCCAATTGTTAAGCCGATGGCAATCCAAGCCTTGGAAAGTCCGGCTAAATAGATCGCGCCTGGTAAACCCATTAATAGCCAACCAGACATATCTGCTGCACCTGCGCTCAGCGCCGTAACAGCAGGGCCTAACGAACGCCCCCCAAGCATATAATCCGTTAAATTTGATGTTTTCCTAAATGCATACCAACCGATTCCTAGCATGGCGATCATATAAATAATAATCGCAAGTAATTGATACATGTTTTCAGACATACTTTTCCCCCTTATTTCCCCTTTAGTCTTTTTATTAAAAATTCCCTATATTTAAAATACCACAAATATACAAGATAACCTATAATTATTCAAAGAGCAACTTCTAAAATTTATAATAGCAAAGCAATTCATAAAATGTGTTAAACTAGTGCCATCTATAACACGATAAAGAAGGCGAAATGTATGACATTTGAAGAAATGAAAACTCAGCTTATGGAGCGGATTATACAGCAGCAACTCGTTACTGCTACGATCAGTCAACCTCGTATGAAATCAAACGAAGTAAAACGTATAAAGCTAAAACCTTTATTACTGAAGGAAACTTACCATATACAAGTTGAATATCAATTTGAACGTATTTTAAAACACGAAAATGTTCTATTAGAAAATTTTCCTGAGAAACTAGAAGCATTTTTTAACGATTACCGTCAAGCGCATATTGATTTTATTGATGAAAATATACAAGTACAGCTATCAAAAAAGAACAAAGTACTATGGAAATCTGATAAATCCTCAACGCCAAAGCAAGTTAATTTAGCGCATAATCGTAAGAAAAACTATTTACTGGCAGAGGATAAGCCATACCCGTTTTTAATTCGTCTCGGGGTGCAAACAGAAGAAGGAAAAATAAAGAAACAAAAATACGATAAGTTTAAACAAATCAACCGCTTCATCGAATTTATTGATGATGCATTAACCTATTTGCCAAAGGATCGTCAGGTTCGTATTTTAGATTTTGGTTCAGGCAAATCCTATTTAACATTCGCCCTATACCATTACTTAAAAATCGAAAAGGGCTTAGACATTCGTGTCACTGGTTTGGATTTAAAGAAGGAAGTTATTGAAGAATGCTCACGAATTGCACAGGATTTAGGCTATGAGCAGCTTGAATTTCTAGTAGGAGATATTAATGATTATAATGAGGAGTCTGCTGTGGACATGGTGGTGACTCTACACGCTTGTGATGTTGCCACTGATATGGCATTAGCCCGTGCTGTGAAATGGGGAGCAAGCGTAATTTTAAGTGTCCCTTGCTGCCAGCATGAGCTAAATCGTCAGCTTAACACACCAGCACTGGATATCATGCTTCAACACGGTCTCGTACGCGAACGTTTTGCAGCGCTCGCAACAGACGCAGTCCGAGCAGAAATCTTATCACTCGTTGGCTATGAGGCACAATTGCTAGAGTTCATAGATATGGAAAATACACCGAAAAACATTTTAATACGAGCCTATCATACAGGTAAAAAGCCAAGCTCTGAACAGCGGGCTAGCTATGATGCGTTTTTGAAGCTGCTAAATGCCAAGCCGTTTTTAGCGAATGAATTACAAGCTTACCTATAAAATGCCGCGTTATTTGTGAGTGAAGCGCGAGTATTTCTGAATTCACTTAAGCAAATGAAAAGGGCGGTCCAATAACTTTTGGACCGCCCTGTCTATTATAGTTCTTGTCGTAATGCTTGAATAACGTCAATTTTCGTGGCCTTACGTGCTGGACGATAGCCTGATACCATCGCTACACCAATACTAATCGCTGATGCAATAAGAACGAGCTGCCAAGGAATAAGTGAAAATGTAATGTCATTTTTACTAAATGCATCTTCCCCTGTTGCTGCTTCTAGAATTAAAGGTAATGCAGCATTTGCTACAAAGCTAATAACATATGAAATAGCTACAGCTACCAAAGTCCCAATAATACCGATGAACGTACTTTCCATTAAGAACAATCGTTGAATAAGCTTTGGACTTGCTCCGATCGCCTTTAAAACACCGATTTCACGAGTACGCTCTGTAACCGCCATAGTCATTGTATTAAAAATACCAATCGAGGCAATCAATACAGCAATTGTTCCTACAAATATTAAACCGATTTTTAAAACTAGGAAAAATACATTCATTTGATCCAATTGCTCAGTAATTGAATAAACGCTATAACCTTTGTCTTTTAGTTTGTCTAATATCGGCTTTACATTTTCCATGCTGTCAGCAAAAATATTAAACTCCGAATAAAACATGTCATCCTCTTTAACATTACCTGTTGCTGCTAACTTTGTAGCTAGCATCGGCTTTTGCTCTGTATCCATATAAACTGAGTTGTTGACCATCCAGTCATATGAAGGCTTCTTCATAACACCGACAATCGTATATTTCATTTTCTCTGTCTCTTTTGCCCCATCAGTATGTGGCGTTAATAATAATTCGATCTCTTTACCAATTAATGAGTCCTTATAACCTTCCTCACTACCATTATAAAACGTGCCTTCTAATTCAGCTTTTTTACTCTTTTCTTCAATAATTTTGCGCTCAGCATCATTGACTAATGTTTGAGCAAAATGGTAGCCTACAACGATTTCGTTTGGCTTTGTTGGATACTTTCCTTCTGCAAGCTTGCCATTTACTTGCTCAAAATCATGCATATTTGCAACGTATAAATCAGATTGTGTATCACGACCCTCAAAAAATGAATGTGCGGATGCATTGACAGTAATCGTTTCGAGTACTGTTTTCACATGATCTATACTTTTTATTTCATTAATTTGTTCCTTTGTAATTTGATCATTCCCATGCACTTGAATTTTCGTCACTTTTTCATCCGATAATATTTCATTACGTAAGGAATCCTGCAGCCCAAACCCAACTGATGCGAGGACAATCAAAAATGCACAGCCCATTGTTGCCGCTAGCACGGTCATAAACACACGTAATTTATTTTTCTTTATATGCTGTTTAACAAAATCTAATTGATCTTTAAATAACATATTATGCTTCCTCCTTTACAAGTTCCCCATCGTACATGCGGAAACGTCGATGTGCTATCGTCGCTACTTCCTCGTCGTGAGTAATGATGACAAATGTTAAGCCAAGCTCACGGTTTAGACTTTGAATGAGCAGCAATATATCTTGCTCTGTTTCCGAATCAAGGCTTCCTGTCGGCTCATCCGCCAACAAAATAGGAGGATTTGTAATTAAGGCTCTTGCAATACTTACACGCTGTTGCTGACCACCGGATAATTCATTTGGGTAATGGTCTGCCACCTCTGTTAACCCAACCTTGTCCATTAATTTTTTTACCTTTTCTATACGCATAGCTCCCTTGATACCCTGTAACTTCAAAGGTAGCTCAATGTTTTCAAATGCCGTTAAGCCTGGCATCAGTTGAAAGTTTTGAAAGATAAATCCGAACTGTTGCAAGCGAAAAGCAGCACTTTCTGCTTCAGTGAGATGAGCTGTTTCCATTCCGTTTACCTTAATAGATCCTTGTTCAGATTTCATATATCCAGCTAATATTTGTAATAAGGTTGATTTCCCAGAGCCACTTTTCCCAACGATTGCGACAATCTCTCCTTTTTTTACCTCAAAATTGACACCCTTTAATACCGGAACCTGTTTTTCCTTACCTTTCTTTCCAATTAAAAATGTATGTTGTAAGTTCTCGACTTGAATCATTTTTAAATATACTCCCCTTTCACCTTCTTCTGACTCATAACGTAGGGTTGATTTACGTTCCTGCTGGTTGCTTCCCTACAAAAGTCATCCTAAATTTTAGGTTATGAGCCTTTACTTCTCCATTGTAGAATATAATTCTTAATAAAGTTGAAGGATAAAAATGAAGATATTCTTAAGAAAATGGAAAACGACAAGCAAAACATTTTCTTTACATTCGCTTTACAATTCATTCGGAAATTTTTCAAAACTTTATGTCCAAATAGTATCTTTTTGTATTAAACAGAGGGAAATTTCTTTATAAAACCTATCTTTAAGGCATTTTTCTGTATTAATAAAAACAAATACAGCAATACCTTTATTATTTTGTGAACAAATTGTATATTACAAAATTGTAAAGTTTTCTGTAGAATTGAAGAATTTTATGTAGATAATTTAAAGATTTTGTTATGATAGTAAAGTTTAGAGGCCAATTTATTTATATCCAGGAGGATTCGATTTACATGCTTAACTCAAAAAAACAAGACCCTTTCTTTATAGCTTTGCATAAAATTGCTGAGAATATGAGAGAGGCCGTACATTACGCAAATGATTTTCGTATTAACAGTGTGGCTGACCTAAAAGAGATTAGCATTACTATGAAAAATTACGAAACAGCTGGTGATAAGCTCATTCATGAACTAATCGTGATGCTAAATAAATCATTTATGACACCTATCGAACGCGAAGACATTCTAGAATTCGCCATTCGTATGGACGACGTATTAGATGGTACGGAGCATTGTATCGCTCATTTTGAGATGTTCTCTCTAACTGAGGTTGATGAATCAATGCGTACTTTCTTAGGCTATATTTCAAAAAGTGCTGATGAAATTGTAAAAGCAACAGAAGAGTTAAAGAAAAAGAATCTTATTGGCATGCGCCCACACGCAATTCTTATTAAGGACTATGAACGTGAATGTGATGAGGTGCAACGTTCGTCTATTAAACAACTATTTTTAAATGAAAAAGATCCAATTCGACTTATTAAATATAAAGATATATATGAACAACTTGAAGACATCGCTGATCATTGCCAAAACGTTGCAAATACTATGGAAACAATTATCATGCGTAACGCGTAATTAGGAGAGGGCACTTACAATGAACACAATCATTATACTAACTGTACTGGTCGTTATCTTTGCCCTAACATTTGACTTTATCAATGGCTTCCATGATACAGCAAATGCTATCGCAACCTCAGTTTCCACTAGAGCATTGAAACCTCGTGTAGCTATCATGATGGCTGCGACGATGAACTTTATCGGAGCTATTACCTTTGTCGGTGTTGCAAAGGCTTTAACAAAAGACATTGTAGATCCTTTCTCTTTAAATGCATTTGAGGGAGACACGACCGGCTCAATCGTTATTTTAGCAGCACTAATCTCTGCTATTATCTGGAACTTACTAACATGGTATTTCGGTATTCCATCGAGTTCTTCACATACTCTAATTGGGTCCATTGCTGGTGCAGCAGTTGCTTCTGCTGGCTTCAGCGTTCTAAACTATGGCGGTTTTACTAAAATCATTATGGCCTTAGTGCTATCACCAATTCTTGCGATTTGCGCCGGCTTTATTATGATGACACTGTTTAAATTATGGTTTAAAAACTTAAATTTATATCGTACGAATAAAGGTTTCCGTACAATGCAAATTTTCACTGCCGCAATTCAATCTTTTACACATGGTACTAACGATGCACAAAAGGCAATGGGGATTATGACGATGGCGTTAATCGCTGGGGGTTTGCATTCAGGAGATGAAATTCCGTTCTGGATACGAGCTGCAGCGGCAACTGCAATGGGGCTTGGTACTTCTATCGGCGGCTATAAAATTATTAAAACGGTCGGCGGTAAAATTATGAAAATCCGTCCTGTAAACGGAGTTGCAGCAGATTTAGCATCTGCATCAGTAATCTTCGGTGCTACATTAATTCACCTACCAGTATCTACAACACATGTTATTTCTTCCTCTATCATGGGTGTTGGCTCTGCACAACGTGTACGTGGTGTGAACTGGGGGATGGCGCGTAAAATCGTCACTACTTGGGTTATTACAATGCCAATTTCTGCAGTTATGGCAGCTATTATTTACTTATTGTTATCGTTATTCCTTTAACTTCTTCATCCCACCTCGATAGATGGTGGGATGAATGCGGATTTAAGTTACTTATCAGTGGTGTCCAAACATCTGTACCTGTCGCTACACTTTCGGTACAAAAGACATCCGCTGAAACAGAAGAACTCAGTCATCGCCACGTCCTGTGGCGACGACTGAGTGACCAACATCACGTTGGCCCAAATCCTACGGCGGATGTCACGGAATTACGCCAAGGTATAATTGAATTTGATCGCATACTAAGACTCCTGTTCCTTGTTGGACAGGAGTCTTTACATTGTCACACGACAAAATGTGACACATCCTTTACACTATTCTAAAAGGAGGATAGTACCTACAATGAAAACTTTTTCAGCTTTTATAACAGCCCACGCTAAAGCTATTGTAGCCTTATGGTTCGTCATTTTTATTACCATGGCTATGTTTGCCATACAGCTTCCAAATAAGCTTCATGGAGATGGTTTTTTTGTTAAAGGCGATCATACTTACGTAACAAATGAGCTTGCAAAAACATTTGATTTGCCTTCCGATACAATTTTGGTCGTCTTCAATCCAGCTGACGATAAGAAAATTCAAGATACATTAAAAAAATTAGAGAACGTTAAGGAGATTCATTCCATCCAGTCACCACTTGATGATGCTTCTTTACAAAAGAATGGTATAGCTTATGCCATGGTTCATATGAAAAATAATGTGGATCATCTACCTGATGTTGTGAAAGACATCCGTTCCTTAATAGAGGATGACGGTGTGAGCATTACAGGCGGGCCTGTTATTTCAGCAGACATCAATACAGCAAGTCAAAAGGATTTAGCATCAGCGGAAGCTATAGGCTTACCAATCGCTATCATAGTGCTATTACTTGCTTTCGGTACTGTCGCAGCCTCAATCTTACCTATCATTATCGGCATTGTCACTGTTGTAACTGCGTTTGGAATTTTGACTTTGTTTAGTGGTCATATCAATTTATCAATTTTTGTGTTAAATATAGTACCAATGCTTGGACTTGCATTAAGCATAGATTTTGCCTTGTTGTTTATTAATCGATATCGCGAAGAACGTGCCCATACATCCATTGTACAGGCTATTCAAACAGCGATAGAGACAGCTGGCCGTTCTATCATTTTTTCTGCTGTTTGTGTCATGATCGGCTTAGGTGCCATGATTGTCATTGACGTCGAAATTTTTCACAATATCGCTTTAGGAGGCACAATCGTTGTATTTCTTGCAGTACTTTCTGGCTTAACCTTGCTCCCTGCTACAATGATGCTAATAGGAGATAACCTAAATAAATGGCGCTTATTACGTGTAAAGCCTGGTGGAGCGAATCGTTGGCATGGCTTTGCTGGCTTTGTCATGAAACATCCAGTAACTATCGTAATTGTGGCATTATTATTACTAGGTATTGGTATGATTCCGTTGAAGGATATTAAACTTACAATTCCCCAGGTGGATTCATTACCAACAAAATATGATGCACGTGCAGCTTATGATCAGTTAGATAAAACGTTCGGACTTGGCGATACCTCAACTTTATATTTGCTAGCAGAACGTAAGGAAGGCTGGGAAGACTTTGAGGCAAGAGAGCTTATTTTCAATATTCAAGAACAATTACTTGATGACCCTTTAGTGAGTCATGTATCAACCATTTATACGACAGCAAACATTAAGTCCCCTGAGGAACTGACGGCCTCTTTGACAATTCCTCAAGCAGCAGAACAATTAAAACCAATACTAAATACATTTTCTAAAGATAAGCAACTCTTTATCCCCATTACATTGGATGCAGCAGGTTCATCAACTACCGCCCAACAATTCGCTCGAACATGGCAAGATAAAGATTTAGGTGTCGATTTTGCTCTTGGAGGTCATGCGAAATTCAATCAAGAAATTTTCGATGAAATCTCTAGTAAAATTTTCTTGGCTGTATCCATTATTATCGTTTCAACGTTCTTTATTTTAATGCTCGCTTTCCGCTCTATTTTAATCCCACTGAAAGCGATTATTATGAATATTATTGGACTTTCTTCAGCCTTCGGTATTCTCGTCTACATTTTCCAATATGGACATTTGGGGATTGAAGCCGGTACGATTGTCCTTATTATTCCGGTAATTGTATTTTGTCTTGTATTCGGCTTAAGTATGGATTATGAAGTCTTTTTAATATCACGTATTCAAGAGGCATATCTAAAAGGGGCAGATAATACACGTGCTACGATTGACGGTCTAACCTCTACAAGTCGTATCATTACGTCAGCAGCGCTTATTATGATTGTGATAACAGGGGCGTTCGCATTTACAGATGTAATGCCTGTGAAGCAAATTGGGGTTGGTATAGCTATTGCCGTCGCTATCGATGCAACTATTATTCGTCTCATGTTCGTTCCAAGTCTTATGAAGCTCTTTGGGGACTGGAATTGGTGGCTACCCTTCGCGAAGAAGCAAAAATAAAAAAAATCCGCAACCTTCCGTGAGCTCTCCCTCACTCAAAGGTTGCGGATTTTTTATTTTGAATAAATACGGTCGTACCATTCTTTTGCGGCTTCTACCTCAGGCATCGTTAGCTGATGACCATAATTAAACCATACAGTTGTCACATCTGCCCCAGCCGACGATAAAAGTGCCTCTAAATCCTCAGATTCCTGAGCCGTACACATTGGATCATTCGTTCCAGCACCGATAAAGACAGGGATTGAAGAAAGTGTAGGCAACTCAATATCACGTCTAGGCACCATTGGATGATGCAGTATTGCACCTGCCAGAGCATCCTCATAATGGAATAATAGGCTAGCAGCAATATTGGCGCCATTAGAGTAGCCGATAGCAACCACTCGATTACGGTCAAATCCATACTGCTGTGCTGCTTCTAATAAAAAGTCATTTAATTCCTTCGTACGGAAAATTAAATCCTCTCTATCAAAAACACCTTCCGCTAAACGACGGAAAAAGCGTGGCATACCATTTTCAAGGACATTTCCACGGACACTTAAAATGCTTGCTGTATCATCAATTTCCTTTGCAAGGCCTATTAAGCTTTGTTCATTTCCACCTGTACCATGTAACAGTAGTAAAATCGGTTTTGTTTCATCTGTTCCTTTATGAAAAACGTGCTGCATTTACAGTCCACCTCTCGATTATCTTGAATTCGAGATAATTGTAGCCTGTGGCAAAATTAAATTCAAGCTCTTTGACTTATTAATTTCTCGATTTTCACGGTTTGGCTGTTCCTCATGGTCTTTATAAAATTTCGTAATCGTAAATACAGAAAATAAACAAACAGCTATAACAACAACAATAACTATTCCCACTATTTTTTTCCCATTCATTCGTTCTTATCCCCCGAATTACTTATTTCTTTTTACGAAAACCTTCTTCTAGTAAATATTCTTTCACAGCTTCTTGTGTACCAAAGGCTTCCTCTAAATTTTCACCATGATAAACATTCCAAGAACGTTGTTCAAAGGCTATCTTTAATTGAATACCTTCACGATTTTGCCAAATCTCTTCAATCGGCTCTTGATCTTCCTCTTCTTCCGATAAATATTGAATGGCATCTTCAATAATTTCACGAAGTTGTTGTTCATCGTAGTCACGAATATTGACTAGACCTTTATCGCTTGCTTCTTTCTCGTAGCGCAATAGATCACCAACAAAGACGAAGCCGTTGCCATTTGGATGCAGCTTTTCCACAACAATAGTCTTTTCGTAAAGGCTATCCATAAAGTGATAATTTAAGCGTTTTAATGAAATTTCCTTCTTCGTAAGTTCCGGAAATGAGTCGATGATTGCTTGCTTTTGTTCAAATGTTAGCATATAAAAATGCTCCTTTTCTATTTAATATCTCTTTTAGTATAACTTATTCTTCCTGTTATATTGAAGTAAAATAGGCAGTACTAAAAATGTCCATAAGGTGTGGGTTGATTTCCGTTCCGATTGGGCGCTTTCCTGGGGGCGTCCGATGAGCCGCTTCGCTTCGCTGCAGGGTCTCGGGCCAACACGATGTTGGTCACGAAGGCGTTATCACAGGATGTGATGCTTTTAGCCTTCGTTCCTCTATTGCTAATCCCCGAGGAGTCGCCCAATCTCCACTCCAATCAACTTATTCGCATAGCATAGGTTTTTAACAAAATGCCATCCCTAAATTACGATGAGAGACCCAAATTAGAAAATCACATCACTATATCGTAGAAGGCGTTATCACAGGGCATGACGCTTTTAGCCTTCTTTCCTCTATTGCTAATCCCAAAGGAGTCACCCAGTAGGAACAAAGATCAACTTATATACGGCATACTCTTTAACAAAATTGATGATTAGACAAGAAGTCAAAGCCTAACCATTCTACTATAAAGGTAAAAATCCACTTAGACTCCTGCGGATAGAGCAAGAGCGCACCGATGCGACTCATACCTTATCCACGGAAAGCGAAGCGGATTTTACCTTTTACAATTATGTTTGAATTTTATGGAAGAATTTATCTATCCTTCACAATTCATAACATTTTATCTTTTACAAACTGAATAACATGGGCAACGTATAGTTCACGGTAAGGGACAAATTGTGCTGTACTTACTGGGCGTACAATTTTCACTCGTTGACCATCAGGGAAATATTCATAGCCTTCTATATTCAGAGTAGCTGTTTCTCCTAAAAAGAATGCTTCTGCCTCATCGAGCTTTGCTCTTACGACTCCTGACACTTCCTCATACTGCAGTTCAAATGATTCCCAATCATGTTTGAATGGATATATATAAACATGACAAAATTCATTGTCTATCATGTTTTCCGAAACGATGCTACAAGATGTCATGCCCATTTTAACAACTTCATGTACGTCGACATCGAGTCCTAGCTCTTCCTTCACTTCACGAACTCCTGATTCTACTGTCTCTTCAGCTAATAGATGCCCTGCCGCTGTAATATCAAGCAAGCCCGGGTAGTCCTTTTTTTGTGAACTACGGATTTGGAAATAAATATAGTCCTCATTGACAAGCCAACAGTGGAATGTTTCATGCCATAGTCCTTTTTCATGTACCTCAGCTCTCGTTGCTATCCCAATCTGTTCATGTTGCTCATTAAAAACTTTCACAATTTCTTGTTCCATTTTTTCCGACTCCTATACCGACTTCGTAGCCTTTTTCTTAATCACGTTACGTTCATCATAAATATTGGATGCAATCACTTTTAATACTGCATAAAATGGTACAGCAATAATAATCCCAATGAAGCCTGCAATATTACCTGCTGCTAAAATAACTGTAATAACTGTTAACGGGTGGATATCGAGCGATTTCCCCATTACATTAGGCGTGATAAAGTTACTATCAATTTGCTGCGCCACGAGCGTGACAACAGACACCCATATAACTAACACTGGATCCTGCATAACAGCCACAATCAGTGCAGGTGTAAAGGCGATCCATGGTCCAATAAACGGAATCATATTCATAAAGAAAGCAAATATAACAAGAAGCAACGAATACTCTAGACCTATAATTAAATACCCGACATACATAATGAGTGCTAGTAAAAAACTAATTTGCAGTTGTCCTTGTATATAGCTACGTAAAACACCATCAATTTCACTTAATGTTTTCTTCACCCATTCACGACGTTCACCACTAAAATATTTATAAATGGATGGTGCAAATTTTTCATGATCCTTCAACATAAATATAAAGAAGAAAGGAATTAAAATAGCTAATAAAGAAACAGAAACAACTGATTGTAAAAACGATACTAATCCCTTACTTGCCACAACAGCAATATCCTGCACAGAATTCGCCATATTGTCGATAAAATCTTTTAACTGTGGCGGGAAGTTATCCTTGTTTTCAAACATTTTTAACACATAATCAGCTGCATCTTGAATACTAGCACTAATCTGTGGTACATTTTTCATTAAATTATTTACCTGCACTGCAATCGGATTACCAACGATCCAACCAAAGCCACCAACAAGCGCTATTAGTCCAATGACTATCGTTAATATACTTGCCCATCTTGGAAATTTACGCTTCTCTAAAAATCTTTGAATCGGCTCCGTAACATAATACAAAACACCGCCAAGTAACAAAGGTATAAAAATAGCCTTTAAAATAATTACTAGCGGCGAAAAAATCCATTGAATCTCTATAAAATATTTAATGACTAGTAGAGCAAGTAAAATCCCTACCCCTACTTGAAACCAAACTTTCCTCGTCACTTTCTTCACTTCCTTTATCACAGTTACTGAAAATACTACTTATATATTAACCATTTCGCAAGTATTCTATTATTTATTGTCAAAACAAAAGAGTTTTTGAAACTAAAAAATTCGCAACCCTCCAACAGGCTATTTTAGCGAGCCCCTCAAATGCTAAAGCATCTGAGGTGGCTCGCATGGCTTGCCTTCAACAGGAGTGTCGCAAATTTTCACTAATGCTCTATAATGTAACAGTTTATAATTTTATATCTTCTACTGAATTTAAGTAATCTTCAATATCACCAATGACCGATTCAACACAGCCGTCCTCAAATGGTGAAATTAAGCCTGCTTCTTTCACAAGCTTCGTAAAGGACATAGAGCCACCTAAACCACATAAATGAACATAGTCCTTCCAAGCAGCTTCAAATTCATCACGTGAACGTTTCCAGAATTGGAATGCACAAATTTGCGCTAACGTGTAGTCAATGTAATAGAACGGACTTGAATAAATATGTCCTTGACGTTGCCATATACCGCCTGCTTCTAGATAGCTGTTATGATCATAGTCACGATGTGGTAAATAGGTCTCCTCAATTTTTTTCCACGCAGCTTTCCGTTCAGCTGGTGTCATATTCGGATTTTCATAAATCACATGCTGGAACTCATCAACTGCAACACCGTAAGGAAGGAATAATAAGCTACTACTTAAGTGTGTGAACTTATATTTTTCTGTGTCTTCCTTAAAGAATAGCTCCATCCATGGCCATGTGAAAAATTCCATACTCATCGAATGAATTTCACAAGATTCATATGTTGGCCATAAATATTCTGGGATTCCGATGTTACGACTTGAATAGACTTGGAAAGCATGTCCAGCTTCATGTGTTAACACATCGATATCGCCTGAAGTACCATTAAAGTTCGAGAAGATAAATGGTGAGTGATAGTTTTCGATAAATGTACAATAACCGCCACTCTCTTTTCCTTTCTTCGCCACTAAGTCCATTAATTCATGGTCAATCATAAAGTTGAAAAATTCACCAGTCTCGGGTGATAACTCTTCATACATTTTTTTACCGTTCGCTACAATCCATTCAGGATCGCCTTTTGGTGTAGCATTTCCTGATACAAAGTTGAATGCTTCATCATAGAACTTAAAATCAGAAATACCAATACGCTTTGCCTGACGTTCATATAATTTTGTGGCAATAGGTACGATTAAATCACGAACTTGATCGCGGAACTTCTTTACCATATCTGCATTGTAATCAATGCGATTCATTCGAATATAACCTAGCTCGACATAGTTTTTATAGCCTAATTTAACAGCGATTTCATGGCGCACCTTAACAAGCTCATCATAAAGTCGATCAAATTCCTCTTCATGATCCGCAAAAAAGCCAAAGCGTGCATCCGTTGCCGCCTTACGCACTACACGATCAGTAGACTCTGCATATGGTCCAAGCTGAGCAAGCGTTAATGTTTCACCATTAAAGTCAATTTGCGCAGAAGCAACAAGTTTATTGTATTCTGAAACGAGTTTGTTCTCCTTTTGCATTAGATCAATGACTACTGGTGCAAAGCCTTTAATTTGATAGGTTGCTAAATCAAATAATTGCTGACCCCATTTTTCTTCTAACTGCTCACGGAATGGTGAAACGATTAGCGCTTTATAATATTCTGTTGTTACCTCTTCCAACTCTGGTCCAACCTCATCAAAATAATCGCGTTCTGCATGATAAAATTCATCATTTGTATCAATCGAAGCACGAATGTATACTAGGTTTGCCATTGTAGCGTAGTCATTGCTCAATCCATTTAATTTCTCAATTATTTCACTTTGCTCGTCCATCGTTTGAGCATTTTTAAATTCACCAATTAAGGATAATTGTTGCTCTTTCATAGCCTCGATTTTTGGACGGCTGTATTCATAGTCTTTAAACATTTTCATAGAAGTCCCCTCTTTCTGTCATTTACCCCGTGATATTTCTATTATATGCCAAATCTATACTATTAAGAAACAAATTAATAGCCAATTATATAGGTTTTTAATAATGCTGCCCTTTCACGTAAATTTAACTTTATTTCCACTGATTTTGGCGTTTTTGCCGCAACAACATCTACTTCAAAACCTAAAGACTCAGCTAAATACTTTGCACGCTTTAAATGAAAATCATTAGAGAGAATCGTGATTTTCTTAGTTCCTTTAGGCAACAGTTCTTTAGAAAATAGTAAATTCTCATAAGTTGAAGTAGATTGGTCTTCTACTAATATTCTGTTAGTATCTATACCCTTGTCCTGTAAATATTTAAACATTACTGAAGCCTCTGTCCTATCTTCATCCGCCCCTTGCCCACCTGAAACAATTACTTTTACATGAGGATATTTGTTTAAATACTTTACAGCCTCTTCTAATCTATTTTTCAATGAAAGCGATGGGATTCCACCCGTTTTTACCTTCGCTCCCAGGACAATCATGTATGTAGCTGTTCCGTTTGCAGCCGGCTGGAAACCTTGTTTCATCTCCTCACCAAGCCAAATATAAACAGCTATACAAATAGCAAGCAGTACGACCCCTAATCTAATTACCCATTTTCTCACATTTATTCCCCCCCTTACCTTTTACTAACGTTTAAACAAAGAAAAAGGATGCTTGTACTAGAATTACTGTACAAACATCCTGATTAATTATCTTAATATAAAGCGCTTAATAGATTCCTGTAACGCCGTTATTTCATCTGTTAAGTCACTGGAAGATTCACTAACAAGCTGAATGGCACGCTGTTGTTCATCAACAGATGCTGTTACTTCCTCAGATGCAGCAGCATTTTTCTCACTAATCATTGCAATACTTTCGATGGATTGCATAATGTTATCCTTTGAGCCATTCAAATATTCTACTCCCGCAGTCATTTCTCCAATGACAGAAATAATTTTCTCTACGGCCAATTCAATTTCCTTAAAGGACGACTCTGTGATAGCAACCGAATCATTTTGCTGATGAACAATGACATTTGTTTTCTTCATCTCATCGTTCACTAAATTAGTTTCACTTTCGATTCCCTTTAAAGTTGTGCGCACTAGCTCAGTTGCTACAGATGTTTGGTCCGCTAGCTTACGTACCTCCTCAGCAACTACCGCAAAGCCCTTGCCATGCTCCCCAGCTCTAGCCGCCTCTATTGATGCATTCAATGCAAGTAGATTCGTCTGATCAGAAATCTCGGTAATGGTACCGACAATGCCTTCAATTTCTCTTACTTTCACAATTAAGCTATTAAATACTGCATAAACATTATTAATCAATTCCGAAGACTCGTGTGACCTCTCTTTTAAACTAGTTAAATTTAAGAGCCCCTCTTGATTTGATCGCTTCATATGTTGAGATGCATCAAGCATTACTTCATTTTTGTCATGCAAAACCTCAATCTGCTGGGCAAAATCAATGGCAGTTCTATTCGTATCCTCAGCATCTGAAGCTTGCTTTACCGCACCGTCCGAGACCTCATTTATCGCTTTTACTATTTCATCTCCATAAGCGTTTGTTTCCTCTGCCACAGATGTTAAATTTGACGATGTCGATTGAATTTCTACAATAGCTTCCTCTACATCTGTAATTAATGTTTTCAGTTGATCAACCATTTCATTAAATCCTTCATTTAATTGACCAATCTCATCTGAACGTTGTAGGTTTTCAATTTCTACAGTTAAATTCCCCTTGGCTACCTCACGTACACGTTTAGATAACTTTCGCACCGGTAAAGCTAAATGTCTTGAAACCAATATGACAACAGCAGTACCTATAATGATGGCACCTAATAATGTAATACCAATAACGAGTAATAATGAATTAGCCTCTTTATTAAAGTCTTGCATATATGTACCCGATGCAATGATCCAGCCCCAATTAGGATCCTTTGCAGAATAAATTATTTTATCAGCTAATACATCTTGACCCGGTAGCTCAAACTCATATTGTGTAAATCCCCCACCAGCAAGTGCTTTTTTGGTTACTTCCTGAATAAAGTAATTGCCGTTACTATCTTTACCGTCCCATAGGTTTTCCCCTTCTCGAGTCGGATGGGCTAGAAATGTCCCTTTTTCATCTAAAGCATATATATAACCATACTCCCCTAAGTCTCCAGGATATTTACTTGGCCTCTTCCCTTCATTATCCTTTGGTCCTAGAAGTGCCTCACGCACTTGCTCCTGTGCAACTTCTAAAGGAATGTCGCCCCTCTTAACACTCTCATTCGCAAGCTCAATTAATTGCAAAGAAGATTCAACACTATTTTTAATAACTTGTTCACCAATATCATCCATACCTTTTTTGGCTTTATTATAGCTAGCTAAACCTATAACTAAGCTAGGAATAATTAATAGTGCTAATGAAATAATAATTAGTTTCCCCTGTATCGAATGTAAAAACTTCATGCTTTAGCCCCCCTTTCCTCTTTGTCACCATGACTATTAATCTATATTATGTTATGATTTGAATTTTTTCACAATGGGTAAAACGTAATTTATGTATGAATTATTCGCCCTTTTACCCAGATATGCTTTTTCATCAGAACGCTGATGGGTAGGCTGGGCACTTTCCTGAGGCCAACCGATGAGCTGGAAACATAGAAAAAACTATCTTTCTATAGAGATATGCCTGATAGAAAAATAGTTTTTTGATTTTATCGTATTTACCTATGATAGGATGATTATCCAAGCCACTAAAGCTATTAAAGTAGCTGAAAGAGTTGGGATTGTTAAAATAATACCTATCTTTAAATACTGAACCCAGCCAATTTTTATTCCTTTTTGCGCCAATATATGGAGCCATAACAATGTTGCGAGTGAGCCAATCGGTGTCATTTTAGGACCTAAATTAGTTCCAATGACGTTTGCATAAATAAGCCCATCTTTAATAACGCCAGTTGCACTAGTTTCAGCAATAGCTAATGCATCAATCATGACAGTTGGTAGGTTATTCATAATAGCTGACAAAATCGCTGCTACAAACCCCATCGTTATTGTCGATACCATCAACCCTTGCTGTATCGCGTGCTCAAATAAATTTGCTAACAATCCTGTCATCCCTACATTTTTCAAGCCGTAAACAACCACATACATACCGATAGAAAAGAACACAATATTCCACGGTGCCCCTTTCACAACTCTCTTTGTATCTACTATATGACTACGTCGCGCAAGCAAGAAAAAAATAGCTGCTACACCACATAAAATAAATGACACAGGAATTTTGAAAAACTCACTCGTCAAGAAACCAACTAATAATATCCCTATTACATACCATGATAATAAAAATAATCTCGTATCACGAATTGCCAGCTTTGGATTATCAACTGCCTCAAGTGAATATTCTTTTGGAATCGAACGACGAAAGACTATATAAAGTACAGCAATGCTTGCCAGTAAAGAAACTAAGTTCGGTATCAGCATATGTAAGAAATATTCCATAAATCCAATACCGAAATAGTCTGCCGACACAATATTTGTTAAATTACTAATGACTAACGGTAATGATGTTGTATCTGCAATAAAGCCACTTGCAATAATAAATGGAAAGACCATTTTATCGGTTAAATTTAACTTACGGATCATCGCTAGAACGATTGGTGTTAGTATTAGAGCTGCACCATCATTTGCAAATAACGCTGAAACAACAGCACCTAGACAGGAAAGATAAATGAATAAGCGGATACCATTCCCCTTTGCGATGCGTGCCATATGGAGGGCAGCCCATTCAAAGAATCCTATTTCGTCTAAAATAAGTGAAATAAAAATAATCCCTATAAACGATAACGTTGCATTCCAAACAATTCTTGTTACCTCAACAACATCTTGCCAAGTAACAACCCCGAGCGTCAATGCAATTGCAGCACCAATACAAGCAGACCAGCCGATCGATATTTTTCGTGGCTGCACTATTACAAAAAATAAAGTTACTAAAAATATAGCAATCGCTAATAAAGCTTGCACCGTTTTCCTCCCTAAATCAATTATGCCTCGACCTAATTACGTCTGAAATCGGCTTTGTACTTAGGCCTGTAGATGTTTTTGCGCGAAAGCGAAGCGCCTTTTGACACCCTCTGAAAGAAGTTGAAAACCAGTAGCTTTAGCTACTGGTTTTATTGTTTATATTATTCGCCTAAATCAGCATTATGGTAAACGTTTTGGACATCCTCTAAATCTTCTAATGCATCAATTAATTTTTCAAATTTCGCAACGTCGTCACCAGTTAATGCTACTTCTGTTTGTGGAATCATTGAAAGCTCTGCTACTGTAAACTCTTGAACACCAGCTGCTTTTAAAGCTTCTTGTGTAGCAAAGAATTGGTCTGGCTCTGCATAAATAATGACAGCCTCATCTTCTTCTAGAATATCACGAGCATCAATATCTGCTTCCATTAAAATTTCAAGAACTTCGTCTGCTGATTTACCTTCTAAACCGACTACTGCTGTTGAATCAAACATGTAGGCAACAGATCCACTGACACCCATATTCCCATTATTTTTACCAAATGCAGCACGTACATCAGAAGCAGTACGGTTAACATTATTCGTTAAAGCATCAACGATTAACATAGTACCAGCTGGTCCGAAACCTTCATAACGTAATTCGTCGAAGTTTTCATCGCCGCCACCCTTCGCTTTATCAATTGCTTTTTCAATAATATGTTTAGGAACACTGTATGTTTTTGCTCGTTCAAGAACAACTTTAAGGGCACGGTTTGATTCAGGATCTGGCTCACCTGATTTAGCTGCTACATAAATTTCACGTCCAAATTTTGCATTGATACGGCTTGTGCTTTGGTCTTTAGACGCTTTCTTTTCTTTAATATTGTTCCACTTACGACCCATAGTTTCCACTCTCTTTCAAATTATAAGTTTATCAAAATAATAGATGCACACTGGCACATCTGTAAATGGTGATTCAATACTTAATGTATCTTTACTCTGCAAATAATAACACAAAATATGCTTGCAAAGCTAGATATCCCAATGTTTAAGGTGACTTTATTAAGTCATTAATTGTAAAAAATTATTTCACTTAGAGCCACTTTATAATTGGTTTTCTACTTTGATTTTTTTTAAAAGTGCATGACAGCCTTCTAAGGCTAAATCATAGGTTTCTTGAAAATCTCCTGTATAGTATGGATCCGGCACGTCTTTTTGATGGTCGGTTAAATCTAAAAAGCGGAAAATCTTTGGAGAATCAGGATTACCAAGCATCGTTCGGATGTTACGTATATTGCTTTCATCCATGCCAATAATGTAATCAAAATTTTCAAAATCAGCCTTTTGTAATTGTCGGCCCTGCATCCCTTTCGTTGAGATGCCATACTCTTTTAGCTTTTCTTGTGTTCCTCTGTGAGGAGGTTCACCAATATGCCAAGAGCTTGTTGCAGCCGAATCTACTTCGACTTTATGACTCAAATGCTCTTTTTCTACTAAATCACGCATGACCGCTTCAGCCATTGGTGATCGGCATATATTCCCCAAACATACAAAAAGTACTCGAATCATTTTTATATCCTCCTCAATCAATTTCGCACTCGCGTAACTGTGGCTGTCGCTTTCGCGCAGAAAACATTTGCTGCTGTCGCTTCGCTTTCGCGCAGAAAACATTTGCTAAATGAAGATAAAGCACTCAAAATCAATGATTCTGAGTGCCTTCTAAGTTGTCCAGCATATAACCGTTAGGAAGCTACCCCACTTCAAAAGGTTGTGAAGGCTTGTATCTTCACAGGGAGTCCTCCTTTAAATATGTTTCACTTTATCTCTTTTCTGCCGCAACACGCTTCTCTAACTCTTTAGTTAACGCTACTAATTCATGTTCAAGACGATGAGTAAATTCCTCGCGTCCCTCTTTACCTTTTCCAGTTACATAAAACGGCTCTCCATAAATTAGATAACCTTTTCCACGCTTAAAAACATCCCCAGCATTACGAGCACCAATGTAAGCGGCTGGTACAATTTGAGCTTTAGATAGCTGTGCAATTGTAATCGCACCTTGCTTTAAATCCGAACCCTCAGCATTTCGTGTACCAGATGGGAAAATACCTACGATTTTACCCTCTTTCAATAACTGTGAAGGGATTTTAATAACACTTGGTCCTGGATTGTCACGGTCAACGGGAAAGGCATTTAAACGCTCTATAAGCCAGCCAATGCCTTTTGTATCAAACAATTGCTTTTTAGCCATAAAGTGAATTTCTCGAGGAGCCATTGAAACTCCAAGGTTTAAAATATCAACATAGCCTGTGTGTGTACATGCAATAATAAACCCACCTTCTTTCGGTAAGTTTTGCTCCTCATATACACGCGCCTTTGAACCCGTTAATTTTAATATCACTTTAACAACATTTGCTATAAATTTATACACTGTTTCATTCCTACCTTATTCAATAGTTATATCCATTGTAATCGAAAAGACCAGTATATCGCAATTGCATGTGAAATAACTAGACTCTTCCCACTAATACATCAACATCAATCGTAATTTCAGTTAACCGGATATTGACTCCTTCTTTTTTATGCCAGCCCATCGGTGTCATTTCAAGCAGTGCTGGTACAAGCTCTGTAGCTAGTGGTACCGTATACGTAATACGTTCTACATAAACATCGGCAAAGCTTTCTTTAAAGCGAGCAACGATTTGTTCATTCGAATAGGACTCTTTAGTAGAATCCGCATATAATTGTGATCGAAGCTCATGTAAGTACCCGCTTTGAGGTACAACCTTAACAACACAACCATTCTCGGTTAATAAACGTTTAAACTCTTCGTAATTGGCAGGTGATAAAATATTTAATATGGCATCGAAGCTTGATTTTGCAAATGGACTTTTCGCTAAATCACCAACACACCAAATTTGCTCTGGATAATGTCGGGATGCAGCAAGTATGCCTTCTTTCGCTATATCAATACCTATGCCAATACTGTTACCTTTTTTATCTTTCATAATACGGGCTAAATGCGAACCCTCACCACACCCTGTATCAAGCACGGTTTCTGCACTTGCAATTAGCTCTCTGATTTTTTCTTCTATTAAATCATAGATGCCACTATCAATAACCGCTTTTCGAGATTCAAAGAGGTCTTTACTGTACTTAGAAATCGCACCATGTGTCAGCATATTGACGTAGCCCTGCTTGGCAATATCAAAAGAATGATTTGAGGAACATACTAATCTCCCTTGCTCAAATACACTCATTGACTCCTGACAAATTGGACAAGCAAAAAGTGTTATATTTTTATCCATTAAGGCTGCCCCTGCAGCTCTTTTAGAAAGTGCTCCCATTAATTCGCCTCCTGTTGTTCTGTAGGTGAAACAAGTGCAAAACGCTCCCACTTACGACTTCTCCATCTAAAGTATACAATAATGGCTCGCATCCATTCATCTGCTGAAATCGCTAGCCAAATACCTACTAACCCCCAATGTAAAACGAATACGAACAAGTACCCGAGTGGAAGACTCATACATACCATTGATAAGAAACCGATTTTCACCGGGAATCTTGCATCCCCTGAGGCACGCAACGAGTTAATAACAACAATATTCATTGTACGCCCTGTTTCAAGTAGAATGCTTAATGCTAAGACAGATGCTCCGATAGCTATTATCTCTGAATTATCAGTGAAAACGTGCATAAGTTGCTTACGGAATATCGTCACAACTACAACCATAGTTATCGTAAAGGCAAAAGCTGCTCGTACACTTAACCAAAGCTGATGATAAGCTTGATCTTTTTTACCAGCACCGACATTTCGCCCAATAATTATAGCTGTGCCCGTCCCGATTGCAATCGCAAATAAATATGTAAACATCGAAATATTCATAGCATATTGTCTTGCAGCAAGTGTCTCTGAGCCTAAATACGTTGCATAATAAAGGAAGACAATCTGACAAAACTGATAAAGCACCTGCTCAAATGCTGACGGTAAGCCTATATTTAATATTTTTCGAACATATTCCTTTGAATACTCGAAATAATACTCTAGCTTTACTCTTACTTCCATGACTTGATACAACAGCCAGAAAAACACAAGAACCGCTAATCCCCGACTTACAACCGAGGAAATTGCCGCTCCTTTTACACCTAACTCCGGTAATCCTAGGTTACCAAAGATTAAACCGTAGTTTAATACAACGTGTAACACATTCATACCTAGTGATACATACATCGTTTGCTTTGTCCATCCATGTACACGGATAATCGCTGCTAATGCATTTATAATTGCCTGTAAAAAAATAAAGCTTCCTATGATCACTAAATAGCTTTGGGCATATTTAAGCACTTCCCCTTGCAAGTTCATCATGGTCATTAAATGACTCGAAAAGAAGAAAAATAAGACACTCATCATTAGTCCAACGATCAAATTCATCGTTACTGCTAAAGCGGAAATTTTCGCAGCTTCAAAAAAGCGCCTTGAACCTAAGTATTGAGATACAACAATGGAAGCACCATTACCAACTACTTCAAGTATTAAAATTGCAATATGAATATACTGATTGGCTGCACCAACCCCTGATACTGCATTATCTGATAAAGCACTGAGCATAAAAGTATCGGCTAGTCCCATTAACATAAATAAAAATACTTCTAAAAATATCGGCCACGTTAAATGGAACAAGCTTAACTTACTTGTCTCTTTTAAATCACTTTCTCTTACTGTATCTGACAATTTCAACTTCTCCTATACGCTTCATAAAGATTTTACGTGCGGTTAATTTTCCCGCTACCAATTTTGTGATGAGAGTTTTGTACCTAACGCTTCGCTTTCGGTACAGTTAAATGACTACTCGTTACAGCGGGATAAAAATATATAGTATCTTATCATAGATTTTTAAGGTGTAAAGAGTTTTTATAATGAAATATTGTAAAGCTAGTATAATACGTAAAAACCCCTCTCATAATTTTATGCGAAAGGGTTTCATATCATATTAAGTAATGATCCTGCAATTGCTTACGTTTTTCTGTTGTTAAACCAAACTCTTGCTCTAAAAAAGTGGTCTTAGAGCCATATCGGTTATCCATTGCATCAAATGCCGCTTGTAAATAGTCCTCACGGGCCGACATTAAAGCATAAAATTGCTGCAATTCTTGATCGCTATAACCTGGCTGAATTGTCTGAGCCATTCGTTCTACTAAGGGACGTAGATGTACATTTGTATCTAAATAGTCCTCCATAATTGTTTCCTCAGGTACATCTAAAGCAAGTAAAATAAGTGCGCTACCAATACCTGTTCGATCCTTTCCGACCGCACAATGATGAACAAGCCCTAAATTTTCAGGATGCTGAATCGTTGCTATTAACTTTTTAAACGAGTCATTATTAAAAGGCATTTGCGCATAAAACTCTCGGAACATCTCTAGGCTTACAACCTTATAAAAATCTTTTCCACCAGTGTTTGTAGGCATCTCAAAAGCATGATTTCCCTTTGCTGGTATTTGAAGATACTCGGCATATGGGAATACCGGATTAGGATTATTTTGAGCCTCATGGTCGTCTCGATAATCAAAAATTGTTTTCACACCAAGCGTTTTAAATAGCTCCTTATCTGCATTCGTCATTTTACCAAGTGCTGCTGAACGATAAATCAAACCATTCTTAACGGCACGTCCATCTCTCGACTTATAACCACCCATATCACGAAAATTATAAACTGCTTCAAACGGAACAATCTTCATATCAAACTGTTTCACTCACTGCACCTCTCTCTGTTAGCAAGCATTCTTACTTCTATATTATAAAACAATCCGATATAATACCAATTTTCAGACTAGGAAATGTCATACACTACTTCAAAAGCGATGAGGGGATTTAAGCGATGCTTTATTGAATAGGAGAATATGGCCGTATTACCTAATCACTTTTCATCATAGCGGAGCAGTTATCCACCTCACCTGTTCACTTTTTCATCATAATGGAGCAGTTATCCACCTCACCTGTTCACTTTTTCATCATAGTGGAGCAGTTATCCACTTCACCTGTTCACTTTTTCTTCATTGCTGAGCAGTTATCCACTTCACCTGTTCACTTTTTCATCATAGCGGAGCAGTTATCCACTTCACCTGTTCACTTTTTCATCATAGCGGAGCAGTTATCCACCTTATCCGATCATCAAAAAAGCTGCCCATAAAGGACAGCTTCAAAATACACTTTTTCAATATAAACTATTTAAATAACTCAGGGTATACTGCTTTTGCGATTAACTCAACTGCTTCGCCAATACGCGGACCCGGACGGTTTGAAATATCAGTATCTATAGAATAAACCGCTTTATTTTGAATAGCAGTGATTGAATTCCATCCATCACGAGAAAGAATTTCTGCCGCTGGGTCTTTCACATAGTTTACTGTTGTTAAAATGACAGCTGGATTTTTCGCAATAATATCTTCCTCAGATACCTTTCCCCAGCTTTTAAGGTCAGCAAAAACGTTGTTAACATTTGCAGCATTTAAAATTTCTTGTTGGAATGTACCAGAACCAGCTGTATAGATGTCTGGCTTTGGACTAATTTCTAAATAGATATTTTTTAGTTCTTTCACATCTTTAACTTTCGCTTGGACATCTGCAATTTTACCTTTAATATCTTCATTTAACTTGTCGCCTTTATCTTTGATGCCCATAACCGTTGCGACTTGTTCGATATCCCCGTAAACATCATCAAATGATTTAGCTGATTGAATGGCAAACACTTTAATACCCGCATCCTCAAGGCCTTTTAATGCATTTAAATTTTCTTCATCTTTGCCTCCAGTTGTATAGGCAATAACGACATCTGGCTTTAGAGCTAAAATACGCTCGCTATTGAATGTTGTAGAAGTAGAAACACGCTCAATTTTTTGCGCTTCTTCTGGATACGTATCATACTCAGTTGCACCTACGATTTTATCGCCAACGCCTAGCGCAAATAAAATCTCTGTATTACTCGGTTGTAATGAAACAATAGTTTTAGGTACTGCATTAAACTCTACTTCTACACCACGGTCATCCTTAACTTTATAGCTAGTAGTTTTCTCAACTTGTTGATCTTCTTTAGAAACAATCTCTTTATTTGCATCCTCTTTCGTGCCACAGCCCACTAATACGAGGGCCAGCATCAACACAGAAAGCCATTGTAGCTTAAACATTTTCTTCATTTCATTGATTCTCCTTTTTTCTTTTTCATCGGGTATGACTTACTAATAAACGGTATTTCAGCAATACCAGCATGCTGATTCATATAAACAGCCATTACAAAAAACACATTGGCTAGCAATCCTAAATAATCAAAGAGAATAGCAGGTACTTCCCGTTCTTCAGATACTTTGTGCAAAACACGGTATGATTTTTTCGCCTCACTACGGCATACATGTAATGCAGTAGCAGCCCCTGTCCCTTGAGGTAATACAAAGTTTTGTATTTCATCCTGAACATGACTAACATAGAAATCATAGCGATCACTTAGCCAAGTCAAATCATCTTCGGTTACCGCCAATTTACCTCGAACTGACCCATTTACATGGTAAGCCATTGGTAAAATAGCTAGTAAATCATCTGATATTACCTCCACTGTTTCCTTTTGTACCACCGCTAAAGCGACGCCAATATGTGTTGTAAGGCTATCCGTTCGAATTTCAAAATCTACCGTTGATGCCTTTTCACGCATAAATGGATAACAAGAATAACGTGCATCTTTTTTCAAATCTAAGTCCCCGCTTTCCATCGTGAAAAATTCTACTTTATTCACACCTTCTTAGGATTTCTTCCGGTGAAAGATAAGTGTACATAAAAAAACGTTGTTCCCATTCCTAAGGAAACAACGAAAATAACATAAATAGTGTCATATAGACACAGCATAGCCTATGTATTTGCCGCATATTCTCCTAGCTTCCGAAGAGTTATCATACGTTCAAACAAAGGTCGGTCTCCTGGCTTGTACAGTTCACTACATTCAATCATGTTGTGCGTCATAAAAAACCTTCCCATCAGATCATTCGACAGTGGTATATCTTTATGATTCCTGTACTTACAGTTGCGGAAACAGCTTCGGTTTTTCACCGAATTCCCGATTATGCTATAGTTCAGCACCCTTATTCTGCAAGAATTATTCACTTGTAAAGCAGTTTATCATAGATTAATAGGAAAAAATAGATGTGGAATTAGAATAAACAAAAACGATGGGAAAGATCATGCAGGTATCACCATATGCACGTGGGTGTTTTCATTTGCTCGTGCAGTATTATATTTCATAGATCGATATTATAAAAGCTATCTCTCAACGAAAGCATTTGCGTAAAAACAGCTATTTTACATCTTTTAACGGATGGCATTCTTATATTTCTTTTTGCATTTACCATCTTCTTCTTCTTCAATCAATCGCTGTGCAATCTCTAGTAGTTTCGGGTCTTTCGTTTCATCGAATAGCTTTTTAAAAGATACAATAATATCATAGCGTATCGATGTCGGGTGCTTTTCGTCTAAGCATATTTGAAATCTTTTCGCCAAATATGACACGACTAAATCTCTTTGTACCTGCCCTGCTAAACCTATTTTCCAAATCGCCTGCAAAGTATGCCTAGCAGTTTCTATTTTTTCATCATACGTTACTGCCCAAATCTTTAAGAAGTCCTCTAATACTCTTTCTTCAGGATCACTTTTTGCTGCCAATGCGCATAAAAATTGTGCAGCACTTGCACGTACATGTCCATTTCTATATGTAAGAGCTTGAACAAGTTGTTCCCAAACTGAATATGTCCAATCAACTGGTTCCTGCATAATTTTCATTAATTCTTCGTATGATTTGTATTGAATATCAAGGTCACGCTCTGTTAAATTACTAAAAAGTTGCAAAATCTCTTTTTCCATGATTCATCCCTACCTTTATGAACGCAAAAATGACAAACTTGTAAGTATTGTAATAATTTCTATCATTCGTTACTTTATTACTACGAAACTAAAGTCACAAACAGTTTAACTATATTTCAAAATTATCAGAAATGAGTATCAATATGCAAGAAAACAATTCTTTCGGCTATAAAGACACATTTTACATGTTAGCTTTATAATTGGAATTAGCCTTCTATGAATCCAGCGAAATACGCTATAACGATGACAATCATTATATGGATAATTGATGCTATACCTTACATCGGCTCTATTTTCATTTTAGTAACAGGTAATATTGTAGTAAATATATCTATTTATGTAAATTTATTCATCTTAGATGCTATTTTACTCATTATTCATCGAGTAGTCGAGCCTAAATTAATGGATCTATATCTGGCTGTATGATTTTTACTCGGAGGGCCTTAAATACCGTCAAATAAAAAAAAGGTCATCTTTGTAATTTTTTTTACAAGGATGACCTTTTCGCTATTTAAATCGTCTATATAATAGTAGGGCTTATTGAATACGACCGAAGCCTACTAAATATTGATTCCACCAATCAAGTGATTCAATGACAACACCTTTATTTTGAGCATCAATCATCGTGTTATTTCCTAAGTAAATACCTACATGCGCTATGCCTGAACCATAGCTGAAGAATACTAGGTCACCTACACGTGCTTCACTTGCTGAAATACGTTGTGTTGCTAAATATTGTTGTGATGCTGTACGTGGTAAAGATACGCCTGCTTGTTTGTAAGACCATTGTACAAGACCTGAACAGTCAAATCCTGTTGATGGGTTGCTGCCGCCCCAAACATAGCTACGGCCTAAGAATTGCTTTGCAGTTGAAATTGCATCACCTGAAGATGCAGTACCTGAACCAGAACCAACAACGACTTTTTGTGGTGATTTTTCATTGTTCGCTTTACCACTATTGTTAGCATTGCTAGTATTACTGTTACTAGTATTATCGTTAACGTTGTTATTTGTTGCTTGTACTACTGGAGTAGCTGCTTGAAGTGCACGTAAACGAGCTGCTTCTTCCTCTGCTGCTTTACGTTCTGCTTCTAAACGTTCTTCTTCTTGTTTCGTTGCAATTTGTGCCTTTAACGCAAGAGATTTCGCTTCATTTTCAGCTTTTTTCACTTCCATTTCGCTTTCCTTTTGTTGAAGCTCTTGGAATTGCTTTTGAAGCTCTTTTTGTTTTTCATCTAATGTTGCTTTTTGTTTCTCTAAGTTAGCCTTATCCGCTTCTTGTTGATCTACTAAATCTTGGTCAGCATCCATTAATGTTTTTACCGCTACGACACGGTCCATTAAATCTGCAAAGCTTTTTGCTTCAAGAACAGCATTTAAATAAACGCCCACAGTATTATCTTGAGCTTGGTATGCAGCCATACGATCATTTAAAATCGCTGAACGTTGCTCAATACGTTTTTTAGTATCTACAATATCTGCATCCACTTCTTTAATATCTGCTTGTACTTTGTTAAATACTTTTACTTTTTCATCGATCTCTTTTTGTAGTTTAGTTAATTCTTCTTGTAGCTTTTTAACCTCTGTATCTATTTTAGCTTTCTTATCAATCATTTGTTGAGATGTTTCTTCCGCGTGCACTACGGTTGGTTGAACTGTATTAAATAATAAGCCGCCAGCTAGTGCTAATGCTAGCACCATCGACTTACGCCATTTATTGCGCTTACCCACGTTATTCTTTCCCTTCACTAGTCAATTTCGCTCTTAGTATTTTAATGTAATCACTGGAACGATTGTTTTATTTCTCTTATATTTTATTAGCCTTTTAAAGTTTAGCATTATTAGCATAACTTTTATACTATTTCACGGCTTTTTAATCGTTTAGTAAAACTCGCAACATTCTTGTAATATTCATGTAAATTCTATTAAATTCTACAAAACTACGTTTTATTCTACATAACAACGTTTTTAACTACTTTACCATTAGACCCAATTTCTGTTTTGTAATGTTTTTGTAATATTTCACGAGAACATTTATCCATTATGGCTCGACATAATTGCATCCGGAATCTGCTGAAAGAAGTTAAAATAAAAAAGGTAAGGGAGCATTTCCCCTACCTCATCTTGTCGCAAAAGAATAGATATAAATAATGTGTTTCAATAAACAAAGATTGATTTCCACTCCAAGCTGGTGCTTCCTATTGCCTCATAGAACGTAGCGCTTGGATAGAAAGGCGTACCAAAAGAATGGCACATAAAAACAATCCCAAGTATGCAGCTGTATTTAAGTAAACAGCGTACGCTTCACGAATAAATTGCGAGATTGCTAAAAGTGCTACAGAAATAATCCCAAAGGTAATACCTACGAGAAGTAAGACTAAACGGGAAAACAAATTTGTAATAAAACGAGCATTATCCTCATCCGAAAAAACATCGTGATGTAACGTAATTTTTCCGCTCTCCACCCGTTGAATGAGCTGATTAACTCGTCTTGGCATTTTGTGCAATGCCGGAATAAGCATTGCTAATTCTTCTTGTAAACGTTCCTTCGTTGCCATCGGTTCTTTAAATGGCTTAAGGAAGGATGCTCGCATATATGCAGATGAAAAATCTTTCGCTTCCGTGAAAATATCAAAATTCGGGTCAATTACCCGTAATGTCCCTTCCAATGTTACTAATGAACGCAGCGCTAAACCTACTGCTGGATAGAAAGTAAGACCGAAATCACGAACAACCGTAAATAACGCATGTATTAATTCTTCTGTCGGAATTCGATCAACGTAAGAAATTTTCAAGAGAATTTGATCAATTGCTTGCTCTATTTTTGCACGCTCTGCATGATCTGCATTTTCAACCAATAACGTTATGCCGTCAAATAAAGTATTTGAATCACTTAGATGAATCCCCATTAAAATTAGCTTTAAGCCTTCTTGTTGTGTAGCTCCCAAACGACCAACAGCCCCAAAATCAAGAAGGATCGGTGTGCCATCCGTCTCATCAATCTGAATATTTCCCGGATGTGGATCCGCATGAAATATACCCGAAACAAGCATCTGTTCAATGAAAGAACATAAAACAGTCCGCGCAAACTGTCTACGATCATTTTCTAATCGATTAAATTCAGCCGCAGCATTTGCAACGCTTTTTCCCCGTACATATTCCATGACGATAATATTTTCATTACAATATTCTGTATAGATTTTAGGAATTTTCACCTTATAATCGCTTTTTGTAAGAGCATTCGTCACCTGCAATGTATTACGAGCTTCAATATCTAAATGAATTTCCTCACGTAACCCATCGCCAAATCCTTTAGCTAGCTCTCGAAACCCAAGCGACTCAGCCCATGTAGATTTGTTTGAAAGCCAATTGGCAAATTCCTCTAAAATATCGAGATCGTCTCGCATGATTCCCTTCACTTCTGGACGTAGCAGCTTCACCACGACTTCATCAAAATTTTTCAATCGTGCCTTATGTACTTGTCCAATAGATGCTGCCGCAATAGGCTCCATTTGAAAGCTTGCAAATATTTCATTCATAGGCTTAGGAAGTGAATCTTCTAAAATTTGGGTTACTTGCTCTGACGATAAAGACTTCACATTATGTTGTAGCTTCTCTAACTCGTCAATAAAAATAGGCGAAAACAGTTCCTTACGAGTAGAAAGTACCTGACCAAATTTAATAAATATCCCACCACATTGCTCCAAAGTAATCCTTAAAGCAATAGCAAGCTCCTTTTCATTTTCTCGTTGCCTTGCGTATTTAATCGTTTGAACAACGCCATTTGTCACTGCTATTTTTAACACCTGACGCAAACGCTTTTGCTGTCGCCAGTAACTACGAAGGCGCAATAATAAATTTTTTTTGCCATTCCGACGATCTCTAGCTGTCATACCACTTGGATCAAAAAGCTCAAAAACGAGATAGAGCAGCATCGAAATTAGTAGCATGCAGCCAATCCAAACAAGTGTACTGACCTCTGTCACTGTTTGCATCATTGGCTCGTATAAAAAATCTGTATGACGTAAATAGGTATACCAATAAACAAAGGACGTAAGCGTCACACTAATAACTACAGAAAGAACCCTACGTATAAAATTAATATTTGAACCAATTAATCGACCACTTACAAAGTAAATAAGTACTGATACAACAATGAGTTCGATTAAAAATTTCAAAAAAATCAACAGCGTCACCTCCGATGCTACTTCCTAATACTGCTAGTATAACAAATTAAGATCTGTACTTCTTTTAATGTATAGAACGGTTGACCCGAGAAATAGTTCTTTAATAAAGGATATGGTTTTAAGCGGCTTTCGCACAGAAAACATCTACTGCGCTCCAGGGTCTCGGGCCAACACGATGTTGGTCACGAAGGCGTTATCACAGGACGTGATGCTTTTAGCCTTCGTTCCTTTATTGCTGATCCCCAAGGAGTCCCCAGTCCCCACTCCAATCAACTTATATAATGTCATCCATAATTTTTTGGATAAGCAGAAAATCTGTAATAATTATTAAATATAGAAAGTGCACATATACAGCCTCAAGATGTAGATTTCCATCTTTAGATAAAAAAATACCTTTAGACATAAATTATCTAAAGGTAGATGAAACGAATATTATTTCTACTCGCAAGGGATGTTCTCTCTTCATTTTAGTTAGCAGAAAGTATTTGCTCCCAATTTATTGTGCCATTTTTAACTTGTTCCCGTTTTTCTTTATTCATAACATCATTAGGACGTTCGCCTTTTGGCCAATCTTTATCGTGATTTGCCCATTCAGGTCGATCCTGCGATAAGATAAAGGCTGCTAAATCAGCGGCATTTTGATCTGTCAAAGTACCTGCTGCACCAATCGGCATATTATGTTTGATGTAGCCAGCCATTTTCGACATTCTCGCCATACCCGCTCCATCATTGAATGAGTTTTTACCCCATAATGCCGGACCTGTATTAGCACCAGTACCTGAGCCATCAGCTGCGTGACAAGTAATACAAGACTGGGCATATACTTCTTCACCATTCGTAACATTCGGTATAGGAATGTTCTTCAAAGTACTTGTACCTACCCATTCACGCTCTGCCCCAATAGGTACACCTTCTGAAATATAGGCGAAGTATGAGACCATCGCTTCTAACTCTTTACTATTCATATCAAATTTCTTTCCGTTCATACTGCGAACCATACAACCGTTAATACGCTCCTCAATCGTTACAATATCACCTGAGCGTGCAATATATTGAGGATAATTCGCCATAACACCTACCAATGACGAAACTTGCTCATCATAACCCGCACCCGCATGACAGCTTGTGCAAGACAACTGATTCCCAACATATTCTTCTGCAGCAACATGTGTATTATTTACAAGCTCATAGCCGTATAATATTGCTTCCCTCATAGGTCCATCTGGTACTTCTTCAATACTTGGTGGCGCATAGACAACTGACTGAGCAGCCGCTGTCGTTGGTATTTTTGTTTGTACAGCAGTTTCTTTACTTTCTCCTTTAGCATCCCCTAAAATTTTGTCGCTAATGACTGCCCCCACAAAAAGTGTACCTGCTAACAGTACTGTCCCCGCTACTCCTGCTACTATAGGTTTCATCTACAATACCCCCCTTTGTATAATCACCTATATTTTAGCAAAGTAGCATGTTTTTCGATGTGATTTTCCTCACACCTTACGTAAATAGAACCATTTAGAGGATAAAATTATGAATTCTTTTGTTCTATAACACATCAAACGAGACTTAATACCTCTCGCAGTATGCACTTTTTCCTAATCAATTTCACCTTGGCGTAATTACCGCTTTCGCACAGTAAAAATTGCTGAATGAAGATAAAAATGCCGAGTACAGATTACGCCCGGCATTTTAGTGTTCTCTTATAATTTGCATTCACCATCAGCACAAATAGCTTCACCATCACCTATCATCTTTAATACCGGCTGAATACCCGCTATCTCTGCAGCTTGATGTAACGTCCGTACAAAAACATCAGTTGGCTCCGCACCTTTAATACCGTAACGATTTTCGAAAACAAAGAACGGAACACTTTGTACACCTAGTTGTTGGGCATCATATCGATCTTTGTCTAAAGATTCACTGAAGTCGTTTGATGTTAGTACACCCTTTGCAACTCCAACATCTAAGTCTAAATTTTCAATGACTTTTAACAAGAACCTCTCATCGTTTAAGTCTTTTCCTTCCGTAAAATAACCACTCATAAGCTCTTCCGTATAGACCGACTCTTTACCAAACTGTCGTGTCCATTTTGCTAATCGATGAGCTTTTTCCGTATGCGCCGTTTTCATATTTTCAAAATTGTAATGCAATCCAACCTCTTCGGCCCGCTTTGCTATACCCTTAGTAATTTCCTTCACTTCTTCTATCGAGGAGTCAAATTTTTCAGCCTTATCCTCATATACAGTTGGTGCATCCTCCTTAGGCGTATCTGGCCCAATTTGATATGCTTTATATTCAATTTCTACCTGCCCTGAATAACCCGCTAAGCCAATAGCACGTTCCAATTCTTTTTTGCCAATATAGCAGAACGGACATGTAAAATCCGAGAAAATCTCAATTTTCATTTACTACAGCCCCCTACAATATATCCATCCAAATTTTAATGGCAGTTGCTAAAATGAGCACCGCTAAAATAGCTTGCAAAACTTTTGTATTTAATTTTTTCCCTGCTTTTGCACCTAATGGAGCTGCTATTAGGCTTGCTACAATCATAATGAATGCAGGATAATAATCAACTTGTCCCGTCATCAATTTTCCAATTGTACCGCCTATTGAGGATATAAAAGTAATAGCAAGGCTTGTAGCGATTGTCATACGTGTTGGTATGCCTAATACTACTAGCATGATAGGTACTAACAAAAAGCCACCAGCTGCCCCAACAATTCCCGATCCAATACCAACAACGAATGCTAATATGGCCGCTATCGGTTTATTGAACGTTACCTCATCCAACGGCTTATCGTCAATTTGTTTCTTAGGAATAAACATCATCACTGCAGCAATCAACGCCAATACACCATAAACGACGTTAACCCCTTCTTCAGATAAAAATTGGGAGCCATAACTACCAACGAAGCTTCCTGTTAATATGGCACCACCCATATAAATAATCAGTGATTTATTTAAATAACCACCTTTACGATATGCCCATACCCCAGCAATAGAGGCAAAAAACACTTGTACCGCACTAATCCCCGATACCTCATGTGCTGAAAATGCTGCAAAACCAAGTAAAGGCGGGATATATAATAACATTGGATATTTTATAATCGATCCGCCAATGCCTAGCATTCCCGATACATATGAACCTACAAAGCCAATCAAAAATATTGTAATAATCCATGCTAAATCCATCTTTTTTCCTTCTTTCTGGTTACTTGCGCCTTAATGGCATTGTCATATCAATTGAAAGGAGGGTTGTTCTAAACTTCTAATAGAAGAGACAACCCTCACCAGTTTTAAGCTTTTTGAATATAGAATGTAATGACACCAGCGTCTTCAGCTTTGTCTAAAATCATATGACCGCCAGCTTTTGCCCAAGCAGGGATATCCGCTAAAGCTCCCTTATCCGTTACTTGAACCTCTAAAATTTCACCCGGAGCCAATGTATCTATCGCTTTTTTTGTTTTCACTATAGGCATTGGACAAGATAAACCCTTTGCATCTAGTTGTAAGTTTGATTTCATATTTTTCTCCTTTGGAACAGCAAACGTTGTAAGCGATTTTGCCGGTTCTATTTGTTTTTTCACGAATTTACGAAGGATGAGCGCCTTCGCTTCGCGGTATTTACATGCTATAACCATGCATGCGTACTCATTGCATTTAACCATTTTTTATAAACGGACTATCGAACTGCGCAGCGATTTGGACCAATTTCCATCTCTGTCTGCTCATCCTGCGTCGGAGTAACCTTACCCATATTTACTTGACGAATTTCTTGATATGCATTTGGCTGTGGAGGCAAATGCTCTGTAACAACACTTCGGAATTCAGCTTCATCTTTAATATTTAAGCCATGATTTTCGGCAAATAATTGTCCAAGATGTTTTGCCACAGTTCCATCTTCATTTAGTTCATCAATAATCATAAAGTGAGCCGGTAAAACAATTAAATCATCCGATAATTCTCTGTATCGTTTGTAAAGTGTTTCACGTAAATCACCAACCCAATCTTCTGCTAGACCCGCTAAATCAGGGCGTCCAATTGAATCAATAAACAAAATATCTCCAGTTAATAAATACTTGTTGTCCACAACAAAGGACGTTGAACCAATTGTATGACCAGGCGAATAAATCGCTCCTACATCAACTTGAGAGGCGCCAACTTGTACAGTTGTTCCATCAAGTAAAGGTGTATAGTCAAACACAACCTCCTCTGCATCTTTTGGCGGTAAATAATACGTCGCACCAGTAGTAGCTGCTATATGTCGCCCACCAGAAATATGATCCGCATGCAAATGTGTATCGAACACATATTTAATTTTTACGTTTTTCTCTTCCGCAAAGCTTGTGAATGCGTCAGTAAAACGCACAGCATCGATAATCGCTGCTTCACCCTCAGAGATGACCATATAAGAAAGGCAACCCTTCCCTAAACGTACAAACTGATAAAGCTCACCCCCATCTGTTAAATCTCCAACTTTAATCGGTTCTAAATATTCACTCCACGTTTTCATTCCACCTTCTAAATAAGCGATCTTACGTCCTGCTTCTGATAACATCTCAGCTACCATCAGCGATGATCCTTCTTTCGCACAAACGACTAATACATCTTTATCCGTTGGAATCTTCGGTAAAATATCCTCGACGCCATCTAGTAGCTCAAAATACGGAATATTGAGGTATTCAAATTTATGGCCATCAATTTTCCAATCTTCGAACGCATCCGCATTTCGAACATCTAAAATAAATAGTTCTTCATCGTTAATTACTTTTTTCGCTACTTGTGCTGCGCTCCATTTTAGAACTGACACTATCGTTACCCCCTAAGGTATTATTTTATCGAATTTTTTAGCGGAAAGGACTGTCCTCTCCGCTTGTATAGTTACAAATAAATTAGAATGTTAATGACGGTGCTGCATCTTTAGCAAACTCTAAAAATGTCACAGCTCCCCCAACCTCAATACCTTCAATAAAATCAGCTATCGTTAAACCCATTACATCCATAGTCATTTGACACGCAATCAATTTCACACCTAATTCTTGTGCCATTTCCACCAATTGTGGAATTGCTGGTACATTAGCTTTAGCAAACCCTTCTGCAAAATGCTCCGCTCCAGCAGGCATAGGTAATGCATGCATCCCTTGTTTATGAATTAAATTTAATCCTTCGAATGTAAAGAAGATCGCTACTTCTTTCTCTGTAGCCGCCGCTGCCGTTGCAATATTGAATACTTTATACGCATCGAAAAGACCACCGTTACTTGCAATTATCGCTACTTTATTTGACATAATAAATTCCTCCTAAATATGTTTTGTTAAATGTCCCGTCCAGGATGTCATACCCGGCAGAACGTTAAATACCTTTGTAAAGCCTTGAGCCACAAGCTTTTGAGCAGCTAAATCACTACGCTTCCCTGTTCGACATACGACATAAACCTCTTGCTCTTTATCAAGTTCTGAAAGACGTACTTCTAGTTCACCCATCGGAATAGACTTCGCTCCCTCGATGTGTCCAAAAGCAAACTCTGCCTCTTCGCGAACATCGAGAATAAGACCTTCCCTTTCCATCGCCACTTCTAACGTCATTGTACGTTCAAATATTTTCTCATCCATTGTGTCGTCTGAGCATTTGCGAATATAATGTTTAAGCACATTTTCTTCTTCCACAGTCCCAATATATTGATGACCCACAGATTCAGCCCATGCAGCAATATCTGCTTTCGAACCCTTATCTGTTGCTGATACTTCTAAAATTTGACCATCTACTAAATCAGCCATCGCCTTTTTCGTTTTAACAATCGGCATAGGACAAGAAAGCCCCTTGGCATCTAGCTGAAAATCTACCTTAATACTCATAACTTCCTCCTTCATACCTATGCGGGTATTATTTTTGTTAAAAAAATATAGCAAGCGCTACAGGTTCCCCGCATCTCCTTACTGTACTTCACCATCCCAAGCAAGCATACCACCAACCATATTGGATACATCGAAGCCTTGACTTTCTAAAAATTGAGTAGCACGACCACTACGGCCACCCGATCGACAAACTATAACATATGATTCATTTTTATTTAACTCATGCATACGAAATTCGAGTAAGCCAAGTGGGATATGATTAATTCCCGGAATGTGTCCTGACTCCACTTCATCCACTTCACGTACATCAATTAACTTTAGTGCCTGACCTTGTTCTAAAGCTTGTTGTACTTCCTTTGTTGAAATTTCCTTCATGCCATTCTCCTCCTAATATGCGCTCATGCCTCCACGGACATTTGTGACACGTTCAAATCCTTGTTTTTTTAATTGCTTACACGCCTGACTACTACGCATCCCACTTTGACAAATGACCACTAGCTCTTTATCTTTCGGTAATTTATCAAAACTCGAACCAAGTGGAATATTTTTAAATTGTGGGATATTTCGCCCCTTATATTCAGCCGGTGTACGTACATCGATAAAAACTTTATCTTTATCATTCAAAATACTTTTCAATTGCGCTGCCGAAATTGACTGCACCCCTTTCGTTGGCTTCATTCGCCAAATGAAAAACGCTATAACAACAGCAAGTAAAATCCATGTTCCCAAGTAACATTGCCTCCTTCCACATACTATTTAGGGTATATAAATTCATCTGCTTTTCACGACTAAATCCATCGCTTCTTGGATGGCTGTATTCACTTTTCCCGCATCCCCTTCAGCAGTCGTTACACATTCCAATAAATTTTCACTAACAATTACTCCAATAGTCCGATCAACCGCAGAACGCACGGCAGATAGCTGCGTAATTACATCTTTACAGTTTTTTTCTTCTTCCATCATGCGTAAAACACCACGCAATTGACCTTCTATTCGCTTCACTCGATTAGCTGTTTTTATACCGTAAGCCATACTATCACGTCTCCTTTCAAAACGATCGATTGAACTTGCTTACGTGATTCATAATATACCCCATTAGGTATGATGTCAACATGCAAGCTCGAATTTTTCTTAATCATCGTTACAATGTCAGTTCCCTCTTGTACCAACGTTTTATCCATCCCTTTCAGGTTGTTCCCTTATTTTCTTATCTTTCAGTTACAAAAAAAAAGCGAGAAATCCGACGATTCTATCATCGAATTTCTCGCATTGCTATGAAGACTTACTTCTTTTTAATAGTTATTGTCCAAGCAGCTTCGCCAACTTGTTCATACTCCGTTACCTCGTGCCCTTCTTCAGCAGCCCAACGAGGAATGGATTCGGTACCTTGTGTACAATCAAATTGCACTTCTAATTCATCGCCTGAATGTAAGTCTTTTATAGCTTCTTTTGCTTCTACTAAAGGAAATGGACAAACCATCCCCATTACTTCTAATGTTTTTTTCATATGAATATACACTCCTTTTTTACGCTGTTATTACTTGCGCAGTTCGCTTAGCTTTTTTACTTGGTCGAACGAATACAAAGTAAGATGCTGTCCATGTACCTAAAATCATAAACCCTAATGAAATCCAGCCTTGCCAAGTCATCATCGCTGTCATCACCAATCCATTACCAATTGAGCAACCTCCTGCTAAACCAGCGCCGAATCCCATCAAAAGTCCACCACAAAAGCTGTTAATCGCCGTTTTTGTATCTGGAATACGGAATCTAAATTCACCACTCATTTTTGCTGCGAATAATGATCCTAAGAAAATCCCTAGTACTAGGAAAACGCCCCAGTTGATGAAATTTATTTGTCCAGTCACCAAAAATTGCAAAATATTAGCAGAAGGTGTTGTAACGCCTAACCCTCCTATGCGACCAGTAGCAACACTTAATGGCCATGCTAAAGTTGCAATCACGCCAATAATTGTTGCAGTTATAAATGGATGCCAACGTTTTTCAAATAAAATATGTGCTAATCCCGTTTTTTTCGGCTTTAACCCCGGGATTTTCAATCGAGGCTTCTTGAGCTCACGGTATACGATATATGCTACAACTATTACAAAAATAGTTATAATCAACCAGTTGTTTACGCCAATTGTCTCGGCAATAGAATTACTTTCAATGCTCGTTTCTTTAATAGTCTTATCCAATGGCAACAATACGCCTGATTTCACCATTGCTGCTACAAGCATATAACCAGCTAATGCAATCCAACTGCCAATTAAACCTTCTCCTGCCCGATACCAAGTCCCCGTTGCACAACCACCAGCAAAAATAATGCCAATTCCAAAAATAAATGAACCAACTATAACAGCTACGATCGGTAAAGAACCAGCACTAAATTCAAATACCTTCAAACTAATTAAGGTATATACACCTACACTTTGAATTGCTATCGCAATAAGTAATGCGTAAAACATACGATTATCTTTTGTCAAATACATATCGCGGAAGCCGCCAGTTAAGCAAAAACGACCACGTTGCATAACAAATCCAAGTAAAGCTCCACAAATAAGTCCTGTAATAATCATTTGACCCATCTACCATTCCCCTTCCAATACCAAGTATTCTTATAAGGTATATTACCACTTATTTTACTATGAATTCAATCACTTTTTTTCATAACTGTGAAAAATCTAATAACTTTTTATGCATATTCACACAAAAACCCTTGCTACAAGTGCAGATAGCTGCTTCTTATAACAAGGGTTCATCATTTGTTTATTTTGTTAATTGCATGGCTGAACCAAAGAATTCATAATGAATTTTTTCGTCTTTCACACCAATCTCATGTAAATCTTTAACTTCTTTCAGCTAATATTTTTGGATTATCACCAAATCGTGTGGTTGATTTCCGTTCCGACTGGGCGCTTTGTTGCTGACGCTTCGCTTTCGCACAGAGCAAAGCTTCCTGGGGGCGTCCGATGAGCCGCTTTTGGTGTTGCTGTCGCTTCGCTTTCGCACAGTCAAAACATTTGTAGCTGACGCTTCGCTTTCGCTACAGAAAACATTTGGTGCTGCCGCTACGTTAACACTACGCTTTCGCACAGAAAACATCCGCTGCGCTGCAGGGTCTCGGGCCAACACGATGTTGGTCACGAAGGCGTTATCACAGGATGTGATGCTTTTAGCCTTCGTTCCTCTATTGCTGGATCCCCGAGGAGTCGCCCAGTTTCCACTCCAATCAACTATTTACATAGTAGAAGTTTTAACAAAAGTCATCCACAACTTTTGGTGATGAACCATATTTTTTTGTAAAGGTTTTTTATAATGACTGTTTTCAGTTTTTTTGCAGTATGATTACCAAGGAATTGTATGCTCTGCACAAATAAAAGTTTGCTTTATTACACCCCTTTTTGTATTTAACCTATAGAATTACAATGTTTTAAGGATTAAAAATACTGTGATTTAGTTTTGTACTAATATGTTTATGAAATTCAGGTAATTCTTTTAACGGTTCTTTAAAAGTAACTAGCACTTTTTCTATACCAATGCTACTTAATTTTTGTAATTTAGTAACTACCTCATCATAACTACCGATTAACCCTGTACGAAAACCTTCATTATTAGCTACAAAATCACTTAACTGAGTAGCATTTTTCCACATCCCTAACGTTTCTTTGCGATTCCGGAACTGCAAGATTGCTTCTTCATCGGCATGATCAATAATTGATTGAAATTCTCGGAACGCTTCTTCAGAAGTTTTACGGGCAATCACAAATGCGTTAACAGCAAATTTTATCGTCCGCCCCTTTCTTTTCGCAATTTCATTTACATTTTCAATTTGTTTTTGCAACTCTTCAATCGGAGCTCCGTTCATAAAATAAACATCACTGTGCACGCCTGCCATAACTTGAGCGTCCTCTGAATTACCACCTTGATAAATCGAAGGATATGGCTTTTGAATTGGTTTTGGTGTAAGCGTAGCATTTTTTATTGTATAGAAATCGCCCTCATAGCTAAAGTTGTCTTGTGACCAAAGACCTTTCAATACCTCTAAATACTCAGTTGAACGTCGATAGCGATCTTCATGGTTGATCCACTCAATACCAAAGGTTTCTTGTTCTTTTTTAAACCAGCCACTCACTAAATTAATATGAAATCTACCATTTGAAATGACGTCTATTGTTGAACCTATTTTGGCTAAAGTTGCTGGATGGATGAACCCAGGCAAAACAGCTGCTATAAAGTGAATATTTTTCGTTTCAGCAAATAATGCTGCTGCAAGCGTTAGGGCATCCAGCTGTCCTTCTTCAGCACTACCATTACCACCAATATTCCCCATATATCGAATCGGAAATAAAACAGCATTTATATTTAACTTTTCAGCTAATTTTATCAATGTTTTATTGTACTCAAAGCTTCCTTCTGTATTTTGCTCTATTCTAGAACGTAAAAATCCACCTGCTAAATTTGAGCCCCAAATAACAAATTCCATTCAATGATCACTCCATTTATTCAAATAATGGCAATACCTTTTCTCCGAAAATTTCCGCTTCCTCTTTATGTGGGAAGCCTGATAAAATAAAGTGCGTTACACCGATATCAATATACGCTTGCAATCCTGCTTTTACTTGCTCTGGCGTACCAACAATAGCCGTTCCTGCACCTTTTCGAATTTTACCTATACCAGCCCAACTGTATCGATCAAATCGCTCGTTTTCAGCAGTAAGGACGTTCATTCTTTTTTGAGCTACTGAATCTACCGTTTCATAATATTGATTCAGATTCGATTGTACAGGGTTTTCAATTTTACTAATAATGTTATAAGCAGCATCCCAAGCCTCTTGTTCTGTATCACGTACAACTATATGAATTCGAATACCGTACTCTAATCGACGATTATACTTTTTAGCTCGACTTTCAACATTTTGAATTTGCTCCTGAATGCTTGCTATAGGCTCTCCCCATTGCAAATAAACATCTGCAGCTTTTGCAGCTATTTCCTTAGCCACATCGGAAGAACCTCCAAAATAAATAGGAATACCTCTTTCTTGATAAAGAGTAGGAATCAACTTTCCTTCAGTTACCTTAAAAAACTCGCCATCATAATGAAATGATTCTTCTTGCCAGGTTTCTTTCACTACAGTTAAAAATTCATCTGTACGTTCATAGCGTTGTTGATGTGATAAATAGTCACCGTCTTGTGCTAGCTCTTTTTCTGAACCGCCCGTTACAACATTGACCAACACTCTTCCCTTCGAAAATTGATCTAAAGTTGCCGCCATTTTAGATGCAACTGTCGGTGAAACAAAGCCGGGTCTAAATGCAATTAACGGCTTTATATGCTTTGTCTGATGAATGATAGCAGACCCTACGAGCCATGAATCTAAATAAGGAATACCAGTAGGAATCAAAATCCCTTCAAATCCTGCTTTTTCTGCCGTTTGAGCTACATCTACTAAGTACTCAAAAGTTGGCTCTCTTTCAGGCTGCTTTAACCCTAAATACCTTCCGTCTCCACTTGTAGGAGCAAACCAATAAAAATGTGGTTTCATCGTTCTCTCTCCTTACCTAATTAAATTCTTCAACTAGCTTTAACAATCGATCCTTTTCACTATAGTTTTGATATTGCGCTGCAAAGGTACGAACAGGATCACCTGAATAAAAACGTTCATATAATTCGTGACGCGCTCCAAGCTGACTACCTATTAAATCCCAAGCTAGTTTAATAAATTTGGTTCTTGCAAATGCACTTGTATGTGTACCTCCATAATACGCCTGTAACTTGTCACCTATTGGCCCATTGATTTCTTCAATAGTAGACGGCACTTGCAATAATCCGCTTGCTCCAATTTGCTGTAATATTTCCAAAGCACGTGGATAATAACGTGTACCTAAATTTCGGGCAGTCGTTAAAAATCGTTGTTTAGGTAGATAAATTCCATTATGTTCGATAGCTTCATATTCAGCCGCAGTTAATAAACCCTTTATAGTTTCTAACTGTATGATTAACTCACTTAACTTCTCTTTTACATGTAAAAACTCCGTCGCTCCAGCTGTTTCCGCTAGTTCGTTGCCAATTGCTACTACCGATTCTAATTTACTAATTAGGCGTACAACCGTTTGATGCTGACTTAACAAAGATGATGCCGTTTCAGTTCGTAGCTTCCAAGCTAATTCAGGATCTTCTGCTACCAACACCCTTTCCCAAGGGATTAGAACATTATCAAAAATTAAGACAGCATCCATTTCATCAAAACGAGAGCTTAAAGGGTGGTTGTGTGAATCAGTGGAAGCAAACGATTCTCGACATACCATATGTAACCCTTGAGCTGAGGTTGGAACATAAAATACATTTGCCATTGGTGCTTCCTCTAACCCTCGCTTATGATAAGAGGTTATGAGCAGTTCATCTACATATGGTGCTGCTGTAGCAATTGTTTTGGCACCGCTCACAAAAATACCTTCTTCATTTTTAGTAACTACACGTAATTTCCCATGCTCTATCTCTTCAGCAGATTTAGAACGGTTTTTTTGCGGGTCATGTGCTGCTACCGTTGATAATAAATCTAAATCACGTGCCGCTGTGTATAGTTTTTCAAGCTTTGTTGCAATGCCTGGTGACAAAACATCTAATTGTTGTCTACTTGCATACCAACCTACTAACTGCGAACGAGAATATTCGGATAAGCGGCTCATTACGCCAAATGTTTCATCTGCCCAGCATTTATAAGCTAAACTTTTCCTTTTCAAATCATCGATTGATGTTGGCACTAAAAAAGATAAATGGGCATTTGTACCTTCTGCCGTTTCATACGTTAAAATCGATTTTGTCGGCTCCACGGTTTGTAAATATAATAAATGCTGGATTGTACGAACAGTCCCTTTAAAGGATTGATGGTTTTCTAAATTATTAACAATCCCTCCATCTAACCAAACTGTTCGCCCATTATTCAACCTCCGCAAATATGGAATCTGCGTATTCATCTTCATTTACCTCCCTTTCAATTAAATTATCCAAAAAATGGTTTAACTTATTTTTCAAATAGGATTTATCATAAGTTTCATACTGCAAGGCATGAACACGAATTGGATCACCTGTATAAAACCGTTCGTATAAATCATGACGTGAGCCGAGTTGACTGCCAATAAGTTCCCACCCAATTCTAAATAGCTTTTCTTTTGTTCGTGCATCTACCTTTGCCCCTTTATAGTACTTAGAAAACAATGGGAATAATTCATGATTTTCTAGAATCGGAGATGACGATAATTGAATAAAGCCTCCTGCACCAATCTCCTTTAAAATATCTAGAGCACGGCCATAGAAATGTGTACCTAAATTTCTTGCTGTTTGTAGTGGCGAAATATTAGGTAAATAAACATTCTGCTCATTTAGATGCCCTTCTTTTTCTGATGAAATTAATAAAGCTTCAATACTATCAATTTGTGTATAAAGCTCCCCTATTTTTTCCTGAACATGTAAAAAGTAATCTGCACCAATTGATTGAGCTATTGCCGTTGTAACTCCAGCAGCAAATTCTAATTTTGATAGTAAACGAACCACAGTTTGATGCTGCGCTAGTGCATCGAGTTGCTGATGCCGATGTGCTTTCAACACACCCTCAGGTGAACCCTTAATAAGCACCCTATCCCACGGGATTAAAACATCGTCAAATAATAAAACAGCGTCCATTTCATCGAATCTTGAACTTAATTTATGATGCTCTTTATTTGAAGCAAATGATTCTCGACAAACTATTTGTAGCCCAGGTAAATTTAATGGCACAATAAACATATTTGCTTGCGCGATTTGATTTGATGATAATTTTTGCGGAGAGGTGACAATGACATCATGTGCATAAGGAGCACCAGTCGCAATCATTTTAGCCCCTCGTACAACTACCCCTTCCTTGGTCTCCCGTATAATACGCAATAATGCATCTTCATCTTGCTCTTCTGCTGGTTTCGAACGATCAATTTGAGGATCCAAAATTGCAGTAGTAACAATTCGCCGTTCATCTCTAGCTAGCTCATAATATTTCGTTATTTTTTCAACGAATCCAACATCATATTGCGCAAACTGTTGACGATCCAAATAGTATCCGGTAATTAGAGAATTAGCATAATCTGATAAACGACTCATCACTCCATAGGTTTTATTCGACCAAAGAGCAAATGCTTTTTTACGCTTTATTAAATCCTCATAGCTACGCGGAATATAAAATGCACTATGAACAAATCGATTACTTTTTGGACTTTTAAAACCTGCAATGCTTTGATTGTTCTCATCATCTAGAAGTGCTAATAAATTTGTGATAGTCTCTAATGTTCCCGTAAAGGCTGGATGAGTGGTTACGTCCACTTTTACTCCGTCCAGCCACACACTTCTTCCATCTTTCAAACTTCCACTAAAAGACATTTATTATCTCCAACTCCTTTTCATGAACAAAAAAACTCCCACCAAATCTCCTGCGCAAATCTTCGCTTAAGACATCAATGAAAGCTCCATTTTTATGGTCACTATGAGTATTTTTTATGGCTAAAAAGCAAAATCGGAGCTTTTAGTTCTAAAACCAAAGCTCCGATTTTTTCAGTCGCCACATTATATAAATTAATTTACATATTAAACCAAACAAAACCGATAAGTCAAGTATATTTTAAAAAATCAATTAATCAATTATGCCTCGGCATAATTGCATCCGCCGTATTCATCTCACTACCTTTAGAAGTTGTTACCTTTCGCTACCATAACACTTGCTGAAGGAAGTTAAAAACTTATTGATTTATAAAAATGCGTTTGCTATAATCCTACTAATCCAATTGGTATAAAATAATTACTGACCGGAATCACCGGAGGCGTGTAAACAATTGTCGTTTACGCGTTTTTTTATTGCTTATATTTAGTAGTCAGTGTCAATATTACTTTTTTAGATAACGGAGGATAAAATAATGAAAAAATTTCTTTTCCTTTTGCTATTGATATCAATGTTAGGAGCTTGTAATTCAAACGGAACTGCACAAGAAACATCAAATAAAACAATTAAAATAGGTTTTACACCCGGTCCATACAGCGACCAATTTCAACTTGGCATTGCACCGATACTAAAAGAAAAGGGATACACAATTGAAACAATTGTATTCAGTAATATCGTCCAGCCTAATATCGCTTTAGGTGATGGCTCAATTGATGCTAATATTTTTCAGCACACTGCCTATTTGGAAAACTTTAAAAAAGAGAAGCATTTAGATTTGACAGAAATACTTAAAGTTCCTACTGCACCGATGGGGGTCTATTCAGATCGTTTTGATTCTATCGACAGTTTTAAAAAAAATAAAGAATATACAGTAGCAATTCCTAATGATCCAGCTAATATTGCACGTGCTCTACGAATCTTAGACGATCTTGGATGGATTGAACTAAAAGAAGGTTATTCACCTACTACAGTGAGTAAACAAGATATCACGAAATACGTATACACTATTGATTTTGTTGAAATGGAGCAAGCACAATTGCCACGTTCACTGTCTGACGTAGATTTTGCACTTGTAAACGGTAACTTTATTTTGTCCTCTGGAAGAAAACTATCATCGACCTTGGCATTGGAGAACCCAACCTTCGAATACCAAAATCTATTAGCAGTTCGCACTGAGGATAAAGATAAAAAATTTGTAAATGATTTAATTGAAGCATATCATTCGGCGGATTTTCAAAAATTTATTGAATCTAATAAAGACTACGAAGGATTTCACCGACCAGATTATTTTAAAGACTAATTCTTTATAAAATTAAAAAGATGACGTGCTTTTAAATAAGAGCACGTCATCCACAATTTTGAATTTTATTTTACTAATTGCATGGCTGGACCAAAGAATTCATAATGAATTTTTTCGTCTTTCACGCCAATTTCATGTAAATTTTTAATGACCGCTTCCATAAAGCCAGCAGGTCCACATACGTAAACATCTGCATTGTTGGCTACTTTTTCAGCTAAAAATTCTTTTGTGATTTTCTTATCTTCATCCGAATATAACGCTGTGTATGTTGCACTTGGAAGCACATTTACTTTCTTTTGAATGTCATCGCTAAATGCTACAACTTTTTCATTGCGCGCACATTGGATAAAGCTCACTTCATTTGCCGCATTATCTTTTAGTGATTGCAGCATACTGTTTAATGGTGTTACACCGATACCACCGCTTATAAATGTAATTGGAGCAGCAGTTTCTTCTAAGACAAATAGTCCTGCTGGAACACTTACATCCACTAAATCCCCGACTTCTAATACGTCGTGAATAAAGTTAGATACTTTACCATTTGGCGTATGATCACTTTCACGTTTTACAGAAATACGATAGCCATCTTCTGTACTTGCTTGTGAAAGTGTATATTGACGGTTCATTAAATATTCTTCACCTGGTACTTTCACACGGATACTGATATATTGACCTGGCTCATAAGCTGGTAGAGGGGAACCATCTTCATTTTCAAAGTAGATAGATGTAACAAGATCACTTTCTACTACTTTTTTCGCTACTTTCAATGGTTTAAATAAGCGCCATCCGCCATTACCCTCAGCTTTTTGATATAGCTCTTCTTCTACTTGAATGAAGATATCTGCAATGACGCCATATGCTTCAGCCCATGCATTAATGATATCATCTGTTGCTGCATCACCAAGCACTTCTTTAATAGCTTTTAGTAAGTATTCTCCTACTATTGGATAATGCTCAGGTAAAATACCTAGACTACGGTGTTTATGAGCAATTAACATCACCGCTGGTAAAATAGCTTCTAAATTTTCAATATGAACTGCCGCAGCATAAACTGTGTTTGCTAATGCTGTTTGCTGACGACCTTTTTCTTGATTTGTATGGTTAAAAATATTTAATAATTCGGGATGAGCTTGGAACAAATTTTTATAAAATGTTTTAGTAATCTCTACTCCATGAACTTCTAATACAGGAACTGTTGCTTTAATAATTTGTACTGTTTCTTGTTTTAACATATCGCTTACCACCCTTTCATGATTACAATATAACGCTCTCATTTTTTAAAAGCAATATATAAAATACATCTTTAACAAAATGGACATAATTGATGTATTTTAAATACATCTTTAAAAAAGTATTGAATTTATAATACTTCAAGGTAAAAATGCTATAATTATTTTGAACTATAGAAAGTAGGGTGTTCTTATGCGCTTAACTTTATACACAGATTATTCTCTCCGGACACTCATATATTTGGGTGCAAAGGGAGATGGCCAATTATCAACTATCCAAGAAATTTCAGATGCTTATAATATATCGAAAAACCATTTAATGAAGGTGACACACCAGCTTGGATTATTGGGCTATATTGAAACGATTCGAGGGCGTGGTGGAGGAATTCGCCTAGCAATTGATCCAAAGACCATTACAATTGGTGAAATAGTTCGTCATACAGAAGAGGATTTTCATCTCGTCGAATGCTTTGACAAAGAAAATAATCTTTGTAAGATCGCTCCAGAATGCCAGCTAAAAGGCGTATTATACGAAGCATTGCAAGCCTATTTAACCGTCTTAGATCGCTATACTCTAGATGACTTTTTACATTCAAAAGAAAAGTTGATGGCACTGTTGTTTGGCGAATAAAAATACCCGCACAACTCAAGTTGGACGGGTATTTTTTATGTCTATTTTATTTTACAATGCCTTTGAAAAGAAAATCATATCGAGTGCACGAATTCCATTTTCATAGATTGGCTCAGGGTAATTACTGAAAAAATCTTTTTCAATGGCTTCCATACGAAAACCTGCTTTTTGATAGAAGGCAATATTATCAATACTAGAATTTGCAGTTCCAACTATTATCGTTTGATATCCTTGTGATTGACAAATGGTTGTTATTTGTCGCAGTGCTTCTTTCCCAAGTCCTTTACCTTGATACTTCGGTACAATCGCAATATTTTTTAACTCAACTGTCGAATCAGACTGTTCAAGAAGTAACGCTACACCCGCTAACTGCTCACCACATTTTATTTCGTATAACTCACCGTCATCTAAATATTCTCGAACAGCGACTTCACTTTCATCAGCTAATAATAGTTGAGGTAAATAGTCTTCCCGAGCACCTTCCACTTTCTTTAAGGATGTACGATATCGAACAAAATCTTCGCGCTCAAAAACATTTAAAACACACGGCTGCTTTTCTTTGATCTCTAGCCATGAATGCTCCTGCGGAAAATCATTCTCAACTCCTAATCGAATAAACGACAACTTTTCCTGCGCCTTTTGTGAGCGTATATTAACCTTTCTAGCTCCTGCAAAAACACGCTTTAGCCCTAACTCAAAGAATGCAATATCTAAAATCGCAACTTTTGATTGAAGATTATAGCCTTTTCCCCAAAATTCATAGCCAAGCCATGAGCCAATATGACAGCTCTTTTTATTGTGATCAATAAACATTAATGCCGTCACACCAATCAGTTGTCCTTCCTCATCCAGTACAACACGAGGGACTGTTTTTCCAGCCTCTTCGTCCACACATTCACGTTTAATAAAATTAATCGTATCTTCCACTTTACCAGCAGGTAACCCTAGTGCATCTCGAACCTGTGGCATAGAAGATAGTGCATGCATCGCTTCAGCATACTTTATATCGTGTCTCACTAAATTTACTACCATATGCTATTCTCCTTTTAACATGATTAACAACGGACTTAATATCATCCTCTACTAACATAATGCATTTATTTATATATATTTCTTCTGAAAATCAATTATACGTTAGTTGCCACGATACACCAAAACGATCCTGAATCCAGGCAAATTTCTTAGAAAATCCATAATTATTAAGTGGCATTAAAGCTTGTCCACCTTCTAAAATTTGAGCAACTAGACTATCGATTTCTTCTTCAGACTCACATTCCATAAAAATAGAAGTTGACGGTGTAAATGTAAAGTTATGCTGTATTACACTATCATTCACCATCATTTTCAAACCTTTTAAATGTAGAACAGCCATCGCAATCTGTTGTGAGTTTTCCATATAGGTTAAGCTTTCCACCTGTAATTCTGAAAACCACTGTTGATATTGCTGGATAGCTTCATTGGCTTGTCCCTGAAACATTAAAAATGTAGTGGCACTTTTCATTTATTTAACTCCCCTTCATATTTTGAAATCCATTGCGCTGGTGTCATTTTCGCAACAAGCTCTCCTATTAATTCAAACGGAATATTTTTAGTGCTTGTAAACCGAATACAACTTTTCCCCATATTGAGTTTCGTCGGTACTCGTTTCGCATATTCCTCTTGGAACCACGAGAGTAACGCTCGATCTGCATAAATGCCCATATGATAAACTGCAATATGCCGTTTTTGTGCAGCAAGACTTATAAAGGGCAAGGGAGTATTGGGTGTGACATGATAGCCCTTCGGATAAGTAGTTAGTGGGACCACATAGCTTACCATGTCATAGTACATGCTTTCTTCAAAACCCTCTGGTAAATTGTTTTCTACCACGTCCACAAGTTTGCCAAAACTCTCCCGCCATTTTTCATCCACTTGCTCAATATATGTGCTTTTCATGCCCTGCCCTCTTTTCAACATAGTATTATTGCTAGGTGTGTATTTTTATTAATCAAAAGACTCATTCATTCCATAACGTAGCATTGATCTCCGTGCTGACTTAATATTTAATCGCTCCGCTACATAATAAGTTGCTAACCATCTGTCTTATTTTGCTAATTACAATAAATATAGCATCATTTAAAGGAATCAATAAAGCCTCTTTATAAATTATGCTTTACCCTCCGCCTTTGCTTTTCGGTATAATTCCTTTGTTTTGTAGCCCAATCTAATAATTTCACGCATCTCCTCTAAACGTGCTACTTGCGTCTCTTCCTTTTTCGCACTATAAATATATCGGGCCCAGTCCTTTTGATAACCCGGTGTTAATCCATTATAAAATATTAAATCATCCGGATTTTCCATAAGTGAATCACGCAATTGAGGAATCATACCTTCATAGTCACTAACGCATTGACTACTCGCTGTCTTCTTCTTGCCGCGTCCCTTGCCATCTCTCTTTATACTTACTATAGAAAATGTCTCATCTAACGACATAAGACTTGCAAATTTATAATCACTGCCAACAATGTATTTTTCCTCGTCCACATGAATTGCTGGGAAGATTTCATCGCGGTGGATAAACTGTTCATACTTCTTATTACCCTTTTTCGGATAAACAAAAAATAAATAACCTTGTTCCGTAAGCGTGTTTAACTTTCGTACATTTTGTAAATACGTTACCATTTCATCAATAGTAAACACAAAGGCAATTATTCGATCATGAGGTGCATTCCCTGTTTGGGTTATTCCCTCTAATTGCATCTCCTCTGGTTGATTATGAATGGCAATAGACAGTCCATCCTTCATTTTAAATTTCTTTAGCATAGTTGTGACACCTCTTCTAATGATCAATACAATTTTCTCTTAGTTTTGATAGTATAGCTGATTTAGTGCAATTTTCGTACAAAAAAACGCTCGATTATTCTCGAGCGTTTAAGATTGAGATAAGCTATTTAATTTTTGTAGCCACAACTATTCCTCTAATAATCGGAATGGCCATTACAATTAGCACTAGTGGTAGGAACCACCAACCAAGACTCTCTGCCTCTCCAAGTGCAATACGTACCATTTGGAATGATATAGCTGTAAATATAATTAGACAAAGGTTTTTTATTTCATTCAATATTTTTCGGCTATTTAAATAAAACGCCTCTACATTACTTTCGTTTAAGCGTGCTGGATAATTATGAATATGCGGAATTTTTTCAAGTAATCCTAGTAATATCCACAGCAATATTCCGATAAACGGAAGGATGAGTAACTCTATTTTTGAACCCCACCGATTAACTTCTCCTGCACCATTAAAATGACCTGGAATCTTCTCGGGTAGTTGTCCCCACATTACAACAATATAAAAAATGGACAGTATAAATAACCCGCCACCGATAAAGTCCCCAATCTTTTCATATCTTGTTTTCGGCAATTTCAAAATTGGCCTATACATATCTTCCCACATCCTTACTTGTTCCTTTATCCAATTTACGTTACTACAGTTCAATTAGTTTCAAATTTATGTAAATTGTCATAATTTTCGAGGTATACAGGTAACTATCCGCCTTCACTTACTGTAAAAAAGCAAATTATTCAGCTTTTTTATCATTCTACCTACAACTATTTACCTTATTATTCCTAATGTATATTGTAGGAATACTCGCAATACTTTGTAAAATTCATATAATCTGATATAAATGGTATAAACACATTTCATTTTTTTGTAACATTTCTACTAAATTACTGAGAAAGGAAACGACAACTATGCGATTTACTATCTACAAGAAGTTAGTACTCGGTTTTTTTATTGTTATTTTAGTATTAGTTGGCACAATCGGATTAAATTTCAAACAGCTTAATTCAGTAAACAAAACATATCGTGTGTTACTCGAAGAACAAACAACTAAATCTATTAGTATTCAAGAGCTACGCGCAATTGCTAAACAAGAAATTGTAAATATTAGAGGTTATCTATTACTTGGGGGCGAGCAAAATTTTCAAAGTAATACGGCTTCACGTGAAGAGTTTAAAAAGAAATATGATGAATTAAAGGCTTCATTCGATTCTCAAAAATCTAGCGATTTATTAGAGGCAATCAATAAAAGCGAGCAAGATGTCCAAAAGTTCGCAGATCGAATGTTTTCATTAAAGGATGCTGGAGAAACAGAGCAATACGAAAAGCTCGATAGTACACAAGGTCGCCTACTTATAAAACAATTCGATAACCGTGTAGCTAACCTTGCTAACTACCAAGATGATTATATAAAAGAAAAAATCGCTGCTACATCTAAAGAAATTCAAGCTATTAAATTCCAAATGATAATTCTTGGCATCTTCGCTGTTGTCACTAGTCTCATCATTGCTATGGTCATGGGAAGCCTTATCTCCCGCCCTATCAAAAGTATGGCAAAAACCGCTAAAAAGATTACTAATGGCGATTTAACAGCTGAGCAAATTCACATTAAGAATCGTGATGAGGTAGGTGATTTAGCAATTGCCTTTAATCAAATGGCAGTAAATTTAAAGGATCTTATTACAAATGTACGGCATAATACTGTACAAGTAAGTGGTTCTGCTGCTGAATTAACCGCAAGCGCTGAACAAACAATCCAAGCGACAGAACAAATTACTTCCTCTATACAAGAAGTGGCAAGTGGCTCCGAGGCCCAAGGGAAAAATGCTACTGAAAGTTCAGCAGCTATGAAAACTATGACAAAAGGCATTCAGCAATTGGCTACGACGACAGCTGCCGTTTCAGAGCTTGCTATAGAAACAAATACTGAAGCTAATAAAGGAAATGAATCACTACACCGTGTTATTACACAGATGGACACAATTAATTCAGCGGTTTTAGAATCTGCTAGCGTTGTGAAAAATTTAGGAAATCATTCCTTTGAAATCGGAAATATTATTGGTCTCATCACGGATATCGCAGAGCAAACAAATTTACTAGCACTAAATGCTGCGATTGAGGCAGCTCGTGCAGGGGATCATGGTCGCGGCTTTGCAGTAGTTGCAGATGAAGTGAAGAAATTAGCAGATCAATCCAAGCAATCAGCTGAACAAATAGCAAGTCTGATTTCAGAAATACAACAGGATACAAACCGTGCCGTAACTGTTATGGAAACTGGAACACAAGAGGTAAAAGTCGGTATGCAAGTGGTAAAGGTAGCTGAGGAAGGCTTCTCAACAATCGTTAAACTGATCGAACAAGTATCCCAACAAATTCAAGAAGCAACAACAGTTTCAGAGGAAATGTCATCAAGTGCTGAGCAAATTTACGCATCCTTCGATGAAATTGCAACAATCGCACAGATGTCTTCTTCAAATCTACAAAATGTAGCTTCTGCTTCTGAAGAACAACTAGCAACTATTGAAGAAGTTGCCGCTTCTGCTGCCACACTATCCAACATGGCCGAGGAATTACAAACACAGGTTTCGCGTTTTAAAGTGGAGTAAAAAGTCTTTTCAAGAAGCTTGTATTATTAAAGGTGTTCAATCTCCCGAATCATATTTGTTAATTAAATACGATTCGGGAGATTACTATGTCTTTGAAATCTAGAATACGCCCTTTAGGAGTCCCCAGCCTCCAATTTACGTGGCATATATTTTAACAAACAAAGCCTCCGCTTTTGGTAATAAGACAACATTAAGGCTTTTACATAAGACAGAAAAAATATAATTTTTAGAATTTTATTGACAAATTAAAAATACCCAAGTATCATTGCTTTCAACAACACATTATTGTAGGCCAAGATTGGAAATAGTAGAAATGCAAGTGTACTTGTAGAGAGTCGGTGATTGGTGCAAACCGATAGGCACACATTTTGAACTCGTCCATGAGCCACTCCCTGAACTTTGAGTAAGGGACGTCGGTTTCCTCCGTTAACGGGATAGACAGTGACTGCTGTCGATAAGGGGACTTTTTCTGTAAAGAGAAGGTCAATTAGAGTGGTACCGCGAGCATAAACTCGTCTCTATATTTTTACATAGAGACGGGTTTTTTATTTTTATTGAAAAATGACCAATGTGTAAATTTTGTCTCTAGCTTAGAGCTAACGGTTCAAAGCAGAGACAATATCAATATAATGACAACTACAACAGAAGGAGTGTTTGAAAATGGGAAGAAAAATTTGGGTGTTTGATACAACTTTACGTGACGGCGAGCAAGTGCCTGGTGCAAAACTAAATTTATATGAAAAAGTAGAGATTGCACAGCAACTCAAAAAATTAGGCGTCGATATTATCGAGGCTGGTTTCCCGGCTTCATCACAAGGAGATTTTGATGCAGTTAAAGCTGTCGCACAAAAAGTTGGTCATACGAATGACATTATGATTACTGCTTTAGCACGTGCTGTGCAGGCAGATATCGATGCTGTTTATAACGCTGTAAAATACGCTGAAAATCCTATGATTCATATGGTGCTCGGTACTTCTGATATTCATGTTGAGAAAAAATTTAGCAAATCCAAGGATCAAATTCTACAGATTGGTGTTGATGCAGTAAAATATGCGAAAACTCTTCTTCCACAAGTCCAATATTCAACAGAAGACGCATCTCGTTCAGATTTCGAGTATCTTTGGAAAACCATCGAAGCCGTAATGAAGGCTGGTGCAACAATGATTAATGTACCTGACACAGTCGGCTTTGCAGAACCAGAAGAATTTGGAGCGATGATTTATAAACTAAATGAGCGTATGAAAAATCTAAACGATAGTGTTTTGTTGAGTGTTCATTGCCATAATGATCTTGGTATGGCCACTGCTAACACGCTTGCTGCGATTAAAAACGGCGCGGATAAAGTAGAATGTACAATTAACGGCATTGGCGAACGCGCAGGAAATGCAGCATTAGAAGAAGTCGTCATGGCATTGAAAACACGTGGCTCTGTATACAATGCTGAGACACGTATTAACACAAGAGAAATTATGAATACATCTCGTCTTGTTTCAAGCTTTATGGGCTTAGACGTACAAGTAAACAAAGCGATTACTGGGGATAATGCTTTTGCCCATTCCTCTGGTATTCATCAAGACGGCCTTCTAAAATCTCGCGATGCTTATGAAATTGTACATCCAGAAGATGTAGGTCTTGACGATATGGAGCTAGTCCTGACAGCTCGCTCTGGGCGTCACGCGGTGAAAAATGCCCTTGAAAAACTTGGCTTTTCCAATCTTTCAGCAGATGAGTTTGAAGGAATTTTCGAAGGCTTCTTAAAGCTTGCGGACGCAAAAAAAGAAGTTTACGATCACGATTTATATGTTATTGTGGAAAGCTATTATGAAAAACATGACGCAAACAATGCTAATGCCACACATTATAGTGATCAGTTCTTTGACTTCGATGATTTACAAGTCGTCAGCAACGCAAGCTTCCCTTCAGCAAGTGTGAAAGTACGTAAAGGAGGGCAGATATTTAAAGCAAGTGCAATTGGCTCAGGTCCGATTGATGCCCTATATTCTGCCATCGCAGAAATTACAAACATTGATGTAAAACTTGTAGAATATAATATCAATAGCGTTTCCCGTGGTAAAGAAGCGCTTGGAAAAGTAAAAATTACAATCGATCATGAAGGTGAAAAATATATCGCAAAAGCGGCAGATACAGATATTTTAAAAGCGAGTGCGCTAGCTTATATTAATGCTATCAATAGTATTGTTGTCGCTAAATTAACGCCTGTTATGAACTAAATAAATTATGCCTCGGCATAATTGCCGCTGTCTCACAGATAAATTGCCACTAGACTTGGCGTTCTTAGACTGAGTCCCTCTATTTCAATGGATGTTTGAACATCGCTGAAAAAAGCTAAAAGCAGTATGACATTATTGCGTCATACTGCTTTCATTTTTCCTATCGACTACCCTCTACTAACTTTTGATATTCCTCTTCAATTAATTCAACATCAAGACGTTCAAACAGTGGTGTCACTTCACTAATGCTTGCTGGTAATTCCACTTGCTCATGCCACATTACTTCATTGATCTCTAACATTTTTCTCACCTTCTCAGCTGAAAACGGTAAAAATGGATGTAACAGCTGTCCAAGATTAGCAATTATATAAACACACGTTGCAAGTGTTTGATTGCTAGCTTCTACATTCTCTTTCACCTGTAGCCACGGCTGCTGCTCGTCAAAATAGCGATTAGCTGCACGAATGTATTCAAAAATAGCCTCTAAAGCTTGTTTAAAATGACCCGCTTCTATATGAATCCCAACATCATTAAATAGCTGAATCGTGTTTTTTCGAATAATGGCATCTATCTCGGCTTGAGGCACTTGACGATCAAACGATTTTTCTAAAAACTTCAATGTTCGATTGACAAAATTACCATAAGCGCCAAGTAATTCGCCATTATGGCTATAAATAAATTCTCGCCAAGAGAAATCAGTATCACGATTTTCTGGCGCATTCATTGTTAAAAAATAACGAACAGAATCTGCCTCGTATCGACTCAAAATATATGGCACCCATACCGCCCAGTTTTGGCTCGTCGATAATTTCCGTTTTTCTAATGTCAAATATTCGTTTGATACAATATGTGTAGGTAAAGCCTTTGCCCCTATCCCCATAAGAATGGCTGGCCATATAACTGTATGGAACGGAATATTGTCTTTACCATGCACATAATACGAAATCGTTTCTTCATTCCACAAATCTTCAATAGCTATTTGATGCTGCTTCGCCCATTCAATACTCGCTGTTAAGTAACCTGCTACTGCTTCAATCCACACATATATTTTTTTGCCTTCAAAACCTGGTACTGGCACATCGATACCATTTGGTAAATCCCTTGTTACTGCGCGGTCTGGTACCCCTTCTGCCAAGTAACGTTCTGTTAAACCTAAAGCATTGTCTCGCCAGCGTTTTTCCGCCTTAGCCTCCGCTAAATAAGTCTCCAATCTCCCTTGAAACTGACTAAAAGCAAAATAAAAATGCTCTGTCCCCTTGATAATTGGCTCATTCCCACAAATTTTACAGTGTTTATCGATTAAATCGAGCGGGTCTAAAATTGTTGAGCAATTATCACATTGATCACCACGCGCCTTCGCACCACAGTTTGGACAAATCCCCTCTACAAATCGGTCCGGTAAAAACTGCTTGTCCGTTTCACAATAGGCTTGTTCAATTTTCTTTTTGTATAAAAAATTGTTCGCTAGTAGCTGTAAAAAAATCGTTTGAACAGATTCATGATGGTGCTGCGCATCTGTTCTCGTATACAAATCATAAGTAAATCCTAAATCATTGAAGCATCTTGTAAACTCCTCGTGATAATGATCAGCAATTGCTTCCGTTGTCGTGTTTTCCTGTGCAGCCCGAATAGAAATCGGCGTGCCATTACAGTCACTTCCCGAAACATACAAGACCTTTTCGCCTTTTTGTCGGTAATATCTAGCCAAAATATCACCCGGTAATAATGCAGCAACATGCCCTAAATGCAAAGAACCATTTGCATATGGCCACGCACCTCCAATAACAATTGTCATCCTAAGTTGCTCCCCTCGAAAAAAATTGTAAAAAAGTGCAAATAAATTACACCTCGGCGTAATTGCTGCTGTCGCTTCGCTTTCGCGCAGAAAACATTTGCCGCTGTCGCGATAAACAATGCGTCTGGATTTTGAATTGTGCTAGCACAATTCTTCCTTTTAAAATCCATGACATCCGCCGGAGGCTTTATCTTCATTCAAGTAAATCTTGAATGAAGATAAAAAAAACGCCCTAATCAAAATTGATTAGGACGAGTATACCCGTGTTACCACCTATATTTACAAATAGCTCACACTATTTGCCTCCATCAGTACGTCTCATCTTATTTAATCCATTATGCCTCTGCATAATTGCTGGAAGAAGCAAGAGATACTGCCGCTGTTGTAACGAGTGCCCATCTCGTCGTAATCTACTCGCAAACTTGCTTTCGGTACGAAGCTCAAAGGTCATTTTCAAAAGGGGTCATTTACCTCATTTCCACCAACAGAGGCTCTCTATATAATGCTTCTCCAATTTACTTTTCCTTATCAATGCTTTCACTATAGATTTCCACCATTTTACTCTTTCTTCTTTTGAATTGCAATTGCATGTCGATAAATATCTGAAAGTTCTCGATAATATGAAAAAGTTAGGTGATAAATCAAAGAATGTAGTCGATGAATTTTATCCTAGCAGCTTTAAATAAAGTAGCTCATTTAAATCATCAATAATAATGTCTGCTTTCTGTAATTCTGTGTCCTGCGCAAAGTCGAAACGTACACCAACAGAGAGTAACTGATTGTCATGAGCCGCCTGAATATCAGAAGAACGGTCACCTACTACTGCGCCGCGTTCAATGGCATTTTCCTCGATGACCTTTTTCACTAAATCAGATTTATGACCGCTCGAAATGGACTGAATACTATATGTATCTTTGATAAAACGCTGTAATTGATAGGTTTCTACTATTGCTTGTAAATACTCTGTTTGCCCATTACTGGCGATGAATAAATCATAGTTTTCTGCCAACGTAGCAAGTGTTTGCTCTGCATTTGGATATAATGCGCCTTGGCGATTACGTATTTGTTCAATAAGCTTAACATGGAATAATACGTTGCTTTCTTCACGTGTCTCTAGCGTATGCATAGGACATAACGTTGCCCAGACAACAGGTAATGGAACACCCATAATTTCGTGGTATTTCTCTATTGGTGTTTCTCCCTGCCACAAGCCCTTTGCACGCAACACATTAAACGTTGCCGATAATGCTGGCTCTAATATTAGGTTTGTTTGAAATAAAGTACCATCCATATCAAAAATAATAGCTTTTTTCATAAAATCACCCCTTCTAATGTTATGAACGTTTTCTACTTTTTATTGTTTCTCTTTAATGCCATTTAAATAATATGCCCCCTATAGTTCCTAAAACTAAAGGGGGATCATATTTTTAAGGTTCTAAGGGTACCACTATTTCTAATTCCTTCATTTCCTCCCAATAACCCTGCTCGTTCGTCTTACCTGGTTTAAGTGTAAAAGATTTCGGCATTTTCTCCATAGGAGGCAGTACTATAATAATATGATGTCCATTATCCTTGGTCGCACCCATTTGTATATTCTCCCCATCGTATAACTCTCCTTCACTATCTGTTACCTCAAACTCAAAAAATGGCCATTTATCATTTCTATCTAATTCGTTTGGATAATCTACTAGGACATCTATACGTGTCGATAGCGGTGTGAATGAAACCTGCCCAACGTTTAACTTGTATAACCCATTGTTAGTACTAGCTATTACATTTGGATGGATCTTAACAACTTCTTCCTTTAATTTTTCAAGAGTAAAATCTACATGCCAATTACCTTTGTAGCCAAATAAATCGCTTCCATCTAATGCGACTTCAATGTTATTTCCGTATATATCTGCATTTGATAAAGTTAATTCATGATGTTCAATAATCGTGTTTTTATCTATATCATCTTGACCTGTAGAACCGATCGCAACATCTATTGGCTCCCCATTGACAGTAAGCTTATTCGTACCTACTACCTCTTCTTTTAAAGAAACACCATTCTGCCCTGTATAAGCAACCGTAACTAATAATCTATTACCATCATATACCGCTTCTTCAACAGCCATTGTAAGACCTGCATGTGTATCCTCCTTTCCTATTTTTGTCATCAAATGATTTTGTTCAATCTTTTCAGCTGCAATATCCCCAAATTCAGCATAAATAACCCCAATATAAGGTACATTGGCCAGTGCAGTCGCTATTGTAGGGGATAAAAACCCTGCACCTAGTAGCGCTATACATAATCCACAGGCTACTAAAAGGGGTTTTATAATTCTAATGTTCCGTTTCTTCTTTTTTGCAGCACGCATTGCCGCCTGCTCTCGCGCCATCAATTGTTGAAGTGGAATATCGATACGATCAATAGATTGATTATTATTTTCCTTACTCATACAAGTAGCCCTCCCTTAAGACTGGTTTTAATTCTTTCTTAGCTCTATTAATATAGGACTTCACTGTTCCTTCAGGACAGCCCAGCATTTTTGCAATCTCTTTGACAGAGAAATCATGATAAAAACGTAACCACAAAATCGTTTTATACTTGTCATCTAATGTTTCAATAGCCTCTTTTAAATCCACTGAATAAGTAACATTCTCCATATTTTGATTTCCTGCTATCTCTGCAAAAAACGCCGCATCTCCAGAAGTGAATTTCCTTGAATCTTTTCTAATAAAATCAATAGATTTAAAAGTAACGATCTTAACAATCCACCCTGGAAAACTGCTTGGATTCTTTAATGTTTTCAATGTTGTATAGGCTTTATAAATAGATTCTTGATAAATATCAAGCGCATCCTGCTCATTTCGAACATACGAGTAGGCCGTGCGATATAATTTCTCACGCATCAAAACGATCAACTGTTCAAAGGCTTCATCATCCCCCTTTTTTGCGCTTTTAACCAATTTTTTTATATCCACCTAATCTCCTCCTTCTAGCTACACTTTAAAGTCGTTTTGAGAAAGGAAAACGTTGCAAAAAAAAATAGATGTCCTCCTTTTAGAGACACCCATTTTTTAATTTTAATCAAAAAGCTCCATATGCATTTTTTCCTTCTTATAATAATCCAATCGGTCCTGTAAAGTCCTGTATGAAATTCGAATTTATGACCGTCTGGATCTGTGAAGTAAATCGATTTTTTATCTCGTACATCTCTTTGTCTGCCTTCCAGAATGTTGACATTATGATGGACTAGCTTTTCATACATTTTGTCAAAATCGTCCTCCTGGATAGAAAACGCTATATGTGTATAGGATTGATGTATGTCATCGCGTGGGATATCCCTTTCTACATTCAGGGCAAGCCACAGCCCATTTACATCTAAATAGGCTGTACTTCTACCCTTCACTAATAATTTTGCGTCAAAAACCTTTTCATAGAATGCGATGGATTTCTCTAAATTTGACACTGTAAATAATAAATGATTTATGTTTTGGATTGTCATTTTCGTACCCCCAACTATGAAATCGCTGATAAATCGCTCACTCTTATATTAAGTTCAATTTGATTTTTTGCCCTTCTTTAAGCCTTTCGCAATTTGCTTCGATTTGCGTTGCTCATTTAGTCTTGCTTGAGCATTTGTTTTGCGTTCGATAAAAGCAAGCTCTCTTTGCAATTTAAAGTAGCTTTGGAGACGTGATCGTTCAAGTACACCATCTGTAATTGCTTGCTGTACAGCACAGTGTGGCTCCTTCTGATGTGTACAATCCCTGTAACGACAGGCCGCAGAAAGTTCCTCAATATCCTGAAAACTAGCGGATAAGCTATCACTCTGATCCCATAATTGTAGCTCCCGCATTCCAGGTGTATCAATTAAACAGCCGCCTTCTGGCAATAAAACTAACTCACGATGTGTTGTTGTATGGCGCCCCTTCGCATCATCTTCACGAATATCTGAAACTTTCATAAGCTCCACACCACTAAGAGCATTTGTCAATGTGGATTTCCCTGCCCCAGAAGAGCCAAGTAATGCGCCCGTCACACCTTCCGTAAATAGCGCACGAATATCTTCTAAGCCCTCGCCTGACAGCGCACTAGTCACAAAAACATCTATACCAAACGTTACAGACTCAACCTCACGTATTTTACTAGAAACATTTTCACAAAGATCTGCCTTCGTCAATACAACGATCGGCTTCGCACCCGAATCCCACGCAGCTACTAAATAGCGTTCTAAACGACGAATATTAAAGTCTGCATTTAAGCTCATAACAAGAAGTACGATATCAACGTTCGATGCTACAATCTGCTCTTGTATTTCCAGCCCCGCGGTCTTGCGGGAAAAGACTGATTTTCGTGTAAACAATTTATGAATGATCGCCTTTTCCTCACCAGGCATTTTCTCAACTAGCACCCAATCTCCTACTGCGGGAAAATCTTCACGTGCTAATGATGTATAGGCGTAATGTCCAGCAATCGTTGCCAGCCACTCTCCTTTTTCAGCTAGTACACGGTAGGAATGCTTATGCTCTAAAGTAACCCTAGCCGGCACACAATTCGCCAGCTTAGCCTCCTGTTTAAATCCAGTCATTTGCTCTTCAAAATATGTTGAAAATCCTAAAGTTGTTAAATTCAAGTTGTTTTCCTCCTAAATGTGAATATCCTTTGTACTCCATTGATACAAACACAAAAAACCTTGTCTCTGCGCAATTCGGCAGTTACAAGGTTCACAGGCACATTTAAGAGAATATACAAATCACCACAATTGTGATTTAAATACACGGCGTGGTCAATTTATATATTTTAGGCGTGTGAAACTGAACAAACCGAATTGCAGTTCGTTAAAAACGGATCTATTCATCATGTCACATCACCTACTTTCGATTTAATTATTTCCAATATAGCGGAATATCCCTAAATTGTCAATTATCTTCTAACAAGCATGTATCCCCTCCCCCCCTGCATACAATAATCAAGACCACTATTGGCGAAGGAGATGTTGAATTGTCAAAAATCATTTCTATCAGTACATACCAACCACCGTACACATTACAACAAATAAACGCAGAGGAGCTAACAAAGGAACTTTTCCATGCGAAAATCCCTAAATTAGAACGTTACTTAAAAGTTTTTGAGAATGGTGGTATTGCAACACGCCATTTTTGTGTACCACCTGAATGGCATCGTACTGATCATTCCTTTGAGGAACGAAACGATTTATATATTGAACTAGCTACACAATATAGCATTGATGTCATTCAAGCCTGTTTACAAAATGAAACGTTTTTACAATCACCGGTTTCTCCTAAAGACATTGATGCCATTATTTTTGTAAGTAGTACTGGTATTTCCACACCAAGTATTGATGCACGAGTTATGAATAAACTTCCTTTTTCAGACAGACTTAAACGTATTCCACTTTGGGGACTTGGCTGTGCTGGTGGTGCGGCGGGTGTTAGTAGAGCCTATGATTTTTGTCGTGCCCATCCAGAAGCAAAAGTTCTTGTCGTTTGTGTCGAGCTTTGTAGTCTAACCTTCCAACCAAATGATTTTTCAAAAAGCAACTTAATCGGTGCGTCTCTTTTTGCAGATGGAGCCGCATGTATACTCGTCTGTGGAGATGACGTGAATATCGCGGTAAAAAAAACAATACCTGCTATTATCGGGACTGGCTCTAAATGGATGCCAGATTCAGAAAATGTTATGGGTTGGAATATTAAAAACAACGGTCTACATGTCGTTTTTCAGAAAAGTATTCCTGCCATCATCACCAATTGGCTTGGCCCATTCATTGAACAATTTTTATTGGAACATGAACTATACAATGAACAGCTTACCCATTTCATCGCACATCCCGGCGGTAAAAAAGTGTTAAAAGCTTATGAAGATACTCTGTATCTAGCTTCCAAAAAAACCGATATTTCTCGGGAAATATTGAAATATCACGGAAATATGTCATCTCCTACGGTGCTATATGTATTGGAGCAATTTATGTTAAACGAAGGACAAGTAGAGGATACTGGCTTGCTCGTCGCTCTCGGCCCTGGCTTCTGCGCTGAAGCTGTATTACTTAAATGGAGGGAGTAGCATGATAATTTACATTATTTTGATCCTCGTCATTCTACAAAGATTGACAGAAGTTTTCATTGCAAAACGCAATGAAAGATGGATGCTTTCACAAGGAGCATATGAAGTTGGTTCTTCTCATTATCCATATATGGTTTCTTTGCATGCCGGTTTTTTCCTATTTTTAATTATTGAAGTCGTTACTAATCATAAAAGTTTATCACCTTTATTTCCGTTATTATTTTTATTATTTATTGCCGTTCAAGTATTACGCATTTGGTGTATCCGTTCATTAGGGTCTTTTTGGAACACAAAAATACTCATATTGCCGGATGCAGAAGTTGTACGGAAAGGCCCTTACACATTTATGCGTCATCCAAATTACGCTGTAGTTTGCTTAGAAATTATGCTTCTACCTTTAATGTTTCAAGCATATTTTACAGCATTTTGTTTTACACTTTTAAATGTGACAATGCTGTCCGTACGCATTCCACTTGAGGAAAAAGCCTTGCGAGATGCGACAAATTATAATCATGTATTTCACAAGAAGATTTCGGAGTCTTAGCCGAAATCTTCTTTGTTTCGCTTTCGCTACCTAAACACTTGCTGAAAGAAGTTAATGCCATTCCCAATTGAAGGGATCTTGTAAACCTTCCCATGAGTTATTAAACTCATCTTCCGTTAATAAACACTTGTCTAGTTCTTTTATAATCGCCTCTTTATCTAAATCAACACCAATAATAACGAGCTGTGTCATGCGATCTCCAAATTCCTCATCCCAATCCTCTACTACCTCAGGACTTTGCAAGAAAACATCCTGCTGTTGTTCCTTTGATAAAGCGGCTACCCAATAAGAAACTGGTTCTATTTTTGCCGAAGAACCTGCCTGTGATAGTAATAATGCAACATTCTGATGTTTCGCACTCCAAATAATACCCTTTGCTCGGACAATCGATTCTGGCATATGATCACACCATTCTACAAATCGCATTGGATGGAATGGTCTACTACGCTTATAAATGAAAGAAGAAATGCCATACTCCTCCGTTTCCGGTGTATGATTTTCATGACCAAGCTCTAATTCCTTTAACCAGCCAGCAGATTCTGATACCCGTTCAAAGTCAAAGCGTCCAGTATTTAAAATCTCAGCTGGCTCTATTACACCGTTTACTGTACGAATTAGCTTGGCTTCAGGTTGTAATGCACGTAAAATACGTTCTAATCTTTCAAGCTCTTCATCTGATACTAAATCACATTTGTTTAATACAAGGACATCACAAAACTCGATTTGGTCAATGAGTAAGTCGGCAACATCCCTTTCATCTAACTCGCCGACTGCCTCCTTACGCTCTAAAAGGCTTTCACCCGACTGAAAATCATGCCAAAAACGATTCGCATCTACAACGGTCACCATCGTATCAAGTTGGCAAAACTTTGTTAAATCAATACCAAGCTCCTCATCTAAATAGCTAAATGTTTGAGCAACAGGTATTGGTTCGCTAATCCCCGTCGATTCAATTAAAATATAATCAATAGTACCGAGCCTTGCGAGACGCTCCACCTCCTGCAATAAATCCTCACGTAGCGTGCAACAAATACAACCATTCGATAACTCCACAAATTTTTCCTCTGTTCGTGAAATGCCGCTTCCATTTGCAATTAGTTCTGCATCGATATTAATTTCACTCATATCATTGACGATTACAGCAACACGCATATCTTTTTCATTTTGTAAAACGTGATTCATCATTGTTGTCTTACCAGAACCTAAATAACCACTTAACACTGTAACGGGAATTTTCTTTGTCATCTTTACAACTCCTTAAATCGTAATCATTACTATTTATAGTTTATAATTAAAACATAGAGTCCTACAAAACGCAACGCTAAAAACTTTACGGAAATACGGTATTGACATATTTCACTAAAAATAATAATGTATAAAGCGTAATTATTACGATTTAAAAGGAGGTTATTTTATGCGTGTACAAGTGACATTAGCCTGTACAGAAACAGGTGATAAAAACTATATCACTACAAAAAATAAACGAACTAATCCAGAAAGGCTGGAGCTTAAGAAATATTCACCACGTTTGAAAAGAATTACATTACACAGAGAAACGAAATAATATGTATTACGTCTAAAATCCACTAGTAACATAAAAATGGCTGTTTCAAAAGTGTCTTGTCGTACTTTTGAAACAGCCTGCAACACAAATTTTATACAGTTTTATCAGTATTGATTTCTATAGTCAGCTCGTGCAATTTGTGGTCCAGATCCTCAAGTAAGCGTAATTTATGATTCAATTGCTTCTCAAAATCAATTGATTGAGCAAACACCTTATTTACTTGGGCATCTATATGTGTAAAAAACCCTGGATTCATCATCGTTTTTCCACTCGGGGAAAGGCTATATTTTTTTACATCCGCTAATTCTTCCGTTAATTTTGCTATCTCACTGCTTTTCTCCTCTATTTCTTTAGTTAAATACTTATTAAGATTGTCTGAATTGGCTTGTTCTAATCGGGATCTTTCAAGGGCTTCAATGATAGTATTCATTTGTTGGCTTATATCCTTTGTAAAAACATTCAGCTTCTTTTCAATGCAATCCACTATAGTCTTATCATGAACATCTGAATTCGCAGAAAGAAATTCATCTTTAGTGGATTTTAACGTTTCCTTCATTAGCTTATTTTCTGCACGCAGCTCTTCTAATTCCTTTAATAAACCCTCTATCGAAGAAAGTTGTTTTTTTTTCTGGGTTTCTCTTGCTTGTATATCTTCATAGTAAATCTTTAATTTTTTTTCATGGTCTCTCTTCTGCTTTAAAAGCTCCATCGAAAGATCCTTTTTCTGTTTTGTTAATTGAACATTTTCCCGCTCTAATCTCAGTACTAGTGAATAATAATCACTATCTCTGAGCCTTTTAACTTCATTTTTATATTTCGCTAATTCGGCTCTTAAAAAAATGATCATTTGCTGCAACTGAATAGGATCATTGTTTTTAACAATATCATTATCCACACTCGCGCCTCCTATCACGACATTTGTTTAAGTAAACTAATCACTTCTTCAAATTGCTCCTTGCTATCCTCTAATATCTCATCAAGCCGCTTGATAATCTTAATTTCTATTTCCTCATCACCAATTTCTTCAGCTTTGCTCTTTTCTCCTGACATTAAATAGGCAAGAAGTAGATTCAATGTGCCTTTTTCGAGATAAGCAAAGCTGTTATTTTTCGTATTATTATAGTTAGATAGATTCGTAAGCTGTTCCTTTATTAGTTGATGGACAACACTATCTATTTTTTGATTTATATTTTCAGACTCACTCATTTTCATCCCCCTGTGTATGACTAATTCCATTGAGATTAATTGGATTTAAGACGACGACACCATCTTTTAGCTCATCACAATATGTAAAACCCATGATACTTCCTGAATAAGAAAAATTATGACCCCACTTAATCTGAAAGTTAGGAAATGATAATGTTTCATTTGGCTCTAACGTTGTTTTTCCTATAGGTCTAAGCCAGAATTCCTCCTTGCTCGATTGATCATTGATTCGCTCCCAGCTACTGTTGCCTTTTAAATTTGGTGCGAAATGTTCATAAACATACCTTCCAGAGAAAGAGAATGGAGAGTCTTCAGGCAGTTTTATACATAGATACGGATTCGTTATAGGCTGATTACCTATATTGCGAATATGATAAGAGCCCAAGCATAAGCTTTCCTCATCAGGATTATAAGAAATATTGAACGAGGACGTGAAATAACTAATGATGTTGACACTATCCGGAATAATAAGCTTCTCAACCGTTTTTTTAATTTCATGAACATAAAAATCTGTTTGTTTTTTTAGTTCATTTATCTTTTCTTCCACATGATCGATACGAGTAGTCATAATTAGTACCCCCTTACCAATAGTATTTAATTAACCAACCTACTTTAAGCGCTAGCTACTGTCTGAAATATTTCATAAAAAAAAAGAGAGGATTAACCTCTCTTTATAATATGATTTTCTTCTATGTGTTAGTACCATTAACCAACTGTTGGGAATATAGCAGGGCACTGCTGCGGGCGTACTACACCCGGACATGCGAACGGTAATTCTGCTCTTGGTTCGCAGAAAGTCGCTAAGAATTCCACAGTTACTGGGAATGTAGATTGAATACTTTGGCAAACAGATACAGTAATCGTTAATGCAGAAAACGTAATTGTACCTGCTCCAGCTGTTAATGTTCCAGTTGTACACACGAAACAATCTAAATCCGTGAATAAAATTTCTACATCTGTCCCTGTTGGCGCACATAATGTAACTTGTTCGCAACGAGAAAGTGGAATAGTATTGCTTGTGAACATAGTGCCGTTCGGTAAACAAACAACTATTGTAAGAATAAAATTCTTTTGAATAGTTAAATTTTGAAGACATACAGTTGCACCATCAATTGAGAATTGGCGATTCTCACGGTTCAAGATAACAATAGGATTAGTTGTTGATGGAACTACCTTACATGTAACTACTGCACCTGTTAAATCAGTCGTTGGCGTTACTCCTGGAAAAGTAATTGGTCCAGTAGGGGAAAAATCAAACGACATTTCCTTTACAATCCAGTCAAATACCTTATCGACGTTTATACAAATAAGTTCTTGCGCCTGGGATGGCATATTCTCTAGCATCCTTTTGACACCTCCATAATTTTTTTACCTTTCGTTTGTATCTTATGTTTTCTAACTAAAAGTGCATGGGCTAAAAAGTAATTCGTTCTGATTTTTATTAATCAATTATGCCTCAGCAACATTGCCGCTGTCGCACAGATAAATTGCCACAGGGCGTTGCGTTCTTACTGAGTTCCTCTATTATTAGCAGGTGTTTGGACACCTGCTGAAAAGTAACTTAAATCAGCATGTATCACATCACCTATAAAGGCGAGAGACTTCTGTAACTGATGCTTCACTTTCGCTACAAAAAATAATTACTGAAAGAAGTTAAAATACTTAAGTATCAGTATGAATCGTTTTTGCTTATACCGCCCTTTCTTAAGGAGAAACTAAAATGTTTGAAAGGACCGGTATATTTGTAACAGAAAGTAAACATTTTTAATAAAATATAAATGGACTGAAAGGGGTGAAATGCAATGGAAGATTCAAAGTTGTACTCCACTCAAGACATTGAAAAATTGAAGCAAAAAATAGAAGGCTACAAGGATACATTAACTTCATTAAAAATGGGAACTTCAATTGAAGATTACCTATTTATGAAAATGGATTTTGATGAAATTAAATCGCAAATGGCACTGTTAGAAGAGCTAAACGAAACAATAGATGATAAGCAAAAAAATTCACAAATCAGAGGCTATGAGGAGCAGATAAAACTTCTATCAGCACAAATTGAGTCTTTGAATCAAACAATTGAGGAAATGAACCGAGATATACTAAAGGTTTTAAACAAATTACTGACGATTGAAAATACCGAAGCTCCAACCACTCCACCTAAAACTGAAAAAATATTTAATTTTATTGCTAACGGTGCTCAGGGGGATTCGATCATTACACAGACAACAAGCCCGTCGGCGAACACATCTAAGCAGCCCTCTTATAAAATGCTACAAAATCTGGCAGGTAAAGCAACAAATACGCAATTAGATGTAAACAATGGTACACCTTCTACTCGCAACGGAAATCAAAAAGATGTACCCGAGGAACGCCATTTTAATCAGCAATACTTTCAATCAATAAATACTCATCCAAGCCAAATATATAATGGCTTATATAGAAATACTAACACTGAATCCACCTTCCATTTTAAACACGCTACGAGCACACAGGAAATTCCAGTTAGTATCAATGGACCTGCCTTAGCGCCTGACGATGCCTCAACTCCTGAAAATTACAGAAAAAAAAATACTGCTGTCACTGTAGCTGAAATGAACGCTGCCATAACGAATGAGCCAAGCAATCTTGAAGTACTTGAAACCGTTATTGAGCCTGTCATTCTGGAAGCGGCCGAAAACGTTATTGAACCTGTCATTCCGGCAGTAGCCGAAAACGTTATTGAGCCTGTCATTCCGGCAGTAGCCGAAAACGTTATTGAGCCTGTCATTCCGGCAGTAGCCGAAAACGTTATTGAGCCTGTCATTCCGGAAGCGACTGAAATGGTTAATGAGCCTGTCATTCCGGAAGCGACTGAAATGGTTAATGAGCCTGTCATTCCGGAAGCGACTGAAATGGTTAATGAGCCTGTCATTCTAGGAACAGATAAAGTGGTTAACGAGCAAGTGGACGCAAATAAATCACCTATTTTAAAAGGTGATGAATGTGAAATTGTTGAACCTACATTAGGGGAAGTATATGAAACCCATGCACAAATTGAAGAGATAAACGAATCACATGAGGAAAACCAGAAAAAAGAGAAGGGTTCTTTATTTTTCAATTTCTTTCGAAAATGGAGTTAGTTTTAAAGTTGGTGTGTACACAGTATAGGATCAATCTAGATTTATACGATAAACTTGTCCAATACGTATGAAAATACATATTGGACTTTTTTTAATTAACCAAATAAGCAGAAAGTCAATTTCATTATAGAATACTTGCCATTGACAAAAAAACCTCTAAAAAGGCCTCCATAATATCCACATATAAAAACTACAATGTGGATATTTGCCCTAACCCTATAATCTTAGCTGAATAGAATAATGAAGAAAGGGGGTGTAAAAATGTGTATGAATTGTATGAATTCAACGTGCGGCGGCTGCGCAAATCAAAATAATCAGTGTAATGCACTTGGTCCTTTTGAAGCTATTGAAGCTGCATGTATTACGACTCCACCAGCAACAGGCTCCATCATCCCATTCGCATCAGGAATAGTTCCTGTTGTTTTAACATCAGTTCTTGGTGGCGCTATCGGTACAGTTAGTCTTGTAGGATTCGGTACGTCTATTCCAGGGGTAACTCTTACTGGTACAAATATAGATTTAACTGCCGCTACAGGAACAGAAGCCTTTTCAGTTCCACGTGCTGGTACTATTACATCTATTTCTGCATCATTGTCTGCAACAGTTGCCGTAACCCTTACAGGAACAGCAACAGTCAGAGCACAAATTTACCGCGCGGTTGCGGGAAGTAATGTTTTCAGCCCTACAACAGCATTTGTTGATTTAGCACCAGCTCTCTCAACAATAGCAGTAGGTACTATTACATTTGGTACTGCAAACGTTGCACCAGTGCCAGTAGCTGCTGGTGATCGCTTATTAATGGTGTTCTCCATTACTTCCTCAGGGATTGTTGCTACTGTTACTGGTAACGCAAGTGCAGGAATTAATATTGTATAAAAAATTATGTTCGTAAGTTAGATAAAGCTACTATATCATTATCCTTGTAACATACGATATTTACTTGAAAACAATTTCAAAAGTAGGCGATTTTCTTCAAGATCTGGAAATCGCCTATTTTCACTTTGGAAAAATTCTTTATTTAGCCAAAGCAAGATGAATATGAGCAAGATGATGTTTCCCATGCCAAGCATATAAGGCTACAGCTTTTTCAAGTGTCATTAATCCTGAATCAGGATGATTAAATGCTCGTTGTAATTGCTTTGCTGTTAAGTTTGTTAGCAAATAAACCCAGCGTTCATGTAAGCTCTCAATCATTTTATAAGATGTTGAAGCAGGCATTTCCGAATCCGGAAGCTGTGCCCATTCCACTTCGTTATAAGGTTTAATTGTCGGAATATCCTCCGTCAAAGCTAGCTTAAAACGGATGTAGCTATTCATATGACTATCTGCAATATGGTGGACAAGCTGCGTAACAGTCCAAGCATTTTCTCGGTAGGATTTCGTTAATGCTTGCTCACTTGCCCCACTAAGTGCCTCTGCTAGTTGTTTCGGTAATAGACGAATATCCTCCACCCATTCCTGTACCTGCTGTGCTGTAACTACTTCCGGAAATTGAAATTGTCCAATTGGATATCGTAAATCGGTCATAATAACTATCCTCCATTTCTATTTTCTTACTTTTTATTTTACCAATTTTATAATTCTGTCGCTATTCGCATTCATTCCGCTAAGCAAAACCCTCATTTTATAAGAATCTCAGCTTACAAAACGAAGGTCATTATGTGAAATATTCACTCTCTATTCATGTATATCGTAAATTAACGTATCAAAATAACTTTCATTTATATACAGTAAAATCGCCCATTCCCCCGGTTTTGGGATTTTTACACTTGATGGTCTATGGGCATCTGCACCATTAACAGGACCACCAAGCCCTATAGTCCAGCCATCTACTAAGATAGGGTGCACTGTTTTTGAATCTTTATGATACCCGACAATTGTTAACTTGGTATCACGACCTTCTGCAATTCCCCAAAGATGCCACATCCATTTTTGAGTGTTTAAACTCGGCATATTAGCACCGATAACACCTGATTTATCCTCATTACCAATAATACCTCTCTCTCCAAACTCTACAGCCTTTTTGTCCCAATCAATCGATTTGAAGTCACTTTCTTGCACAAAGTCAGGTAAATCCTTTGGCAGGGTAACCGCTTTCTCATGCATTGTACAACCTACCAACAATAACAACACTGTTACCATAAGTACCCATCGCCTCATTACTACACTCCCTACTAGTCATAGTTATTTCATTAAACGAATGTATCACGCAAATGTTACAGAGTATTTAGAAAATTACACACATTCTTTTATTCTATAGATCTCATCACAAATTTAACTAACGACTTTAGTGGATGAGTGATCGTTAAAGCTGTCTCTTTTTCGAATTGCCGTGCTGCCTCAACCATTGAAAGCTGTGCAACTGAAATATACTGCTGTTCCCCTGCTACATCATGAAGGGCTTGTATAATAACATTATTATATGCATCCTTTTTTCCCTGAATAATCAGTTCAAACGTATTGTCGATAATTATTATTTCAGTATTAATGGTTTTTTCATGTAGTAAAGCGTATTGTTGAAGTCTGTTCATCGTACCTTTAACGGTTTCAGGGTTTGTAAAAAGAATCGTTTGAGGCTGTTTTTCTTCACATACTGTTTCAAAGAAGGGCTCATCTATTTTCATAATGGGAATAGAAAGCTCCAGCTGTTCTTTCTCTAACAATGCAATATAATTCGTGCACGTTATTAAAATGGCATCCATGTTACAGCTTTCCATCCATTCAAGTTGCTCTTTCACCTTAAAAGCAAACCCTTCAGTCCCTTTTGATACTTGCTGTATAAGACCTGGATCCACAAAATGTACTAGTTCTACTTTCTCAATGTTTTGAAATGCCTGTTCTATATACTCGATATTTGAATAATGTGCATGTAAACAGCCAAGCTTTTTCTTCAAGGCTAGCCCCCCTAATTAGTAAGCTGTTTCTCCATTGTCACTACAGAAAGCGAAAAACCGTTACGATTTTCTTCCTTGCTTTCTTTTGTAACAATATATCCCAATGAGTAATAAAATTTTAAACAAAAATAAACCGCATTACCATAAAATAATGCGGTCATCACTATTTATTTTTTGTTCACAAAACGTATTGCTCTACTCATAACAGTTGGGACGATTGAAGCATGATTTTCCTCCAACGCTTCATAGAAGGAGATATCCATGATTTTCTGTAATTCACTCGCGATTTGTTGTGCATCATCCACCATAAAGGTTTCTAGTTCTCCCACACCGATGAATAGTTTTTCATAAGCAAATGGACGTTCTTTTAAAAAAGTTGACGCATAACCTACTAGTTCATGCTCATTCCACCAAATAGAAGGGCTAATCGCTATATAACGTTGGAAGCTTGCTTGATGATAGAATAATTGCCAAAGTACATAGTAACCCGCTAATGAATGCCCAAACAGTGCTTCATGCTGCACATTTACTGGGAATTTAGCCTGAATACTTGGCTTTAATTCCTCCTCTAAAAATCTACTAAAGTTCTCTGCTCCACCATGTTTCTCATAGCCATTACCTTTAAATCTTGCGGGATACGTATACGTTTCGGCTTGTCCTGTAAAATCATAAAATCTCCGTTCATGCATATCCGCACCATGTCCAATCCCTACAACAATAGTTGGCAAAACACCCGTTTTAGGTGCATTACGACTTTGTAGGCGGACCGCTTCCTTTACAAGATGGAAATAGGACGATCCATCTAATACGTATAAAACTGGAACCCCCCCCTGCGGTACTTCTCCATTCGGTACATAGATATTTACTGTATAAGTATAATCCGTAAATTTCGATACAATTTGCTGCGTCTCATAATCAAGTACTTTCTCGATTTTTCCCTCCATCATTTGTCGGTCTCCTTCATAACATCATAGCCATAACATACTGGTGTTTTCGTAACTGGATCTTGCATAATACGTGCATTAATATTGAATACGTTCCGCATAACATCTGCACATAAAATTTCCTCAGGCGTGCCAGTTTTCATTACAGCTCCCTGCCGCATTGCGATTAAATGATCGGAATATCGTGCCGCGTGATTAATATCGTGCAATACCATAACAATCGTACAACGATGCTGTTCGTTTAAGTCTTTCACAATTTCTAGCACTTCTAACTGATGCGCCATATCTAAATAAGTTGTCGGTTCATCTAATAACAAGATATTCGTTTCTTGGGCTAAGGCCATTGCAAGCCATACACGTTGCCGTTGCCCTCCAGAAAGCTGAGCAAGCTCCCGATTTCGATACTCCATCGTATTTGTCACATTTAAAGCCCATTCAATCATTTCCTCATCCTTTTTTGTTATGCGATTAACATTGTTACGATGTGGATAACGACCATAAGCAATAAGCTCCTCAACCTTTAACTGACCTGGGGCAATAGGCGTCTGGGACAAGATTGCTAGCTTTTTCGCAATTTCCTTCGTCGATAAATTTTGCATATTTTGGTCCTGTAAATAGACCGTTCCTTGCTGCTTCTTTAATATACGACCAATTGTTTTTAATAATGTTGATTTTCCACATCCATTTGGGCCAATAATAGTCGTAACCTTTCCTTCTTCTATTGTTAAATTTAAGCCTTCAAACACACGAACCTGCTCATAGCCAGAAGCCAAATTTTCCATTCTAAATGCAGTTTGCATACTATTTCCCCCTATGCCTTCGATTTCACTAGTAAATATAAGAAATATGGAATCCCGATAATCGAAACAACAATACCAACTGCCAGTTCAGAAGGCGCAAACACTGTTTTCCCTATAAAGTCAGCAAAAATAAGCAATCCCGCACCTATTAATGCACTTACTGGCATGACATAACGATGTTGTATCCCAACAAGCTGTTTAGCAATATGTGGTGCCATTAAACCAATAAAACCGATACTACCTGACACCGATACGCAGGCACTGACTAAGCCGACGCTTGCCAATAACAGCTTCATCTTCTCTTTTTCTACCGCTATCCCTAAGCTAGTAATACTGTCCTCTTCTAATTGAAAATAATCGAGCAAATATGATTTCCGATAAACATAAAAGCCTATTAAAATAAGCCATGGTAGCATAGTCACAACAAAAATCCAGTTGGCATTATAAATAGAACCAGCCATCCAAACTGCAGCAGCTTCATAATCCTGAGCATTCATTTTCAATGATAAAAACAGTGACAATGCCCCGAATCCACTATTAATCGCAATCCCTGTTAAAATTAGCCGTTGCATATCTAAATGACCATTTTTCAGGGCAAACGTGTAAATTAACACAGCAGCCATCGCACCACCAACGAATCCAAAGATCGGCATCATCAAAATGGACAGCCAGCTACTCATATCTGCAGATGTGAGATGTAATTGAAAGAAAAACATAAAGATAACTACCGCTGCACCAGCACCAGCATTGATCCCTAAAATCCCAGGGTCTGCTAGGCCATTACGCGTAATACCTTGTAGCACAACCCCTGCCATCCCTAAACCAACACCTACTAGTGCTGCAATGACAATACGTGGTAAACGAAATTCAAAAATGACAAGATCAAATTTTGAATTTGGTTCAATGCGTAGCAATGTTTTTAAGATATCCATCACTGACATATCAAAGACACCGTTTGTAAGATGTAGATAGCTGGCACCAAAAATAAATAATATGAGTATCGAAACAGTCATAACGAATACACTCGAGGTTTTTTTACGCACGTTTTTCAGCTCCGTGTTTACGTACTAAATATAAGAAGAACGGAACACCAACAAATGCCGTTAATACACCGATTGGCGTTTCGAATGGGTAATTAACAAAGCGACTGAGTACATCACAAAGCGCTAAGAAAAATGCTCCTACTGCAGCTGCACACGGAATGATAAAACGGTAATCCACTCCAACAAGGAAACGTGTAATATGAGGAATGACTAATCCTACAAAGGCAATCTTTCCTACAAGTGCAACAGCTGTACCTGTTAAACAGACAACGGCTAGCATACTAATAATTTTCACGGCTTTTGTTTTTTGCCCGAGTCCAATAGCTATATCTTCTCCTAATGAAGTTATCGTAATGGACTTAGCTGATACTAATGCAAGAACTAAACCGACTAGCCCAAATGGAATAGCTAGCATGAGCATATCCATATCCACCATATGTACCTTTGTGTTATACCAAACACTTACCGTTTGTGATACTTGGAAATACATCGCAATGGCTGTAGCAATACTGCTCAAAAACGTACCAATGACCGTTCCAATAATAGCGAGCCTTACTGGTGATAAACCATTTCGAATTAAAGAGCCAAAACCAAATACAATCCCTGCTCCTAATGCTGAACCGAACATTGAAAGTAATATCATTTGGTAATTAGGAAGCCCTGGGAAAAATACTATTGCTAACGTAATCATAAATGCAGAACCATCATTAACTCCCATTAGCGAAGGGGATGCTAAATAATTTCGTGTAATACCTTGCATTACTGCCCCAGCCACCGCTAAAAATGACCCAACTAGTAATACCGCGGCAATTCTAGGAATACGTCCTGTTCGTATAATTTGGTGGTCAACATTCGAAGGATCAAATGCAGTAATCGCCTGCCACACCGTAATTGCACTAATGTCTTTTGTGCCGTACATAACGGATACTAATGCCACAATTGCAATTAGGATTGGAGCAGCTGCTAATATTGAAAATGCCACAATGTTTGTTTTTTTCAACTTCCACACCTTTTTCTATATCAATTATTCCTCGGCATCATTGTAGCTGTCGCTGTGCTTTCGCTACAGATAAACAATGCGTCCGAAGGCTTTGGCCCAACACGATGTTGGTCACTCAGGCGTTTTCACAGGATGTGAAGTTCTTAGCCTAAGTTCCTCTTTTCAGCGGATGTTTGGACATCCGATAAAAGAAGTTGAACTCTATCTTATAAAAGGCTGGTAATAGCCTGGTGATGCCACCAAATCTACTACCAGCCTCTTTATACTATTTAAGTAATTTTTCAGCTGCGATATCTAAGAATTTAACTTTAGACCATGCAGTACCACCTTGCGCTAAAGGTTCAATGGCATTTAAGAAAACTTGATTATTTTGTGATGCCTTTAAGCTTGCAAAGATTGGATTCTTTTGTAGCTCTTCTAATGCTTTTGGTGCGTCAGCATTTTCTGATTCCTCAAATTGAAGGAAAATAGCATCTGGATTAACCTCTGCTAATGTTTCAAGAGATAGTTCAGCCTGTGCCTTTGCAGTTTTTAAAACCTCTGGTATTGGAGCCCCTAAATCTTCATATAGAACAGGGTTTAAATAAACTCCCGCAGGATAGATATACATGATGCCACCACGTACTCGAATAACTAGAACTTGCTTGTCCGCTAATTGCTCTTTAGATTTCATTTGAGAATCAGCAACCTTCGCTTCATAATCAGCAATAATTTTTTTAGCCTCGTCTTCTTTACCTGAAAGCTGTGCAAGTAATGTTAAGTTCTCTTTCCAATTTGTAGAGACATGTGAATATGGAATCATCGTTTGAATTTTATTGAGCTTTTCAGCCATTTCCTTAGGGTATTTTGTGGAACCTAAAATAACATCTGGATCAAGTTTAAGAATGGCTTCACTATTCGGTGTCATTTTATCTCCAACAAGCTCAGCACCTTCTAATTCAGAAGCAAGATATGCTGGAATTTTTCCAGCGATATCAAGCACGCCAACAGGCTTGATACCGAGCATTGCCGCATCTTCCATAGACTCTAAGCTTGCAGCTACTATGTTTTTGACATCTGCGGCAATTTCGTATTTTTCACCTAAGTATGTAATCGTTTGTGTTTTCGCTTGATCTTGTGTTTCTGATGCACTAGTTTCTGCTGCATTATTTGTAGATTTAGATTCTTCTGCTTTATCCGTTCCACATGCAGCCAAGGATAGAGCTAATAGAGCAGGTGCACACATTTTAAAATATTTATTCATAGATTTTCTCTCCTAACGAACATAATTATATTGATAATGATAATCATTTTCATTTATAAGTCAATAGCATTGATCCTTTTAATTGATATTCATTATCATTTACGGATACTATCCTAACAAAGAGAAAACCAGTTGTGAATGGACGAATTCGCGAAGCACATGGACTTTTGCCGATTTTCGACCACAAAAAAAGCCGCTTCTTTTTTAAGAAACAACTTTTTATACGTATTTAGCTTCCCCCAGCATTGTTTTTCGATATGTTGTCGGGGACATTCCAGTACATTTTTTAAATACTCGACTGAAATAAAAGCAATCTACATAACCTACACATTCTGCTATCTCTGCTACTGGAGAATCGTCATATTTCAGTAATTCCTTCGACCGTCGGATACGATATTCCGTTAAGTAGACGCTAGGCGTCATCCCTGTGTGCTGTTCAAACAGATAAGCAAATCTACGACGCTCCACGCCAAATTCTTCAGCAATTTTCGAAACAGAAAGTTGAGTAGCATAATTCTCATGTATATACTGTAAAGCTTGCTCCATCTGGTCACTTGCTGTATCGAGTATCTTCACTTTTGCCGATATAAGAATAGCTTCCAAAAGATTCATAAATAGAGTCTTTGCTTTGAATATTGACATATTACCTGGCATTGCTTGGCATTCTATTAACTGCTGTACATAGTCAATAATTTTTGTATGATAGCCTGTATTAATTAAAAAATGCTGAGTTGATAATGGACATTGAGGTATTTCTTCAGAAGGGATATGGTAATGAACAACCGCATACTCCCATCCTTTATCATCTGAAGCTTTAATTTCGATTGGCATTTGTGGTCCTGCATGTACGACCATTCCCGGCTCCATTCCATAAGGGACACCGTTAAAGCTAAATATAGCGCTACCTGCAAGCGGCACAACCAATCCACACTTCCCAGGGGCTGTTGTTCGACCAATATCTATTTGGCCCGGCTCCATTTTATTTGTAAAAACATCCGTAAAACTTACAGATGCATGTGCATAATAATCGATTAAATACTTGATATCCACTTTATACCCTCTACATTCTTAAGAACTTTCGAACTTGTGAAAAATGATGCAAATCATGATCTACTAAACTTGCAAAATAACCGGAAAGTGTTAATTCTAAATCACCTATTGTAAAAGGCTGTCGCCATTGCTCATCAACTATTTGATAAAGCGCGTCAATTAGCTGCTGTCTCTGTTTAATAAAATTGGCTATCGTTTCTTCTTTACTTTGTGCACGACTATCTTTTGCTGCACTAGTATTCATCTCTTCTACAGTCGGTCCTTTTGGTAAGCTTTCTTCTGTAAAAAGAAACGGTAGACGTTGTTTTACCACGAATTCATCCCATGGAGTAAGATGTCCAATTACCTCTGCCACCGTCCATTTTCCAGGAACTATAGACGTGCGCCATTGTTCTTCTGTTATGCTTGCTAAACTTTCGACAAACACGATAGCTTTTTCATAATGCGAGATTATTTGATGTTTATCGTGATACAAATTCCCTTAGCTCCTTCGCTTCATTTTAGTAGAAAATCTGTAGTTTCGGCCAAATTGATTTCCACTGTTTGTTATGGATTCTGCTTTTATAAACTTCATGCATCGGAGAGTCTTTTTGAAAATATGGTGTAGGAGCGACAGTTCCGGAAACTAAGTGTTTGATACCATGTGGTGCAGCTATCTCAAGTATTCCATTAGTAAGTCTCACACCAATAGCTGTCGGGATTTCTGGAAAATGTGCCATGCCATCTATAGATGACTGATAAGGTGTACTATTATTTACTACATGCATCCTTGCTTGATTTTTCACAGACCAAGGCTCATTCGGTAAATACTTCGTCAATTCTTGTTCATGCTGCTTTTCATAGTTCTCGGAAAGATTTACTTTATCAAAATATATCACATCAATATCGGCTAATGGTGTTCTATATTCTTTTTCATGCAAATAATCCCACACCTTGGATCGAATAAATCCTGCACATACCCATGAATCAGGTAATTGTAACTTTTCTACAGTTTTTAAAATGTTCATCATCCATTTATCTGCGGCAATTAAGCTTTTTAGCTCTTGTTCTGTTTTTATCAGTTTTATCCACCTCTGAATTTGTCATACCAATGTTTGCACTGCTAACGAATTATGATTCTCAACCCTGTTCTTATTTTGTTAGCATCCTTAGGTGCTTCACGAAAAATATCATGACCTGCGTCAGCGATTGACCCAAACTATTTATAACTCGATTTCATAGGGGCTAAGCAAGGGCCAATTAGGAGAGATTGGCGCTTTAAGGGGACTGTATTTAAAGAAGTATTTATAGTGAAAAAAAATCAATTGTATTTTGTATAAATCACATTTATATAAAACAAAAAATAATATATTAGATTTATAAATTATTTATCAGTACCCTTTAACTAATAACGCTAAAGGAGACGTTTATGAAAAAACCTTTTATTTTGATTGTGATGTTTGCCATTGTAATGAGTCTTTTTTATACAAAGCTTTCACTGACGCTCGTCGGTATTGGAATTATTGCTGCTTTTATCGGTACACTTGCTGGGGGGGCTGGGCTAATTACGATCCCTGCGATGATGCTTGTTGGTATACCTATTCAAACAGGCATTGCTACGAATAAATTTTCATCGGGCGTTGCAGCGTTGTCGAGCATCTTTTATCTTCTTTATCATAAAGAGCTTCGTCTAGTATCTATTATGAAATATGTTGCTGTAGCTATTGCTGGAGGGGTTTGTGGAGCACTCCTAACCGTATCTATCTCAGAAAAAACAATGAATATTATTGCCTGTATGCTACTTATCTTCGCCTTATTTATAACGCTGAAAAATAAAAAATGGGCTGTTAGCTCCGAAGAAATTGACACTAAACACAGCAATAAATTATGGCAGCCATTTTTAATAGCGGTTTATGATGGCGGCTTTGGACCTGGCTCTTCAACCTTCAGCATACTGCATTTTTTACGCTACCATTACTCCTACATAAAGGCTGTACAGCTCACACGCGTACTTATTTTCGGGAGCTGCACAGGGGCATTTATCGTATTTTACCAAACTGGCTTTATTCAATGGCAATATGCAATGGCGATGGCAGTTGGCTCCATTATCGGCTCTCAGCTCGGACTTTTAATTCTACCAAAAATTCCGATAAAAATAGCTAAAATCCTATTAATAATCATCATTTCATTACTACTTATTCAAGTAGCAATAAAAATAATTTAACTGCTTAAATGTTCATGAATTAACTTCCATTCATTGTTTAAGACCGTAAAAATATTCGTTGCTCTTCCACTACCTGATACAAATTTCCCGTTATGATAGCCTTCATAATGGTATGTATAAATACAGGTAGCCGATTGTTCATCAACCGTAAGCCACTGAACATCGGCGGCCGAATAAACTTCTTCATTTATCAAATCCCATGCATTATTGAAATAAGCTCCTATTTCTTCTAAAGTTATGCATGTTTTATCCGAAAACCAATACACCGCTTGTGGATGCAAAATTGCCTTTACGTTATTAAAATCATGGGAATTTGTCGCTGCAATATAAATGTCTAAAGCTTGTTGATATGGCATGGTAATTCCTCCTTTCTTAACTAATATTAATCGGAATTCTACTACTTAGAAATAACAAGAATGAAATAGAAGAAAACATGACAAGACTATTTCAAACAGTTTATGATGAAATAAAAGAAACAAGGAGGGTATCCATGCTTGCTACTATTCAACAACAACAAAATAACTATGTCGTAAAATTTAAGCGACCACTGTCACATTCAGTTGATGCTGTTTGGGCAGTATTAACGGAGAATGAAAAGCTTCAAAAATGGATGAATAATTTAGAAATCATTGATCTTCGAAAGAACGGCACAATCCATTTTAATATGAATGATGGAACAAACGCTTATAAGGAAATAGCAATTACTGACTATACCGTGAAGAATGTACTCGAGTTTGCGTGGGGCAAAGATACAGTAAGGTTTGAGCTCTCCCCTACTAGCAGCGGCTCCATATTAATATTACTTGAATCGATTAGCGAGCTAACTGAGCATACACCTAAAGATTTAGCCGGCTGGCATATATGCCTAGACATGCTCTCAGATTTATTAAACGGAACTGCACATGACGAATTTCCAATGGACGAATGGCAAAATAGGTTTGCAGAGTATACGCAGCTTGTGGATGACGTAGAGAAAATTTAAGTGGAATTACGAATAAACCCCCTAAGCAGAGAAACACATGCTTTAGGAGGTTTATTATTGTTGAAAAATAAAATGGTCAATGCAGACATTTTAGGTGATTTACGTTTTAAGCTACTCGCTTTCTGAATAACATGCTAGAAGATACATGCTAATTCAGGAACATTTCCTTGGCCATTTTTTCAACACTATGAATCAATAAAAATTCCCTATTAATGACACCTTTATTTCATATACATTGCTACTTAATACGCCTAATTACCATCTCGAACATTCATACGAGCGAATATTTCTTCTTGCAATAGTTTGGAAGCGCCAACCACTTCTGTTACTCCAACGGAACCCTGCAATAAACTCTCTTCCTACAGCAGTTAGGAAGAACCAAAAGCCTGTTCCATTAAACATCCATATATACGTATTTCTAAATAAGCAAGATTGAATACCACTTGTACCTACCCCAAAAGGTGGCAGTGATGGCACAAAGCTAGGCGGTGGACCAAGAGGCATTTGACCTGCTGGTGGCGGGCCGAAACTAGGTGGTCCAAACGGCGGTGATGGACCAAAACTAGGCGGGCCAAACGGCGGTGACGGACCAAAACTAGGCGGGCCAAACGGCGGTGACGGACCAAAACTAGGCGGGCCAAACGATGGTGGTGGTCTAAAACCAGGAAGTCCAAATGATGGTTCGAAACCGGGTTCTGGCAGTGGCACAATTTCTTCATATGGATTGTACATGATAAACCCCTCCCTTTACATAATTCAATATATGTAAAAGGGCTAATAACCGTTGAGCAAATTGCCCATTAGCTTTGTATTCAGTCGTTCTAAACCGTATTTGTGTTTACAAGGTATGGTATTATTGCCCCGCAGAATCTTACTAATTTCGGCAGTAATGCCCTATTATAATCCTCTCCGTCAAATAACACTAATCATCAGGAATTTTTTGTCATGTAATTATCTAGGCAAATAAGAGTGCATCACTCGCCAATCCTCAAGCTTCTCTTCAAAGGATTTAATATTTTTACCTGGTATTGGACTAGTCGAAGGCATTTTTTGATATGCTCGACCATCTAAAACTTCAAGGCCAATATGCTTTTTAAAAACTTCGAATGACTTTGCGCCATTAAAAAGCACTAACTCAACATTAGGATAGTGTTCGAAAAGCGTTTTAAAATCATTCGGTTTTTCATTACGAATAGCCGCATCTAAGCTCCCTTTACGCTCACACGATTCTATTGTATCCCAGAGACCAATATGATGATCCTTTAGCCATTTTAATCTTTGTCCATACTCCTGAGGTACATCCATCTCTAATATTTCCCCAATAATCGGCCAAAAGTGATTGCGTGGGTTACCATAATATTGTTGTTTCTCTAATGATTGCTTTCCTGGCATTGAGCCGACAATTAACACCTTCGTTGACAAATCAATAACTGGTGGTAATACATTTTTAAGTTCATTCGACATTACAATCAATCCTTCCTAATATTGTAGCGGAAAATTTGTGTTAATGTTATTAAAGGCATGTATCAAATACCAAAAGTAAAGGTTCATCACTATACAGTGGGGTTGATTTCCGTTCCGACTGGGCGCTTTGTTGCTGCCGCTTCGCTTTCGCACAGAAAAACATTTGTAGCTGTCGCTTTTCTTTCGCTACAGAAAACATTTGTAGCTGCCGCTTCGCTTTCGCACAGAGCAAAGCTTCCTGGGGGCGTCCGATGAGCCGCTTCACTCGCGTTGCTCGCTCCAGGGTCTCGGGCCAACAGATGTCTTTTGCGCGAAAGCGTGAGTGCAACGTAGCGGCAGCAGCAGGATGTTGGTCACGAAGGCGTTATCACAGGACGTGATGCTTTTAGCATTCGTTCCTCTATATCGCTAATCCCTAAGGAGTCGCCCAGCCTCCACTCCAATCAACTTATATTCAAAGCATACGTATTAACAAATGTAATCCACATCTTTTTGTGATGGTTTTCCCACTATCTTCAAATAAATCTAGCTTGAGGGCCTCCTCTATTTATTGGATATTTATGATAGACTAATCATCAGACAAATGCGCTATTTTCGAGATATTTTTATTTTTCCGTAAAGGTAGCAGTTACGAGTATCAAACTACATAGAGGTGAAATATGAGAAATTGGTTCCGATCTCTTACGGTTAGAATGATTTTTTTAATAAGTATCCTAATCCTTTTAATATGTGGCATGTTCATGTATCTATTGCAAGAGCATATCCGGGATACGACAGAAAAACAGATGGGAGCGGAAGCATTAAATATTGCTAAAACTCTCGCATCTATGGAAGAAATCACTGCAGCATTTGATAAAGAAAATCCAAGTGAAATTATCCAACCAATTGTCGAGCCTTTAAGAAAAGAAACTGACGCAGCATATATTGTCGTTGGAAATTCTCAAGGAATTCGTTATTCACATCCTTTAAAAGATAAAATTGGAGAGAAAATGGTTGGTGGAGACAATGATGCCGCATTGCTAGATAGACAAGCTTATATTTCTAAAACCATGGGATCATTAGGCGAATCTATTCGTGGTAAAGCTCCCATCATAATAGACAATAAAATTATTGGTGTTGTTTCTGTCGGATTTTTAACAGAAAATATCGACACAATCATCGAAAGCTATATTCACAAATGGATTAAATACACCTTAATTATTCTTTTAATAGGCATATTAGGTGCAATAGCCATTTCCATTTATATTAAAAAATTATTGTTTAATATGGAACCTATTCAAATCGCTAAATTATATCAACAAAACAAGGTCATTTTAGAAACAACAGCCGAGGGTATAATAGCTGTCGATCACTTTAATCAAATTACGACTATTAATAGAAGTGCTTACGAAATGCTAGATTCCGCTCATAATAAGTCTCTATCAGATTGGATGGGTGCAAAAATTGAACATATTTTTACGCCTAAAATTGTTGCAGAGAAAAACATTCATAATTTAGAGCTACCACTTGATGAGCATATTATCATTTTAAATAAAACGCCTTTAGTTGAAAAGAAAAGGAAAATTGGTTCACTATACACCTTTAGAAAGAAAGTAGATATTCAAAAAATCATTGATGAATTAAAACAGATGAAGCAGTATGCAAATGTTCAACGGGCATATACTCATGAATTTGCTAATAAGCTCCATATCATTTTAGGTTTGCTTGTTCATAAGCATTACAACGAAGCTATTGAATTTATTAAAGAAGAACGAAACATACAACTTAAAAATCAGGCTTTTTTAAATAGCAATGTAACAACCCCTCTTCTACTTGCATTAATACAGGGGAAAATTGCAGAAGCGGCAGAACTAGGCATCAAACTCGAGCTTAATGAAATTTCTCCCTCAATCGAAATATCCAAACAGCAAGAAAATGCCATTTTAACAGCTCTTGGTAATGTACTTCAAAATGCTATTGAAACTTTAAAATGCTGGGAATCCTCAAATAAAGTGATTCAACTATCTATCAACAATTATAAAAACCATTACTTATTTGAGATTCAAGATAATGGCCCGGGTATTGATAATAATATTTACGATAAAATTTTTACAAAAGGTGTATCCACTAAAGAAGGGTTAGATCGCGGACATGGACTAGCTATAAGCAAGAAAGCCCTTCAGGAGATAAATGGAGACATTTTATTGGATTCAGGTGATTTATCAGGAGCATGTTTTTTAATAATAGTTCCTAAAGGAGACGTTGAGAATGACAATATCAAAAAGTGTATGGATTATTGAGGATGACTTTAGAGTAGCAAAAATTCACGCAGATTATGTTCATAATATAAAAGGATTTATCGTTACTGAAAATTTACGTACGGGAAAAGAAACGATTGAAAAGCTAAAGACGCCCTCTAGTTTACCTGAAATTGTATTAACAGATTTGTATATTCCTGATGTTGAAGGTAGCTCATTAGTAAGCCATATACGCCATCTTTATCCATCTATAAAAATCATCGTAATCTCTGCAGCAACTGAAATAAGTTTAATAAAGGATATATTGGACTTAGGCATTTCAGATTACTTAATAAAACCCTTTGAAGAGCAACGACTTCAAAGAGCATTTCAGAAATATTTACAGGAACATCATTTATTTCAAAATAGCAAAAATGTCACTCAAAAGGATCTTGATTCATTATTTTATAGGGAATCTAGCACTAAAATAATAGATGAAGAAACGTTTGTAAAAGGTATAGATTTGCACACATTACAAATTGTTAAAAGCATTTTCGAAGGTCTCAAAACACAGGAGCTTACAGCCTCACAATTAAGCGAACTCATCGGTTCAAGTCGTTCAACAGCCCGCCGTTATTTAGAATACTTAGTTGGGGAACAGTTTTTACAGACAAAATTGATTTACGGCACCGTCGGAAGACCTGAACGAAAATATGTATATCGTGGAACTTATGAACAAAACTAATATTATATTCTTTATTTAACATATGACTATATTATTTTCCTCTCTTTGGCACTATGATATTTTTTAAATAATCTGAATGATTGATCACAAAGGGAGGAAATATTTTTGAGTTTAAGTATAATCGGATTTTTAACAATTATTATTATTGTTGCTCTGCTTATTAGTGGTCGTGTATCACCACTTGTAGCAATGGTAATACCACCTATCGTGGCAGCATTTATAGCTGGCTTTAATTTTGATGAATTAGGAGAATTCTTTAGTTCTGGATTAAGCTCTGTGATGAACGTAGCTGTTATGTTTATCTTTGCGATTATTTTCTTTGGTATTATGCAGGATGTAGGATTATTCGAACCATTGATCAATAAAATGATTGCGCTTTCAAAAGGAAACATTATTGTTGTTGCAGTAATAACAGTAATAATTGCTGTAGTGGCGCAACTAGATGGTTCTGGTGCTTCAACATTTTTAATTACAATCCCAGCATTATTGCCTTTATATTTACGTTTACGTATGAATCCATATCTATTGCTGTTATTAGTTGGGGGAGCTGCAGCAGTTATAAATATGATTCCTTGGGGTGGTCCATTAGGTCGTGTTGCTTCCGTTTTAAAGACGGATGTCACTGAACTTTGGTATCCTTTAATCACTATTCAAATCATTGGTGTCGTGTTAATGATAACTTTAGCGGTGTTCCTTGGTTTTAGAGAAAAGCGCCGTATTCTAAAACAATACGGTACCCTTGACTTCACAAATGATGATCATGCTATTACACAAGGTGTTGTTTCATCAGAAGTAGACACAAGCTTACAACGACCAAAACTATTGTGGATTAATGCTATTGTTACGGTTCTTGTTATCGGAATTTTAGTTGCAGGTATTTTACCAGCAGGACTAGCCTTTTTAATTGGCGTGGCCATCGCCTTACCAATCAACTATCGTTCTCCTAAAGAACAGATGGAACGTGTACAAGCACATGCACCGAATGCCTTAACGATGGCGTCTATCATTATTGCCGCTGGATTATTTTTAGGCATCCTTAATGGTACTGGGATGTTAACTGCAATTGCCAACAACGCCGTACACATTCTACCATCAGCCCTATCATCTTATTTACATATCATTATCGGGGTTTTAGGGGTACCATTTGATTTATTATTAAGTACGGATGCATATTACTTCGCTTTATTCCCTGTAGTTGAACAGATTGGCTTATCTTTCGATATTGATTCTCTTTCAACTGCCTATGCAATGATTATTGGTAATATTGTAGGTACATTTGTATCGCCACTTGCCCCTGCTGTTTGGTTAGCTTTAGGCTTATCAGGCTTAGAAATGGGGAAACACTTAAAATACTCTTTCTTCTGGATGTGGGGATTGAGCATTACTTTACTATTCATTGCTGTAGCAATAGGAATTATTGCTATCTAGCTCATCATCGATTGTTGGAGATGATATTTTTAAAACGTATGCTATGTGATTGGAGTGGAGGCTGGGCGACTCCTTGGGGATTAGCGATATAGAGGAACGAAGGCTAAAAGCATCACGTCCTGTGATAACTCCTTCGTGACCAACATCCTATTGGCCCGATACCCTGCAGCGAAGCGGCTCATCGGACGCCCCCAGGAAGCTTTGCTCTGTGCGAAAGCGAAGCGGCAGCAACAAAGCGCCCAGCCGGAACGGAAATCAACCACCCGTTATGGTGATAATCCTATAAATGAAAATAAAGACCAGTTGTCGAGTGGTGAATCGGCAACTGGCTATTTTTATATAGATATCGTCTTATAATGGAAAATCAGATCCAGCAAGTATTTCCTTTGAACTTTTTACATGCAGTTTATTGGCTGAATGATTTCTAATATATGACCTTACTATTTCATAACCAATGCAATACCCTATCCATTGAGGAAGCTTTCCGCCATATAAAAATTCAGCATGATTGTTTAACCCTTGTATATTGATTTGAGGTAAAAAATGCCCCTTCCAAATTTCTAGCATGTTATCTAATGAGTAGGACCTCAACCATGGCGCTAACCATCTATCACCGTAAATCCCCTCCACTGCACATTCTGCTAATCCCTCTAAAATTAAAGAATCTAACAACGTCACCTCATCTAGAGATTTATCTAAATATTGCAGACGACAAACGTGATTATACTCATGCGCAAATAACGCTTTAAGCTCCTGCTTTTCAAGCTCTCCAATATATAAAAACAAAGCATTTGGATAGGCAACACCGTTTTTATTAGTAATCGTTTGCTCTTGTGTGATTGGAAAGATATAGATTGGTATAGTTGGTCCGCTCCATCTCTCTTTTAAATATATAAATTCCTTCTGTACTACTTCCCAAACGTTTTGCTTTTTCAACTTGGTAATGTCTATTTTTTCATGTGATTTAAAAAGCCCCTGTTGCTGTAGTTCAAATTGTATTTCATCTGGAGATCCACCAATAAAAATCTCTACCAAACGATCGCAAAGGATAGAGCGTTGTAAGTCCTCAAGATTTTTACTATCATTAAGCCTTTGACTAGCTTTTAATTCATTGAGCCACTTATCTGTTGGTATTACTGACATACATTCCCTCCTTACTATAGCTTATGTTCGAAGTAGACAATCGGCTAGTGATAATGATTGCAACCGCATATATTAGCTTGTAAGGAAGTCGAAAGGAGGGATAGTTTGTGAATCCAGCTAATACTTATAATCTTTGTTGTCAATATCATGGTAAACGTGTAAGAATTGAAGAACGAGGTGGCAGAGTACATTACGGAGAAATAACTAGGGTGGATAGAAGACAAGTGTGGATTCAACCTGATAGACGATTTGGCGGTTATGGTTTAGGTTATTGGGGTTGGGGAGGAGCCGGAGCAGGTTTCGGCGTTGGAATCGCACTTGGAGCGGTTGCCGGAATTGCACTAGCACCACTATTATTTTGGTAATTTTGAAATGACTAATTATACTATCCGCTGCGCAATGACAGTCTTACTGTCATAGGGAAAAAAAACAAGCCATTTCATGCTGCTGAGATGGCTTGTTTTTCCTTATTGCACTTGCTCTTGTTGCTGTTTACTTTTAATCAACTCGGATATTGTGACAAATGTATAACCTTGTTTTTTTAGTTCTGGTAAGATTTCTTCCAGTGCCTTAATGGTCTGCGTACGATCGCCGCCTCCATCATGAAACAAAATAACATCTCCAGGCTTTGACCCCTTCATCACTTTTCGGACAATTTTGTTAACCCCTGGCTGTTTCCAATCTTGAGTATCCTGATGCCAAGACCACATAACTACTTTATATCCATCCTTAACAGCGGAATTGATCATTTGATCATTATAGTATCCGCCTACAGGACGAAACAAAACTGGTGCAAATCCAGTAATACCATAAATTATTTCCTTTGTCTTACGTAGTTGTGCCTGTAATTCAGCTACGGAAGCTTTAAACGGATGTGAATACGTATGATTGGCCAGCTCATGCCCTTCAGAATAAGATCGTAAAACAAGGTCTGGATATTTTTCTGCATTTTTACCAATAATAAAAAACGTAGCCTTTGCATCATACTTTGCCAATAAATCTAAAATAGCTGCCGTATATTTAGGATGAGGTCCATCGTCAAAGGTAAGAGCAATAATTTTGTCTTTTGTGTTAATATCCCAGACAACTTCCCCTGTCTCCTCATAATAAGGTCGACCTTTATCCGCATAAGTTGTCAGCCCTGTAAAAAATACCGATATGATTAAAAAACAAAGGGATAAAACCAATACATATTTACGTGTCATAAGCATCACCTCCCAAGTTCAAATTCACATAACTCCGTCAACTTACTATTTACGAATTACATTGAATTATACTTGCGAAGGTTTGGCTGTTTTCTCCTCTTACCTATTTCAAAAAAAATTAAATTCCCAGTCATATTTTGAACGAAATGTGAAAACACTCACAAAGTACTTTCTTTTTTCACTAATTGATGTAAAATAAAAGACATAACTGATATATAACAATGACAGATAAAATCAATTTATTCACCATCTGTTATAGTACAAAAAAACCAAACAAAGGGGATCTTTCATTATGTGGATTATTACAGTTTTTGAACAAAATACTTACCGTATGTTCGAGTATAAAACTAAAAACGAGGCAACGGTTGCATTAAAAAATTTCAAGCAAACTGCTATGCTTTCTTATACAAAATAATTTAAAAGAAGAATCAACTCATATAAAACGAGTTGATTCTTTTTAACTTTTTACGCATAAATCAATTTTCAGCAACATATCTTAACTTTTCAGGATTTACCATATAATAAATTGCTTCGATTTGTCCATGTCCAACTTCGAAGCCAATTACTGCCTGAATTTTATTTTCGAATATTAATGCTAAGCCCGTTGTCCCATTAATGTTCATCAATTCTAATGTATAATTATCTTCATTATTTTCAAACTTACAGAAAAGAGCAGATAATAAACGGAAAACTTTTTCACGACCGTAAATAGGATGTAATGCAGCTGTAGCCTTTCCTCCACCATCTGCATAATAAACAACATCTTCTTTTAAAATATGAACAAGTTCACTGACCTTTCCTTGTTGAAAAGCAGACATGAAAACAGTCACTGTATTTTTTATTCCCAATTTGTCTGTAACAATACTATTTTTTCTAACTAGCTCAGGTAATTTCTTTTTTATTCTGCTTAAAATTTTCCTGCAATTTATCTCACTTTTATCAACGATTGCAGCAATTGTTGGATACTCATACTCAAGAACTTCTCTCAGAATAAAAATAGCCCGCTCAATTGGATTTAGTTCATCAAACAAAATCATAATTGCTAGTGAAATACTCGTATCATTTAATATAGTAAGCAAAGGATCATCCTCATGTAATCCTAGAGGTTCAGGCAGCCATGTTCCCGTATATAATTCTCTCTTTTTCCTTGAAGACTTTAACAAATCCAAGCAACGATTCGTCACCATTTTGCATAAAAGAGCTTTTATATTGTCCATATGATTTACTCCGTTTTTCCCTATCTGTGCAAATACATCCTGTACGACATCCTCGGCATCTGATGCACTACCTGTCATGCGATAGGCAATTGAAAAAAGCAGTGATTTATACTCTTTATACAGCTGACTTATTAACTCATTATCCATTGCTCACCTCATATGCTGTTTATTTTTGAAGACTTGCTAATTCCCAAGTATAGTTTCTTATTCTTGCACCTATTTTTCCAGTTATCGTAAAATCAAGCCCCCATTTTTGTGTCCACATAAACCCGTTATTTGGTCCTAAACTAATACAAAAGAATTTTACGGGATATGATTCGTGTAATATGTTCACTGGTGTTTGGTTTATTGATGCCTTCAATATTTTACTTAGCCTTGCCGCTTGTGGAATAGCTTCCTTACATGTCATACCATCTGGATGATTATTTTTATAATCTACTACTAATGCGCAATCACCAATGGAATAAATGTGTTCCTCATCTTTAACCTGATAGGAATGATTAACAATAATTCGATGTTCTTCTGAGATGGGTAAACCTAATCTAGAAATAATTGGATTTGCTTCTACCCCAGGATTAAAGATACAAGTTCCTACAGAATATTTTTGGCCATCATTAGTAGATAACTGACCATCTTTACAATGAGAAACCCTTATTTTATTTTTGATGACTACCCCAATATTTTTAAGATGACTGACGAGTTTTTCACTTACTTTCACAGGTGCTTCTGGTAAAAGTCGATCCTTTGAATCAAAAAGTAAAACTTCCACTAAACTTGGGTTAACACCTGCTTCTACCAACTTTTCTTTAGACCACACAGCAATTTCAGCAGCTGTTTCAATACCTGCGATTCCTCCACCTACAACAGCTACCTTAAATAAACTTTGGTTTTGTTGTGATTTCTCAAGGGCTTTAAATGATTCCATCAGTGACAATAGTTGTTCTTTTATTTCTATGGAGCTCTGCTTATCTTTTAAAGCTATTCCACCAAAACCTTTAGATACCTCTCTAATTACACTTCCAAATGCCAGCACCAAGTAATCATAATATAAATTTATAGTTTTCTCGTTTTCCATCTTAATAGTAATTTGTTGATTTTGCTTCTGAAGAGCTAATGCTTCCCCTTGAATAAATTCGATTCCGTTCTGACAGTATTCGCTAAAAGGTGTTTTCAAATTTATATCCCTTATCGCAGCCCGAACAAGTAATACTTTTTTAAAATGATAACTATTTTTATCAATTAAAATAACTCTTACTGATTTCCCAATTTGACCTTGAAATTCCTTTTTTAATCCCTCTAATAAATTTATTCCTGCATAACCTCCGCCTACAATGACAATATTCTTCATCATAACTCCTCCTTTTTTACCTTATAACGAATTCACTTAATCAGTTGTGACATCATTTATAAGGTTTTTAAAAGTTATGATCGAGGATAATACATTTGCGTCGTTCGTTTTAGATAACAAATAATTTTTTAGTGAAAATGTCGAACACCTTTTTATCTATTGCCATATGTATATAGAGAAAAGGAGTGATTTCGGATGGTAACAATTGAGCCTATTATGATTAAAGGCAATTTTTTTACTGCGATAATTGTTCAACTACCTAAAACAACACTGCTGACAATTTCAAATGATACGGGCTACATTATGTGTGGAGCTTTAGATGTTGGACTATTAAATGATCGTTTAGCAGACCGCAAGATTATTGCTGGTCGAGCAGTTGGTGTGAAAACAATTGATGAGCTATTGACGGCTCCATTAGAATCCGTGACATATGAAGCGCATCAACTTGGTATTACTGAAGGAATGTCTGGCGTAGAGGCGTTATTAAAAATGGTATAACAATTTTTTTACAAAGCGTCAGTGCAATATGACTAGGCGCTTTTTTACTCCTGTCTTATGTAAAGGTGTATAAGCTATTTACTATATCCCTATACTTTAGACAAAAGGAGTGTTCGTTTTGGAAAAAGATAAACATCGGAAAACACATGTAATCTTGTTGTTAATAGTACTTATCATTTTCGTGTGGTCTGTCATAAAACCAGCATCCTATTTGGACTGGGTTGCAGAAGTAAGTCCTGCTGTCGTTGCCATTATTATTGTAATCGCCATTTATAACAAGTTTCGCTTTACAACGTTTTCTTATTTTATCATTGCCCTTTTGTCTATTTTAACATTTATTGGTGGGCACTATACTTATTCGGAGGTTCCACTTTTCAACTGGATTAAAGAGGAGTTTCACTTAAAACGCAATGACTACGATCGATTTGGGCATTTCTTAAAAGGTTTGATGGCCATTGTCATAAGAGAAATATTAATACGAAAAACACCACTAGTAAAAGGTGCTTGGTTAACAGGCATAACAATAAGCATTATGCTTGCTATTGCTGCTCTCTATGAAATTATTGAATGGCTCAGTACAAGAATTTCAAAAGGTAGTAAAGGAGCCAAAGATTTTTTAGGTATGCAGGGCGATCGCTGGGATGCACAATGGGACATGCTTTCGGCCTTCCTTGGAACAATTTTGACTTTACTGCTATTTACAAAATTACATGATAGATTATTAAAAAAACTCAAAAAGTAAAAAACAAGTTTCTTCTAAAGTAAGCATAGTAAAGCTGTATGAGCCTTTTGAAAACGATACATTTACCAACCCTATCTCAGATCGGAATTATTGAGGAACATGAAAGCACTCCTGTCCTATATAGAATCTATTGAACAAGATGAAATTTCAATATTAAATGAGCATTCTGCCTGGATAACATGAAGGCTTTTACTATAGTTAAAATTTAAAAGTATTTTTTTCTAGACATACTGTTTCATCAAAAGTTTTAAAAATGATATCAAAATGCTGACTATACGAATGCATAAACAATTCATATTGGATTCGACGTTCTTCATGGGAGTGCTTTAAATAATTGATATCAGTTCCCCTCTCAATTACATCACGACTCGACCTTCTCTTCAATTCCGTCTCACCATCTGTATAAAAATAAATTTTTAAATCAAATAATCTCGGATTAATAAATGCTACACTCATTCCCTCAACAATGGTTATTTTAGTTTTTGAAGAAATTAACGCACTTTTCATATAGTGCGTATCAATTGTCAATAAATCCAGACCTTCTCTAACCATCTGAACATCCCTTTCCAAAGAAGGTAAATGATGTGCAGCTGGATGGCAAGCGGTCATTTTAAAATGATGCTGTTCGTTTCGAAAAGTATAGTTGATAATTGTATGCTTGCGTATATCCGAACTAACAATATACGGGTCTGTATTAATATAATTCACTTCACTTTGGTTTAAACAGTTGATAAGTTTATTAGCAAATGTTGTTTTTCCTGCTGCACCATGTCCTGAAATACCAATAACAATTGATCTATCTTCCTTTTTGATCCAAGTAACGATCTCTTGCAATAACCTATCCATCTTTCTCCCTCCCTTCCTTTTACCAAAAAATACATTTACATAAAATTTTATAATTAACTTTACAACTCAAAATTTAACACATCACCTAATGTAGGGTTGATTTCCGTTCCGACTGGGCCCAGTCGGAACGGAAAATCAACTTTACACACGGAATACGTTTTAACTAATGACATCCAACTTTTATTAAATAGGAAGGAAATTTTCGTCATTCCCATATACGTTCTAAAGTCATTTCATGATTCTTAACACTTAGCCTAAAAACATCTGGATTTCTTAATTGAGTCCAAAATTGAAAGTCTACATCATTATGGTAATTTTTCAACAGTAAGGTAATTGTATTTCCATGACTAACGATAATTGTATGTTCGGACTCACTTTTGAAAGTTTCCTCAACTGCGTTAACGATACGCTCCATCGCTTCATTACTTGACTCTCCACCCTCAAACTTTAACTCCATATCGGTAAAAGTTGCTCGAAGTTTTTCATACCAATCGAGCACATCACTTTTGAAACAAGTTCTCGTCTTAACATGATGCATTTACCTCACAGATTGTAAGTTTTTATTTTACAGTAATTATACCTCCATTGCTAATTAGTTCCAATTTGTTTGACGCATCACCAATCTTACCTTTCTTTAATTGATCCGTATGTTCTTCTTTCTGGTAACCTTCTAAATTCACGCTTATGTCAGATGAATCACTGTTCGCTATAAGCTCTAATGATTTCGGTGCCTCTTTATATGAGATCGTAATATCTCCAGAAGCCGTTTCTACAAATAGTGCTCTTCCTTCGCTAATTTCTTTCATTAAGACTTCACCGCTAGTCGAAGTAATTTTCGTTTTCGGACTGTTAACTCTAGTAATGTAGCTATCACCATTTGTAGCAGCTATCGTTAATTCATTTAAAGAACTGTCTACGATACTTAATTCACCATCTTTTGATGTAATTGTACCTTTATCAGCCGATAGTCCTTTAATGATTTTAGCGCCAGAACTCGTAGAGATTGTAAGTTCTTGTGTTTCAATGTTGTTAATTTTAATATCACCATAGCTATTTTTTAATGCAATCTTCTTCACTGCATTTTCAGGGATCGAAATATGAATAGTAGCTTTTTTTCCAAAGCTAAAATTTTTCATAGCCCCTTTTTCAGTGTCTTGTTGAAGAACCTTTACTTTATTTCCGTCTTTCTTAATTTCAACAGGATTACTTTGCTGCTTTTGTTGTTGCTTACTGTCAAATTCAATTGTTAGTTTATCAGATTCTGTATTTTCTAATGCTATATCCCAGGACTCTATGTTTAGTTCTAGTTCTTTAATTTGCTCAACATCAAAGGACTGTTCTTCAGTTATGCTCTTTTCTCCATTTATTTTCAGCGTGAAGAATATTCCTCCTATCGCCATAACGAATATCAATGCTATGATTGCTTTTTTCACATTACATCCTCATTTCTCATTTTTAGGTTAAATCTACTTTGTCGACTTTATAATAGGACAGATAGCCGATAATAAGCCCTAATAGACACATTATTGTTGGGACAATGATAAATTGAGATAAACTTGTAGATGTATCCCCATTTGAAACCGTTGCATTAATCAAAAATCCAATTAAAACAGCGGATGTAATTGTCGCAGCTGTTGATTTTTTCCGCATACCAAAGTACAAAGGAATTAGACTTACCCCAGCCATCATAAAAGCAATGATCAAGGTAGAAGGTATAGTAGCTACCATCTCCTGTATCTCAACGGGAGATTCAAAGAAGTTCATCATTGGATTTAAAAAATAAACAGCGATATTCATCATTAAGGTCGCAATGATAATGCTAAAGAAACAAAATCCGCAAACTAAAGACAGCTTAGCAAAAATAATTTTTTTCCTTTTTAACGGATACGTAAATAATAATTGAACCGTCTTATTTTTGTATTCGTCAATGACTATACGAGATAAAATCACACTCGAAAAAATGATAAAAACAATGCGAATTAATATAGTTGTCAAAGACATAAAATCTGTATAATCTTGAAACATCTTTTCATCTGCAGAACCAACTGCCATAAGTGCAACTGCCGCAAAAATTCCAATAATACAAATGGTTAAGCCTTTAAAATAGCTAGACATACTATTCTTTTTCCATTCAAGTCTTAAAAGTTTAAGCAATTTGATTCCCTCCATTAATAAGGTTTAAGAAATACTCTTCTAAATGCTGTTGCTGTTTTTCAATGCCAATGACAGCAATGTTATTGAATATAAGCTCTTTATTAATTTGAGATTGAGAAATGCCATGTTCAAAAATTCGAATACAATGCTGATTGACAATTTCATATTTTCGAATTCCTAACTTGTTCTCTAGCACATGAATCGCTTTTTCCACATCGTCTATTTTAATCTCCAGATATTCCATGTTCTCTTTTCGAATATCGTCCATTTTTACTTCCTTTAATAATTTTCCATGATGAAGGATGCCAATTGTATCTGCGATTGATTCAATTTCTGATACGATATGACTTGATATTAAAATGGTGATTCCTAGCTTCTCCTTTAGATATAGCAAGAGCTCTCGAATATCTTTAATACCGATTGGATCAAGACCATTAATCGGCTCATCCAAAATAAGAATTTCCGGTTTAGCAACAATGGCACGTGCGATGCCTAATCTTTGCTTCATCCCTAGAGAAAATTCATGTATTTTTTTATGTTCAACACCATTAAGACCTACTATTTCTAATGCCTCTTCGGTAGCTCCTTTTTCATAAACTCCAATATACTCACAGTGAAGCTCTAAATTCTCCTTCGCTGTTAGCCTGTCGTAAAATTCCGGGTACTCGATAATACTGCCTATTTTGCTCAAGTATTGATAGGAAGTAGTAGAAATGGATTGATTCAATATTTTAATATCACCTGAAGTTGGTTTTACTAAGTTTAAAATCATCTTCATAATCGTTGTTTTTCCAGCCCCATTCGGACCTAGAAACCCATAAATCTCCCCTTTCTTAACGTTCATATTGACATTTGAGACGGTTTCGACTCCTTTAAAGCTCTTACTTAATTGATATAGTTGAATAACAGTTTCCATGTTATGTACTCCTTATCGTTTTGAATTTATTACATTCAGCTTAATAAACGAAAGTAAAATCAAAGTAAATTCGATGGAAAATGACAGTAATTTTTTCAAGAGAGTAAGGATAAAAGGATCAGAAGCTGATATGATGAGTTTGAAACGAGGGATAAAAATGGAAACTGCTGAAAAAATCTTAATCGTAGATGATGAGATTGGTATATTAAAATTATTAGAAATTACGTTACGGAAAGAAAACTTTATCCATATTGATACTGCTTCAACAGGCAAAAGTACACTACAGCTTGTCAAAGACAATCATTACGATATTATTTTGCTCGATATCATGCTACCAGATATAAGTGGTTTTGAACTTTGCACAGAAATACGCAAGCATACAAATACACCCATTATTTTTGTCAGTGCTCGCTCTACCGATTTTGATAAATTAACGGGATTAGGTATCGGCGGAGATGATTATATTACAAAGCCTTTTAATCCTTTAGAGGTCGTCGCTCGAATAAAGGTCATCCTTCGACGTCAAAAAATGTATGAAAGTTCTCAACATCAGCAGACTACAAAATTTGATTTCGGTTATTTTGCTCTTAATCCTGAATCTGCTACATTAACCGTTAACAATCAGCCCGTCGAATGTACAGCTAAAGAGCTAGAGTTGCTTCACTTCTTTTGTAAAAATCCAAATCGTATTTTTACAACTTCACAGCTTTACGAATTCGTGTGGGGAAATGATGTATATGGTGAGGAGAAAACCGTCACGATTCATATTTCAAAACTAAGGAAAAAACTTGGGGATGATACGCGCAAACCTAAAATAATTGTGAATTTAAGGGGCATTGGCTATAAATTCATTCCACCGAAAGAGGATTCACTATGCGAATAAACACTCGATTTACGTTACACCTTGCACTGGGGATTATTCTGTGGATGCTATTGAGTGGAATTTGTATTGTGATCGGGCTTGAAGGTATTCTCCCACTCCTAAAAAAATCTGTTAGTGAAGCTTATCAGAGTCTACTAGTCGCATGGATTTTCGGATTTAGCACTATTGTTTGTATTGCTGTATTTGGTTGGTATTTCGGGGGCCCTCTTGGTTTTATAATGTCTTGGATCCATCAGCTATCACAAGAAAACTATACAAAACCTGTTGGACTATCAAAAATCTATACACGCAAAAAAAAGCTCCGTATGCGTTATATGTTATATCAAGAGATACTTCAACATCTACAATCTTTATCTGGAAAATTAAAAGCTGCTAAAACAGAACGTAACAAGGTTGAACAGGCAAAACAAGAATGGATTGCCGGTATATCACATGATTTAAAAACGCCATTAACGTATATTACAGGCTACTCTACCTTACTATTAAACGATCAATACGATTGGTCCAAGGAGGAAGCTCGTTCCTTTATTCAAGAGATTGCGGATAAAGGCAAGCATATGGAGGAACTTATTCAAGATTTAAGTCTCGTCATTCAGTTTAATCATACAGATGGTCAGTTACCCTTGCATAAAACCAAGCAGGATATTGTGGATTTCTCTAAAAGAATTGTTGCTAATATAAGCAACAATCCACCGTCCAATGACTATATATTGCATTTTAAAACTGATACATCTGTTATAAACATTGACTTTGATACGAAATTCATGCAACGCATTTTACAAAACATTCTGATGAATGCCGTTATCCACAATCCACCTAATACAGATATTTATACACAGATTTTTAATAGGACAGAGCATGTAGAAATCCACATTGTGGATAATGGCGTAGGTATGTCTCAACACATGATGGAAAATATATTCCAACAATATTATCGTGGTACTACTACAGAATCTTCTTCTGAAGGTACTGGACTGGGCATGGCGATTGTTTATAAACTCGTTCAAGCTCATAATGGCTCTATCTCAGTACAGAGCGAACCTTCTAATGGGACAACGTTTATTATTACATTACCTAAAAAATAATATGAGACATTTTTGGGACTCCGCCTGAGCAGTCGGTTGTTGGGCTTGAGCAGTTTTTGAGGATTACCCGATCACTTTTGAGTCATACCTAATCACTTCCAAGAACGGACCTGAGCAATTTGAACGCCTGCCAGAACCATTCATGAAATCATACTGTTTGACATATATTTAAGCATCATAAAATGGCTCAATAAGGAGGATTCCATGCAATCTGAAAAATTGCGACTAAGAAAGATTCAACATCTTGCTCATGAAATTACTGATAAAATGAATAAAGGTGAAAAACTTACTCACTCAGAAACGATAATTCCTGTTATTGATAATTTATCGCGTGCAATTGGCGATTTAACCGATTCCTATGGACAGTATTCATTAGATTATGTAGAGGAAAAAGTAAAAAACGCTCATGCCCTTTTATTTAACAAGGAAAAAATTGATGTCTATTTATAAAGATATGGGAAAAGGGTAACCATTAATATGGTTACCCTTTAGATTTAATGCGTTTCAGGATTAAATGTCTTACAATCTGTTTCTTCACTATTAGATGCCTGTTGTCCCTTTTGACTTACAACATAGATTTTTTCTGCACCACATCTGTTTCCAGAGTTCCAAAATGTACAGTTATTGACTTCACAAAGAATTTCTTGTGCCATCGTTTCCACACCTCCTCTTTTTTTATCATTAACAAAATCGAGGTATTCAATACTTATTTAGATGGTGTAATGAAACAGAGGTATGCATCTTATATGAATGTTTATTGGCTCCTGGTAAAGAAATTTAAGCTCCATGATTATAAAAAATGCTATTGCCTTCAGATAGGTAATAGCATTTTTTTCGCACGTTATTCAATAACCTTTGTTGGCGTTGCCTCTTGAACAATTATAATGCCATCATATGCCTCAGTTGGTGTCATTTTAATTGTATAAAGCATCTGTGTGAACTTGTACCAAAAGCTAAAGTCATCTCCGATATTACCCATTCTTTGTTTTTTTGCTAAGATGTCAGCTAAATCCTGAGATTCATTAGCTTTTTTAAAGTCTACGTAGAATATATTTTCCTTCACTTCGCTGAAAGCATCTATTAATGCATTATGATGCTCAATTGTATAATCTTTTCTTTCGCCAGACCCATTTTGTGCCTGAAACGTATTGTTTACAAAGTCAGTTCCAATAGCAAAGTACGCATCTTTATACACTTCGTCTAAATGTTGACCCATAGATTTGTATCCTGCCGTATTCGCTGAAGTTTTCTCTATATGCCCATTATGAGCAGACATTAGTACTTTATCATGACCTTGAGCCGCTTCAAAATCAACGATCCATTGTAAGTTTTTCGCTAAATACTCATCACGAAGACTCATATAATTGCTGTCATTTAAAAATAATTGCGTGCGTTGCTTGATGATTTGTGCATATTGAGCAGCAAATAAATAAGCTTCTTTCGATGATTGCTTTTCATAAGAATCTTTATTAGATTGTAAATCTTTTATGATTGCATCAATATTTTTGTCGAGCTCCTCTAGCTGACTAGTTGATAAATCTCTCATTGTTTTATTCGTCATATCTTTTAACTGTGCCTTATATTTCTTAGCACCTTCACTATTAACCACTTCGTAATAGTTTAATAACCCTTTTTTACTATCATCATAGCGTTGCATATCGTTTCCGTAAAAATAAATTTTATCCTTCTCATCGGCTGTCATGTTATAATCATGCATCCACTGAACAAACTCGATCATTTGCTCCGTTTTATAAATACCATAATCCAACGCTTTTACGGCTTCCTCAGCTGTGCCAGTACCATTTAAAATAAATTGATTAATTTGCTGAGCACCACCAAAGTCACCTTCTAATACAAAAACGTGAACATTTTTATTTTTAATAAGAGCCTGAAATACAGCCTTCTTTAATGTTTGGAATTCAACATTTCCATGTGTTGCTTCTCCAAAACCTATTACTTTCACGTCATTTGGAATATCGATATCTTCAATCGCTGATGTATATTTTGCAGCATCCTTAATGGCTTCTCCCTTTCCACAGCCCGCTAGAGATACCAAAAGAAATAATGCTGAAATTAATAAAAAACTCTTTTTAACAAATACCATTTATAAATATCTCCTTAAAAGTTACCTGAATGGTGAAGACTAATAATCAGTGTGGATGAAGTAAATCCCCATTTCACTTTATACAGCTTTTCGTTGGGAATATAAATATCCTCCAAGGAAAAACAGTACGAATCCTCCTCCCACAACTGTTAATAATTGATCCCAAGGCACGAAGAATACATCACCTGTATTGCCACCTACATTCATCATCAAGAACGGCTGTCCCCATGGATAGTAAGGTCCAAAACGTGCAGAATTGACTGCTAATATAGACGGTAAAGTAAAAGTTACGTTTACTGCAAATGGAGCAGCAAAACTTTTAAACATGATGGACGTCCATAGCTGTAACGCTACTAATGGCATTGTCGCTAGCCATCCGCCAAGAATACTTTTCCACACAATTTCCATTGGGAAAGGATCTGAGTAGCCTTTCATAATACCAACTACATATATAGAACATAAATATAGTATTTGCATCGCCATCACAAGAAGCATAATTAATACATACTTTGCAACAAACACTTTCCCTCTTGTCACAGGTAGTGCTAAAAGTTGTTTCCAGCCACCAGATTGATGTTCATATCTACAAATAAGACTCGCAAATACTCCTGAAATTAAAGGTAGAAATAATAATGCATACAATAAATTCATAGAAATTAATGAGCTATACCATTCGTTAACCCCAGAATTTGACATATCATTAAAATTTGATGTTAATCCGATAAAAAGTCCGATTATAGGCCCCGCAAAAATTAATGGCACCATGTTGGATTTGCGTAATTTAAACCATTCAGCGCTCAGTATAGACCCCATTACTTTACATCCCTTCTAGCAAAATCTATCATTCCGATAATATACAGTAAAATACCAATGCCTACTCCAAGCATGACATTAATAACGGGCTCATCCCATTGATTCATTAAAGATGGCCATTTCCAAATCATCCAATCAGGCAATACAAAGGAGGAATACGCAAAAATCACGCCGAAAATGCCTACTGTAATTGGGATCCCCTGATTATGACAAACACTTGCAATCCAAAGTTGAAGTGCCAATATTGGCAATGAAGCAAAATATGGATAGTAAGCAAATTTAGCAATTTCCGCATATGGTATGCTGTCACCTAAATCTAAAAACACGCCATAAGCCATTGACAATAGCATTAAAATCGTAGAAGACATAAACAATAAAATTGCTAGAACAGTGAATTTTGATAAATACACTGTTAATTTAGACACAGGCAGTGCAATTAGTTGCTTCCACGCATTGGTTTCATTTTCAATGCTCGCTATAAATGAAGTTAAAATAGCAATCCCTAAAACGATAGCAAGTGGGGTAAATGCATGAACATTTAATAAGTAGTAGCCCCAATCGTCCTCGCTTTGCTCTAACAAATAGTCCTTCCTTATACCGTAATTCACCATTTGTAGGGCAACAACACCGATTGGTCCTAAAGCTGTTAAAAACCATAATCCTTTGCGTTTAATTTTCAAAAAGTCAGAAGTTAATAGTTTTCCTATCATAGCGCTTGCTCTCCTGTTGTCATTTGAAGGAAAATCTCCTCTAAAGATCGTTTCTCTTCCTCTACTCGATAAACCGAAATACCTTCTTGTACAAGGATTTGTACAATATGTGCTACTTTTTCATCTGAGCATTCATCGAATAAAATGAGGTCATCCTTATGTTCTGCTTTAATACCATTGGCAACTAGTGAACGCCAGCCCTTTTCACTATCGCTCACTTTAATTACTACCTTTGGCTGAGCAAATCTACGCATTGCTTCAATTGAATCTTGGAAAATCATTTTCCCCTTTGTCACAATGCCCACTTGCGTTGCCATTTGATCTATTTCAGATAATAGATGGCTCGAAATAATAATTGTCATTCCATATTCTTTAGGAAGTCGTTTAATCAAATTACGAATTTCGATAATACCAGATGGATCAAGTCCATTCGTTGGTTCATCTAAAATAAGTATTTCAGGATTATGTAACAATGATGCAGCAATACCTAAACGTTGCTTCATCCCAAGAGAAAAGCCTTTTACTTTTTTATTTGCAGCATCCTTCAAACGAACAATTTCTAATACTTCATTGATGCGTGACTTCGGTACACCTAAAATTTTTCTTAATGCTTCTAAATTTTCATAGGCCGTTAAATGTGGATAATAGGAAGGGTTCTCTACTAATGAACCAACCTTTGCTAAAATATTAATTCGTTCTTTCTTTAAATCTTTTTGGAAGATTTTGATTGTCCCAGAAGATGGCTTCATTAGACCAAGAAGCATACGAATCGTCGTAGTTTTTCCCGCTCCATTAGGTCCTAAAAATCCATATATTTCACCTTTACGTATTTTTAAATTTATATTTGATACAGCTTGCTCTTTAGCAAAGCTTTTTGATAAGTTTTCTGTTTGTACGATATATTCCATTGTCCTCACCTCTGTACTTATCATAAGAAATGAAGGTTAAAAACAGGTAAGGCCCAAGTTTAAATTTTGTTTAAAAAAAGGCTATTTACCATAACGTGAGGTTGATTTCCGTTCCGGCTGGCCGCTTTGTTGCTGCCGCTTCGCTTTCGCACAGAAAAAACATTTGTAGCTGACGCTTTGCTTTCGCTACAGAAAACATTTGCCGCTGACGCTTCGCTTTCGCGCAGAGCAGAGCTTCCTGGGGGCGCCCGATGAGCCGCTTGGGCCAACACGAGGTTGGTCACGAAGGCGTTATCACAGGATGTGATGCTCTTAGCCTTCGTTCTTCTATCGCTGATCCCCGAGGAGTCGCCCAGTCTTCACTCCAATCAACTTATTTACATAACGTACGTTTTAACAAAAAAGAAGATATCTTATGAAAGCAATTCCAATCCCTTACTTTAAAGTACTACTCCGTTCTGCTTTCCCACGGATTCTGTGTCGATTATGAATCAAAAAATAGCACGCCACAAAATTTGCTGGAATACTATTTGGACAATCACTCTAAGTACAAAAAATGAAGCAACATGCTTCACGAATCATTCTATTTGTAGCGTTTAATTTTAATCTTTGTGCCGGATTCGCTAGACTCGATATCCCAATCTAAATCCATGCCCTTCACCATAATATCAACAATCGATAAGCCGATACCGGCACCTTTCGCATTGGATTCATTTTTCATTCCATTTCCGTGATCCTTTATAATAAATGCATCATAGCGCTCCGTTGATTCGGTTTGGACGCCAATATATTTCCCGCTGCTCGCATGACGTAATATATTTTGAAATAAATTATCAAATATACGTCCAAGCCAAATCGGGTCAATTTGCCATTCATTTTTCTCAAATGGCTGTAGCTCAATATTGATTTCAAAACCTTCCTTTTCAAACACTGGATACCATGTAGTCATTTGCTCACGCACAAAACGTATAACGTTGATTTCTTTCGCCTCAAATTTATATTTACTAGCCGTCAGCAATGTATAAGACATTAAATTTTCTATTAAAGCGTCGATATTAACAATCGATGTTTCCATTGCCTTAATCGCTTGCTTTCCATCCTCTGATATTACCTCTTTACTAATTGAAAATGATTGTGCCCGTATTTTCGTTAATGGTGTTCGTAAATCATGTGATAAATTAGCAATCAATTCACGTCTTAGCTGTTCTTCCTTCTGTTCACGATTCTTACTTTCCCTAAGCTCACATACCATGCGATTAAAACTTTGTTCAAGCTGACCAATTTCGTCCTTCTTCTTGACCTTTGTTGCAATAGGTAAGCCGTCTACATCACGAATTTCCATCGCTTCCTGAAGGCGCAATAGTCGTTTTCGAATCCCTCTGAAGAATAAAAAAGATATAGCAATGAAAAATAAAATAATCACAATAACGCCAACAATCAAAAGGTTCCCATACTGTTCATAAACATTTCTAAGAGGTGGATTAAAAACCTCTCTAGGAATCTCAACGACGATAAACCCATTTGATTCGTCCTGTCCTAAAAAAGCTATAACTGTAAACGGATCTTCCCCATAATGATCTTTTATAAATTTTGTCGTAAATGCTGGCGTCCATTTTAATGGTAGTTGCTCTGTCGCATTCAATGTTGTAAGTAATGTACCGTCCTCACTTACCCAGAACATGGATGACTTAGGGTACTGATCCTCCCAATTTTTAAAATGTTGAGCAATGGTTTCCTCTGTGACATTTTTTATATTCTTAGCTTCTACAAGCCATTTTTCCTCTACTTCGCTTTCTCTGAGAACTTCACTTGAAAAATCAGTTTTTCCTATTCCAAACATAAAAGCGGCAATAGCAAAGTATGATAATTGAACAATAGAGATGGCTAAAAAAATAATTAACATATACTTAGCTAATAATGATCGAAAAAATTTCATAGCTTCACCCTATATCCAATACCTCGAATGGTTTCGATAATCGTCGGTTTGGCTGGATTAATTTCTATTTTTTCTCTTAAGTATCGAATATGTACCATTAATGTTTTATCGCCTTCTATGTAGCTTTCTCCCCAAACACCTTCATAAAGCTGTTCCTTCGTTAAAATTTGATTTAAGTGGCGAATAAAATATTGTAATAAATAGAACTGCTTACCTGTTAATTGAATTTCTTCATCGGTCTGCTTATTGATAATCCGCATATCTTTCGTATAGACTTTTAGATGCTGAAGATCTAGCACATCATCATTCTTTTGATATCTTCTTAGTAAAACCTCAACACGAGCTATAAGTTCATCTGGGTGAAATGGCTTTGTCAAATAATCATCTGCGAAGTTAAGTCCCTCTATTTTATCCTCTACAGCAGTTCGTGCTGACAGCATTAAAATCGGGATTTCTTTATTTTCTCGCTTAATTCTTTTGCCAATCGAAAAGCCATCTAAGCCTGGTAGCATTACATCCAATATAGCAATATCCTTAGAGGCAATGTGCTGATCGACCTCTTCACCAGATTCAAGCCATGTAACCTCATATCCTCTTTCTGTTAAATCCTTTGTAACCCATTGACCAATCTCTTTTTCGTCTTCTATGTACAATATGCGATACAATGGTAGTCCTCCCAATCTAAGCTAGATTTTAGAAATAAATGTTATTCTGTATTATACGACTTCATAGATTTGTACTCAATCGTTGTATGTAAAGTGAGAGATTCATTTTATAAATGCTCGAACATCCTATCTAGGGTTAGGTATGTCGATAAAATTGAAAAGTTGAGTGATAAATTTTAAAAGTTAGATGATAAAACTAAAAAGTTGCGCGATAATCAATTATGCCTTGGATAAAACAAGCTAATATTAAAAAACGTATTTGGATTCCCCAAATACGTCTATATCTTTAATTATTAGTAATAATCAACATATCATTATCATCAAACTGCCACATGTCTCCATAGGCAACTTCCCAATAGTAGCCATTGGGATCTTGGAAATAGCCACTATAGCCACCCCAGAATACAGTTTCTGGCTCCTTGACGATTTTAGCTCCTGCCTTTTTAGCTATATCAAATACTTGATCTACCTCATCTTTAGATTTTCCATTATAAGCGAGTGTAATTCCGTTAAAGCCATCTCCTATCGTAGGTGGATTTGCTTCGTTAATATCTTTTACTAAACGATCCATCGGAAATAGTGAGATTTTTGTCCCCCCATTATTAAAGAAAATAACATCCGGGTTTGTTTCCTCACCATAAACCATCACTTCAAACCCCAGACCCTCTCGATAAAATTTAAGAGACTCAACCATATCTTTTACACCCAATGTAAGTAAATTTAAACGATTCATCCCACTCTCTCCTTTTTAAAAGTATCAATTACTTATTCTATTTCAAGCATTGAATCCCCTTCCACAAACTGTATATTCGCTAATATACCATTATTTGTAACGAACGTAGAGGCTGAACCACTTGAACTAATAAAAAAAAAAATTTCTTACAGCGAACCATTGATATTCCACAAAAGTTACCTCCACGTTTCTATGAAACCAAAAAGTGCGTACTTTTTTTTGCTCTGGCATGAAAGCATAATAAGAAAGCAACCAAAGCATTAACAAAAATCGGAGGACAAAAAAATGATAAATCATTTACAAGATACAATCACATTAAATAATGGCTTACAAATGCCAGGAATGGGTTTAGGCGTATTTAAAGTAGAAAATGAAGCTACAGCAGAAATGGTGAGAAATGCTATCGAGGTCGGTTACCGTAGTATCGATACTGCCGCTATTTATGGCAATGAAGCCGGGGTTGGTGAAGGTATTAGACAGGCGCTAGCATCTACTGGTTTACAACGTGAAGATTTATTTATTACATCTAAAGTCTGGAACGATGGCCTGAGCTATGAAGAGACAATTGCAGCTTACGAGGATAGCTTAGAAAAATTAGGGCTAGATTATTTAGACCTTTATCTTATTCATTGGCCAGGTAAAAATAAATTTGCAGAAGCTTGGAGAGCACTCGAAGATTTATACGGGCAAGGGAAAATAAAAGCTATTGGGGTATGTAATTTCCATGTATCACACTTACAAGATCTTCTGAAAACAGCTCGTATCAAACCCGTTATTAACCAAGTGGAACTTCATCCACGATTACAACAAACTGAGCTACGTTCATTCTGTGAAGAGCACAATATACAACTGGAAGCTTGGGCCCCATTAATGCAAGGTGGACTTCTTGCTAATGAAACTATTTCAAAAATAGCAGAAAAATACGGGAAATCAAATCCTCAAGTTATTTTGCGCTGGGATATTCAAAATGGTATCGTCACAATTCCAAAATCTGTGCGCAAAGAACGTATGATTCAAAACGCTAATATTTTTGATTTCACACTAACTAATGAAGAGATGGCGATCATTAACGCCATGAATCTAGATCAACGTGTTGGACCAAACCCAGTTAATTTTGATTTTGTCATGTAAACGATAGCTATGTAAACGTGAAAGAGACTGTCTTATTTTCTTAGTATAGAAAACTTTTTAGACAGTCTCTTTCCTATCTATTTAAGATGTATGCTTTATTGCGATATCTTCGTCACGTTGCATTAACAGTACATCTTCACCTTTATCTTGTAGCATTTCGATATGTTTTTCACCCCAAGTGCAAAGAATGTTCAGCACAGGGTCCATCTCTTGACCATAAGGTGTTAACGAATATTCAACTTTTGGCGGTACTTGATTGAAAACCTTACGATTAATTAATCCAGACTGCTCTAATTCACGTAATTGGCTTGTTAGCATTTTTTGAGAAATGCCTGGAATCAATCGGCGAAATTCATTCGTACGAATCTGACCATGGTGGTTAAGATGACAAAGAATAATAGGTTTCCATTTACCCCCAATTACTTCAAGAGTGGCTTCGACACCAATATTATAAACTTTTTTCATTGTAAACCCCCTGTTATATTCAAAAGTAACTAAAAGTACCCTACGTAACTTTCTAGCATGCATGAATATTACTATACACTATACAAAAAATCAAAGGAGATATTAATAGAATGAATGATACAAAAGCGCCAAATGCTAAATTCACATTACTCGCACTTGCAATCAGTGCATTTGGTATCGGCTCTACAGAATTTATAAGCATCGGACTGCTACCATTAATTACAAAAGATTTTACTATAACATTAAGTACTGCAGGTTTAACCGTATCCATATATGCACTAGGTGTAACTATTGGTGCACCGCTTTTAACAGCATTAACATCGCGCCTTAGTCGCAAAAAAGTGTTACTGCTCGTTATGGTGCTGTTTATTATCGGTAATTTACTTGCAGCCTTAGCACCCTCATTCTCATTACTACTAACTGGGCGTGTTATTTCGGCATTGGCACATGGTGTGTTTATGTCCATTGCCTCTGTGATAGCTGCAGATGTTGTGGCACCAAATAAACGAGCAAGTGCAATAGCTTTTATGTTTACAGGACTAACATTAGCAACTGTGACTGGTGTCCCACTAGGAACTTTTATTGGACAAGTAACTGATTGGCGGATGTCGTTTATTTTCATAGTTATCATAGGTATTATTGGATTAATTAGTAATGCCTTGCTTGTGCCAAGTCACTTATCGAAAGGTAATCCAATATCCATTCGAGATATTGGTAAAGTATTAGGGAATATTCGAATGTTATTAATCCTCTTTATTACTGCAATTGGGTATGGTGGCGCATTCGTCGTATACACCTATGTTTCTCCTATTTTAGAGCAGTATATGGGCTACTCACCAAAGGCAATTGTCGTGATCTTAGTTGTATACGGTATTTTTGTTGCCATCGGAAATACATTAGGTGGTCATTTTGCGAATAGTAACCCTTTACGCTCTATCTTTATTATCTTTATAGGATTAGCATTAGCACTACTCGGCATCAACTTCTTTTTAGAATCATCAATCATAGGATTAATAATGGTCTTTATGATGGGGCTATTTATGTTTATGAATGTACCAGGATTACAGCTTTATGCCGTTCAGCTTTCAGAAAAATATACACCATCAGCTATTTCAATGGCTTCAGCATTAAATATTTCGGCCTTTAACATTGGTATTTTTCTAGGATCATACATTGGAGGAATTATTGTTAGCCACCAATCATTAGCTCATACTCCTATATATGGATTCGGTATGGTGATGATTGCCGCAGTTACTACCTTCCTATCGTTACACTTCGATAGAAATAAACAATAGATTTCTCTAGAATAACATTAATGAAAGGAAGCCTTAACCATACATAAGGCTTCCTTCTTGTTTTTATCCCATTTTAAGGAAATTATCGTCAAAATAGGCCTTGAAAAATTCTAATGCCGAGAACTGAGTCCCAAAAGAACCTGATATATACTCTTTTTCATTCCACTCGAGCCCATTTTGCTCATGATTTTCAAAGCATCAGCTGTTAACACCGAAAGTCTATATTGCACATAAGATACTGTATCAGCTATAGGATAGGAGGAATTTAGTTGTATTACAATCCTTATCCGTATTTTGTCTATCCTAATTATTATCCGGCATGGGTAATGGCAAATCAACCAACAATTCAACACCCTTCCAGCCATCTAGCAATGCCGACAACCCCAATGAATAGAAGTCCATTTCCAATCGTCAATACAAAGAAATTAAAGACTTCCGCGAATCGGATCAAGGTTATTATGCAGCAAGCACAGTTACTTACGGATAAAATTGATGAATCCGAGCAATTTGCACATGATCTTATGAACGCAGCACAACAATCAAATAAAACCGAAGTTGAAAAGTTAATTTCCTCAACAGGCATTACTGTAAAATTCGAAACTACCTATACACCAGATGGATTTCGTATAACATTTACTGAAAGTAGCTGTTGTAAGCTAACACTAATTTTAGGTTGGTGAAGAGTTGGCCCTTTGAAGAGGGCCTCTTTCTTTTACCTTTAGCATCATTATGAATTTTAACCTTGTATCCCCATCAAACTTGTAAACTATAAAAAAATATGCTAAAGTGTTTGTAAACATTATTTCTGAAAATTCTTATATCGCATTTTCTTATCAAGAGAGACGGAGGGATTGGCCCTATGAAGTCTCAGCAACCAGCCTATAGGTATGGTGCTAATTCCAATTGGCAAAATTCTGCCTTGAAAGATGAGAAGACTTACTTCAGTTGCTTTGCACGAGAGTCCTCTTCTTCAAGGAGGACTCTTTTTTTATTGTTGCATTCAAAAAAATTAAAAGAAAGCAGGGAAATAGTATGGCAAACGAACTTTTACAAGCAATTCAACTATTGAAATCAAAAAAATGGGTAGACTTAACGCATACATTTGGTCCAAATTCTCCACATTTCTTTATGTTTGATGATGCTAAATTTGAAACATTATTTTCACATGATGATGGTTTCTTTGCACAGCAATTCACTTTCCCAGGGCAATACGGAACACATATCGACCCACCTATCCATTTTGTGCGAGATACACGCTATCTAGATGAATTGGAGCTAAAAGAACTAGTACTACCACTAATCGTTATTGATAAATCGAAGGAAGCCGACGTAAATAACGACTACACGTTAAGTGTTCAAGATATTCTTGACTTTGAAGCTGAAAATGGGGAAATTGAAGCAGGTACCTTTGTTGCGTTCCGTACCGATTGGAGTAAACGTTGGCCAGATAAAGAATCTTTCAGCAACAAAGACGCTGATGGCAATAATCATATTCCTGGCTGGGGATTAGAAGCGTTACAATTTTTATTCAACGAACGACAAGTAAGTGCTATTGGCCACGAAACTTTTGACACGGATTCAGCAGCAGATTTCCGTAGAAATGGAAAATTAGACGGCGAATATTTTGTGCTAGAGCAAGATACTTACCAAATTGAGCTTATGAAAAATTTAGATAAGCTACCTCCAAAAGGCGCTGCTATATTCAATATCGTGCCAAAGCCTGAAAAAGCATCTGGATTCCCTGTCCGTTCATTTGCAATATTACCGTAATATAGCAAAAGGTCTGATTCAAGTACGCTTAATATAGGGTAAATAGTATAATAAAATAAAACTAGACCTTATATTTAGAGGATTTGAGTTTGATTATATATAATAAAACTTTATAATCAAACTTTTATTTGTATATAAAAATACATCCATTAAATCTTTATTGAGATAATGGATGTATTTTTTATTGTGGTCTTTTAATAAAGATAGATAATTTTCTTATTCCACAATCGGGCCAGATTGTTGAATAACAGTCTTTTTAAGAAATGTTACCTAACGACGCTTGTGCAAAAATAATATTGTTGTTTAATTTACAATAAAGTCATTTAAAAAATAATATAGTTGTTTAAAAATCCTTATTCCGAACGAACAAGTTAGTGGAAGTAATAGTAATTAGGTTTGGCTGGGAAAATTGTCGATGATATTAAAAAAGACACCGAAGTGTCTTATGTTTTTCAAATTAAGCATACCGATAAATTGAAATTTAATTACTTAACATTTTGCTTATCTTGGGAGCAATGTATTTTATCGGTGAGTGTATACAAACCATGTAATGCTTGCTGTTAATAATGCTGACGAAATCAAAGCTGTAAGAACACTATATGTTCGCCAAATAAGTATCGTTGACCAATCTAAAGCACAGCACAGTATACCCAGGGCAATCGTAGCGATCAGGAAAATAATTGTTACGATTATTCTCTTTTTTGTCATTGGCTGCCGCTCATTCGTTTTCCTTCTGCGTAATCCTAAGAGAAATAACAAAACGGCCAATAGGCAAAGAATAATTGTGATAGACGACAAAGTGATATCCAAAAGCTGTGTGCCGCTTATTTCATATGACTGAGTTAGATTGCCGTCTAATATATCTTTAACTTTTAGTACCAGGTTTATATTGGTATTTGCACCGTTGCTCAGCAAGCAGACGGCTGTTCGTTCATTTAGCAGTATGGCTACTTCGGTTCTGAAATTTGGATTGCCCCCAGTGTGTTCTATAATCGTTTGGTCGGCGTTTACCGACCAGCCTGCCGCATAATGCATATCGTTGACAGCCGAAACAGACATATCACCCCTATGTGATTTTTCGATAACCGTGTGAAATATTTCGGGTATGTCCTGCACAATACCCATCTGTATACCCATCCAACGCGCCATATCTTTTGTATTAGAAATGATGTAGCCTGCGGGTTTATTCCCCGCATAATCCGGAGCTTTAAATGGAGTTGTCATAAAAAAGGAAGTACGGTAGCCCTGTGCCAACTGTCCAGTGGCTTGAGCATCTTCTTTATAAGCATACGTCTGGTGAAGACCTAACGGCTGAAATACCTGTTCCCTCATAAAGTCTTCATAGCTTTGTCGCGACACAATCTCAATAACCAAACCCAATACGTCATAATTAACGGTTCCATAGTTATACTGTTCACCGGGAGGGAACGCCAATTCAGCATCTACGAGCATTTCCACAGTCTTTTGCAACATATCCGGTGTATTGCCTTGTGGAATATTTTGAGTATGCCTAATATTTGTTAGACCACTGGTATGGTGAAGAAAGTTATTTAGTGTAAGGCTTTGCATATCAACAGGTTTCCCTTGATACTTTAACGTAAACCAAGGTAAATATTTTTGGACAGGGTCAGTCATTGAGAGCAGCCCTTGTTCTTCCAACAGCATAATACCCATACCGGTAAAAGCTTTACTGACCGAAGCTAACTCATAGAGTGTATTTTCACTTGCAGACAACCCCTTTTCACGGTCTGCATACCCTGAAGAAAAGTAGAACACTTCATCATCAGCAAGTATTGAGATTGACATTCCCGGCACACCTGATATACGAGAGGCATCATCTAGCAACGCTTGTATTGCCGCAGATTTCGAATCTGACAACGCATAACTTTGTGTTGCGAATCCTGAGAATAATATAAATATCGTTAATACAAAAACAATAATCTTTTTCATAAACTCTCCTTTTCGAAAAATTATAAGAGAATAATATAAATAACCTACTTTTACAACTACTAAACTAATTTTAATTTATCTTTCTATTCACCTATATAATATCAAGTAATTGTGAAGAGTTACACTTAACGAATAGAGCGTTAGTTCAATAAGAAAAACGATCTTCAACAATCGGGCGCGATTATGAAGTACCGCTGTAGAAAATGATCAAACTTTTTTATAATAGGCAAACTAAAAAATGCTAAAGAAGCATCCATTTTGATTAATCTTTTTTCAAAATGATGCTTCTTATTAATCTTAGTGTAAGGATTTACGAGGTGTTTTTGTTCAAACTTTATTTTAAAGCTACTTTTATATTCCATTAAGAATTTTTTGTATGGCAGTTACATATCCAGCCTTATATATCTGAATCCCGTCTTCTTTAACTCTGCCATAATTATCGGTAGTCCATCCCTGATGGCTCATAAATTCGTTTGATATGGCATTTCTAAGAGCATCTATTTCGGTATCTGTCAGATTATAAGAAGGCTCGACTATAACGACATCCTTATTTTTGCTTAGATCGTTTATAGGACGCATATCAATCGTAAAGGTTGTTTGTTCTTTAAGCAAAGAGTTTTCTCTTTTGAGCTTTTTATTCTCTGCCATAAGCATACCAACCAATGCCTTTGTTGTTGGTTCGGAGATACTTGCTAAGATATCATCGTTTACGGTTGTTCTCTTTTCTTTTTTAGGCTTTTTAGTGGTAGTTTTATAGTATTCAGCCCACTGGCTTATCAAAACTCTGTAATCCTCGGCATTTTTGTTTCTAAGTGCCTGTTCACTTGGACCGCCATCATCTGCTATCAGTCTAGCTATAGTGCCAATAGAAAAATCTTTTATGTCAAACTCGGACTGTTTTTTACAGGCGTTATGTATGAGTTCTAATGTTTTCTTTTTCCTTGTAGAAGCGTTCTCGTAAAGCTTTGAGAACAGTTCATCTGGTTGCATTTCCATCATATATCCTCCAATGCTTAGATTATTCTTAATCAATAGTAGAACTATCTATATTGGTAATAAATTACTGTTTAAAGTCACAGATTTAAGTTCATCAACAAACTCATTCTCAAACCCGATTTCTTCAAGTTTCTTCCGCCCGATTGCATAAGGAATAGCATCTTTTAAACACCTCTTTCGAAAGGATTTTTTTCTGTACCCTGACTTAAATGTGAATCATTCTTGATCCACTCTCCAGCCACATTTCGAATAGACTGCACATACTTATAAGTATCCATTTCTCCACTGTCAAGCATACGCACCTGATAAGTTCTTAAAGGTAGAAGGAGCTTTGTCAAAAGCGACACAGTAGTCCCCGGAAACCACATCTCATATACTTCTTCAGAAAGTCCCTTTTTTCTCTGTTCATACTTGGAAGTTTTTCTGAATTTGTAAACACAGTCTGGGTCATTTTTATCAATAACAGACTCATCAACAATGAACCAATCACCGCCTGTATTTGAATCACCTACACTTTGTGCAAATTTCAAGTCTTTAAAACAGGTTGCATTTGGAGGGCAGAGTATATTACGAAGGTCTTTTATGTACCTATAAGGCAGAACATTCTTATCAGATTCATTACGTTGCGATGATTTTACATAGTCTGGTAAGTATTTTGTTAGAGGATTTTTAAATTCTGCTGGAATAAGTTTGTTTCCTAAATCATCTTCAACTGAAAACTTTTCCTCAATAATCTAGTCAACAAATTCAACAATCTTTTTTGCTTCTGCTAAAGCGTAGGATCGTGATTTTCTTTCTGCAAAAATAATCTCGTAAAAATCTGGGGTGTCATATTCTTTTGAAATGAACTCCTGTACAGACCTAGTGATGTTATAGGGAATAACATATTTTTTAAAGAAGCTGCTTGATAGAGCTGAAAGTGTTACGGATTTGCTTCTTACAACTGTTTTTATCCATTCCGTGGCATATTCATTCCATTGCTGTAAATTAGAATCATATTCTAAAAGCCATTCGAAATCTTCACTAGTAGACGTTCCTTGTTGCCTTAATTCAATTTCTCTTTTTATAGCTTTTTCCTTTAACTGTTCAAGCATCAGATTTTCTTTTGGCGATAATGTATTATCACCAAAAGCTCCGTTTTTAATGAAATCTCGGAGCCATATAATAACAGTAGAATTTTTAACACCATATTCTCGCTGAATATCCTTTGCTGATTTACCGTTGCAAAGTTCTTCAATCATTTTATACTTAAAATCATTCTCATAGCTTATTCTTCCCATTTATTTTCTCCTATATCTGTATCTGTTCTGCTGTTTAGTTTCTTCATTCATCCATTCATCAATTTCAGTCTGCATTGGAAGTACACAACCATTATCCAAAGAAGCAGTGGCATTATTTAGTGAAGTTGTAACATCTGCAACTGTTGGCTCTGTGTATACTTTCTGAGAATCTATAGATTTATGGTGCATAGCAATTTGTATGATGCGTTCAGGTATTTTGGCATTTTTAAGTCTTTGACCATATGCGTGTCTATGTCCGTGTGGAGTAGTTCCATCTTTTTTTCCGACTGTCAAATCAATCTTTTCAACTGCTTTTTCGTGAGACTCCCTCTGAGTCCTAAGTGGCATCATTTCTCCTAGTGTTTTAGGAGAATGCGAGACAAAGGCAAATGGGTGAGTATCCTTAATGCCATCTCTTAACCTTTTTGCCATATACATTTTCCATACATACATAAAAATGTATCCCCATTCCTTTGAAAACCAGTAAATCTGCATATATTTATCTTTATCATTATCAAGCCTTGGCTCTTTCCACCCTGCAAATCGTTTGTCCTGACCAGAATACATGTTGCGTGGGAGTAAACCATATTTTAATAGCAGATAGCTTTCTCTGTCTGTAATATATTTACCAGTAGTAGGATTCTTGAAATCCTGTGGAGGTCTTCCTTCGCTTGGATGATAGATTCGTACCACAGCAAGATTAGAGTCTTCAGGATCAGGGAAGACGTCCTGTACCCATAGATGAAATACTTCACTATGTCTAAGTCCACCGCCGTGCATCAGGATAGTAATGGCAATATCACGCCAGTTATAACGGTCAACAAGGTCTAATTCATAGTTCTTTCTTGTATTTTTAAACCCTTCCCATAGGAGGTCATTTGTTTTATATTCGGGGAAGGCTTTTGTATCTCCTTTTGGTGAGTATGGACTTCTTCTTCTAACAGTATTACGAGCTAATTTTGCAGTTTCAGCGATTTTATGAACATCATTTAAATGCCCTAGAAATGAGTTGTGACTTTTGTTTATCTGTGCCATCCAGTTAAGTCGTTCTTCATATCTTGTGGCTTTTCTCCAAGGATTTAATTGAACAGCTCCATATTCTTCATATAACCAATCTGAAAAACCATTTAAGGCAGATAAAAGCATATTCGCTGTTTTAACTCTTTTTGGTAACCAATAAAGTCCCGATGGGTCTAACCCTTCTTCATTTATTGTTCCTGAATAAACAGACTCCGTAAATGTATCAAAGAATTCTTTTGGGGAAGTATAATAATCCTGATTAGCTTCCATATAATCAAGCAATAGTCCAACAGCTTGTACTAACTTCTTATGCCAACTTCTGCTTTTACTATGATTCTTTATTTGATATCTGTGTAATTGCTCAAAAAACATTGTCTTTCCATTATACTCAACTAGAAGAGTAGGAAAGTTTATGCTCCTGCCTGTATTATCCCTATATGTTTTTGAAGACACCTGAACACACCCCATATATATCCTCCCATACTAATATTTTGATTATAATATTACTTATAATACCATAGATATTTATATATAACTGCAATAAAAAAGGTACTACATTATTAAAATGTAATACCTTTTAATGGTTTGATTATAAATATTTCACCATAGATAACTAAATATTGAATCAGACCTTTTATCAATTATGCCTCGGCATAATTACGTCCGGAATCGGCTCTGTGCTTAGGCCAGTGGATGTTGGACACCCGCTGAAAGAAGTTAAATTTATTTAGATGAATTCTTTCTTTTGAAAACAAAATAAATGATGAACATAATGATGATGAACAATACTATAGCATAAATACTGTAGCGGGATAAATATAACTCAACATAATGCCATTTCTCTCCAAGTATCTTCCCTAAAGTGATAAAAGTAAATGTCCATAAAGCTGCTCCCATATAAGCAAAGAAAGCAAATTTTTTATAAGGATAATTATTAATAGCTGCAATATATGCAGTAAGATGACGTACACCAGGGATAAAATACCCTATTAATAATAATATTGGTCCAATTTTTTCAAATAATTTTTTAGTAAAATCAATTTTCTGTTCTGTAATATGGACTTTCGAACCGTATTTTCGTAATAAAGGTAGCCCGAATTTATAGCCTATATAGTAACTCAGGGTAATTCCCCCGGCTGCGCCTATCATAGCGCTGATTAAAGCTGGAATATGTGCAAGAGTTTCACGATATACGCTATACCCTACATATGTCAAAAATATTTCATCAGGAAGTGGCAGACCGACAATTCCCCCAACTAGGATAAGAATAATGCCAAAATATCCAAAATGTTCAATAAGAGATTGTACGTGATGCGCCATAAATCCACCCCATCTAAAGCGTAATAATTTTTAATAGTTAGCTTTATAATAACTCAAAGGAGACAACATTATGAGTATTATGGATTAAATACATTTTCTCCATGAAAACATTCATCCATGTTGGATCGTAAAAAAATGCGCTTCATAACTATAGTTTTTTCTTAGTGACTGCTTAGTGACTGGTTGATTCATATTTTACTTTCAAATAATTAAATTATTTGCAGCTTACGTAGAGCATAATGAATACCGTCCTCTGTTGATTTTTTCGTTACATAATTAGCGACACTTTTCAATGCTTCACTACCGTTGCCCATTGCAATACCAAAGCCAACCTGCTCCAGCATGTCGATATCATTATCTCCATCACCAAAAGCAAGTGCTTCCTCTGGACTCAAGTCGAAATAATCTAGTACAGCTTGCACAGCAATAGATTTGGAAACATCATGTTGCAAAACATTTGTAATGTAAGGGTGCCACCTCTTAAATAATAAATGCGGGAATTTTAAAGTATACCTTTTCTCAATATCCTCGTTGCCATATAAACACATTAAGTAAACCTCTTGCGTTAAAATATCTTCATTAATAACGGGAAACTCTTGCAAAGATAATGTTTCTTGCATGGCTTTTAATGTCTCTTGTTCTTGGACGTTATTCATCGATAATTGTTCTGTAAAAAACGAAAGACTTTGTTTATTGTTTTCAGCAAAAGCCTTAACTGCGTGGACAATTTCCTTTGCAATAGGAATTTTATGTATTACTTGATCTTGATGCTTAACATGGGCACCATTAGCGGTAATAAACGTATCTATACCTATGCTTCTTAAACCTTGGCACATTGATAAAGGTCTTCCTGTAGCTGCAACAATATGAATTCCATTGTTTTTTAATTGCTCAATAGCGATCATTGTACTTTCTTCAATACGACCATCTTCATAATTTACAAGCGTTCCATCTACGTCAAAGAATACAATTTTATAATCCATCGTTCTCTCCTTACCGATTTACATAATTTTATTAGATATATCGATTAGGGAAACTCACCATAACATGGCCCACTTCGGGGTAATACCTGTGACGATGATCTCCAAGAAGTCGCCCACCCCCACTCCGATCACCTGATATAAATGTCATTTTCCACTACAGGCGAGTGCCTGGGTGACTCCTCTTCGTTGCTTAACAATAATCCTATATTTCCCTAATCAATATACTTGTCATTTTACATGAAGAAATATCTTTATATCAAAATTATATATAGGTCTTATTATCTATACAGCAGCTTGATAATAAAAAAATTAATAGTTAATGAAACATTTGTACGTTTTATGACAAGCTAAGCCAACCGTATAACTTACTCCAACTACACCGATAAACACTATTACGGGTACATATCGAAATTTCAAATAACTAAGAAAGTAATGAACATTTTTATTTCAATAATTCTAAAGGAGTATACCAAAGAGCATAGAATTGTTAATATAGAGGTAATTAAATTAAATATATTGAACGATACTATCCATCATATAAATAGAACAAAAGAAATATTAATCATCTGAATGTAAAGGAGTTGATTCTTATGGCATTTAACATTTACTACTATGAAAGTAGTGTGGATTGCAAGTTTTGCAAAAAGCATTTTACCACATATAAAGTACGCCCTAATCGTTATAAAATTATCGAAGAGCAAACAGACTTCATGCCAGTTTACGAAGGTTTAAACCCGTTATTGTATGAAGTTGCCGTTTGTCCACATTGTGGCTATGCTTTCCACAAGTCTATGACAAGAACATATGGGCCTTTCATGCTTCTTATTGATGAGCTGTACATAAAAGAGCTACAAAGACCAATGGATATCTGTAAGGAACGTACGATTGATGATGCCATTGTAAGCTTTAAATTAGCTTATCTTGTATCAAGAGCATCAATGGAAGAGTCACTTCTTATGGCCAATTTCGCTTTAAAAATAGCCTGGCTTTATCGCTTAAAAAATGATGAGGAATCGGAAATGCGCTACCTTTTTGCTGCTAGAGATTTTTACAGCAAATCTTTTGCATCCAATCAAGAGGGCGGAGAGAGAATTCAATATTTACATGCCGAATTAAGCCTCCGACTTGGAGATATTGCCGAGGCGAAAAAAGGATTCTCTCGATTAATAGCAGATCGAAATATTTCCAATAAATATCGAAAACTAGCACGTAATCGCTGGGAAAACTATAAATATGATGAGCAACCGAACAACGCAAATAAAACTATAGAAGAAGTCATCAATTAAAGTAAAACGAGGAGAGTAATAATCATGCAGCTATTTACCAAAAGGATTGATGTAAGAGAAGAAGATATTTTTTCAGAACTACATCATTTTTTACTAAGAAAAAATAATCGCTATTTAACGAATGATGAGGTAGTTGCATTAACCGGGGTTTCATCTGAGCTACTCTATAAATGGGTAAAAGCAGGGAAATTAAAAAAATCGATTTTTCCTAATTTAGGCGCACCCTGTGAACGCTGCGGACAAATTACTCAGGCAAAAATCTGTGTTAGCTGCTCATCAACCATCGTTAATACTTTAAAACAAGAGGAAAAGAATCGTGCATGGTTCAATCAAATACAGCGGAATAACCCAAGAGCTAGCACATATCACTATAAATAAAATAGCTAACATCTCTATAGTGTACTTACGCTATGGAGATGTTTTTTTATCTGCATCCGCTCAAATAATCCAAAATAATGGCATTCGACCAAATTTAAACAAAATTTAAACAAAGACCCCCTTTACTTTAACCTTTTCTACCTATAATTGGTCTTACTATAAAGCGAAGGACTGATAGAAAGTGACAAAAGGTAAGAAACGTAAGGTTTTATTATCATTAAGTATTGCGTTAACAAGCTTTGTAGCGTTCAACGGAGTTTCAAATGCATCCGCAGCAGTTCCGGTGGTAGAAGAACGTGTAGCTTTAGATAACAAGTTAGAAGTGAAGCAAGCTCGCACATCCAGTGAAACTCTTCAAGATTGGAAAAAATGGACAAACGACCATGCTTACAGCTTAACATCCATTCAACCTGAAGCAGTTGGTCAACAAAACATCCCATCCACTAAATTTGAAGATTTAGAGATGCTGAAGCCTTTATTGCATGATAAGCGCATTGTTTTTTTAGGGGAAAGTTCACATGGCGCAGCAGAATTTAGCTTAGCAAAAACACGTTTAATTCAATTTTTACACCAAGAAATGGGCTACAATGTCCTAGCCTTTGAAAGCGGTATGGGGAATGCCATGAATGCTCAAGGACAAATCGATAAACAAACAGCGCAACAAACGATGAAGGATGCTATTTTTGGTGTATGGTGGTCAAAAGAAACACTACCGTTATTTGAGTATGCTAAAAAAACACAGAATACCGATAAACCTTTAAAATTAGCGGGCTTTGATATTCAACAGCAAGGTGCATTCACAAACGGTAACTGGCTACAAAATAGTATGCTTGCTAAACAGTTAAGTGAAGTAGAGGAGAAACTTGTTGACTGGAGTTTCGGTACGGATTTAAAAGGCTATCAAAAGGCGAAACCAAGCATTATCGAAGTGTATAAACAAGTAAAATCACAAGTACAGCTAAAAGAAAACGAGTTAAAAGCGGCTTATCCGGGAGAGTCTCATATTGTAAAGCTTATGGAACGTACTTTAGCTGACCGTATCCGTTTAGCAGACGAATATGTAGAACTATCCATTCAAGCAAATATTGAACTTGAGCAAAATAAATATGATTCTTTTTTAAAGACAATGGAATGGCGCGACCAATCAATGATGGAAAACCTTCTTTGGTTAGCAGAGGAGATTTATCCAACTGAAAAATTTATCGTCTGGGCGCATAATGACCATATTCGTAAAGCACAATCCGAAGTAATGGGTTCTCCTTATCCAGTAAAATTGATGGGTGAACGCCTACCGGATATTTACAAAAAATATAGTTATGTGCTTGGTCTTTATATGGCTGGTGGGGAAACAGCAAACAATATGGGTGAGCCTATGGCCGTTTTACCGCCAGTGAAAGGATCCATCGAGGATATTGCTTCATCTTCAAATAAACCGTACACATTTATCGACTTACGAAACCGTCAAAGTGAGCGTGGAAACTCATGGATGTTTGAGCCACGTTTATCGTATAGCTGGGGAATGATTCAGGAAAGTCTTGTTCCACGAGATCAATATGATGGCCTTCTGCTGATTGATAAAGTAAGTAAACCTCATTATATAAAATAAGCATATAAAAATAGCAAACTAGTTTTTCTGCTAGTTTGCTATTTTTCTTTTATATTTAAGTATCCATCGACATGTTAGCCCATTCTTCACTTCGATGCCCTATCATCCAGAACAAGCCTCTTCTCCTTTCCATGACGATGCTTTCATTCATCCCGGCAGGAGCCGCTTGGTCTTTTATCCGACTATCTACACAAGCCCAATGGTATCTGTAAATCTTGTCGGCTTCATCCAATATCTCTTCCTGACTACGCATGACAGTTTGAAGGAAAAATTGTTCAAACGTTTCACAGTTAGAAACGACTTGAATGGCATACTCGCAATCACATACTTCATCAGGAAAATCGAGCTTCTCAACAAATCCAAGTGCCCAAATAAGTGTCCAATAAGCCTCGTATTGCCATGAAATATTAATGGCTTCTTGCACATCTGGTTCAGAAGCTTGTAAAAAGTCTCTTTCGTTGCTAGTTAAATAGTCTTCTACTTTATAAGTGCGTAACATATTGATGAAAAAGTCTCGCGATTCTTCTACATTTCCACCTTGCGCCACATCACAGGCAAATTGAATGACAATTAACAGGGCTACAGCTCTTCTAGCAATGTCTTCTCGAGTTTTAAACTGACAAGCCTCTAGTGTTGGGAGTTGAGGAAGGGAAGCTGTATATGGAATAGCTTCTTCTTTTAAATATGCTAGCGTTTTATTTTTTCTTTGTTCACCTTCTTCTGATGACATCTCTTGTCCCCTTACCTTTCGAGTACAAGCGTGGGGTCTAAAGTCAGATGGTCCTGATTGCCCGTCAGGATAAACAATAACGTTCCCTTCATCGTCTAGTAAAGTGCCATTCGCTAAAAAGCCAATTCCGCCTATGCTTGATAATAGGTTCGTAAATAACTGCATCTGTTCTTCATTTATCTCTTTTTCCGATTCGATTGCAATCACTGTATTTAAAACAGCTATTTGAGTCAAAACTAATTCTTTTAAATTGTCATCTTCAAAAGGAAAATTGTCGTAATACCCCATCATCCCAGGAATATTATTAGCGAAGTAATCTGGATTCGTATCTTCAGACGTCACTCTAATTATTAATTTATATTTTTTAAACAGCGCCTTTGATGTTATTACATACTCATTGTCATTTTTTTCGATAGCAAAGCCTTTTGCAAAAACATCTGAAATTTTCACTTCAATATCGTCAATGTTGTTCTTAGATGCAAATATAGTGAAATAGTTCATTCTTCTCTCCCCTTTTATTCACCAACTATAGCCTGCAAGAGCTTGGCTAAACGGCTGTTTATTTTTTCGTAGTATTTCATTTCCCTTCCAAAAAGCAAGCAATTGCTTTCAATTTCTTGCTGCATCATTTGCCATACCGCTCGTATCACTATAAGCCTTTCTACTTTACTGCCGCTCAACCATTCAAATAACGTTGGAAGTATTTTTTTTACTTCTATACTTATCAACAACCTTTTTTAATTTCTATCATAATTTTCGTTACATAATCCTCTTCCCGATTTTTAATAACGGCGTCATAAATGTATTCCTCATATACGTATTCCCCTAGTTCAAAGCCTTTTTCCCTCATGACCTTAAATAATCGCTCGTAAGATTCACCAAGTGTAGTGGAATTTCCTACATGATATCCTACAATAAAATCCCCTTCAATCGCTTCAAAATAAGGATGACCTTCTCGCGGGTGTGGTTGCTCTATATATAAGAAACTATAATTGTCATAGTTTCCAGCTAATACTTGCTCTCTTCTTGTAATCCCTCCAATGGGATAACCCGTGTCTAATTGAGAACGATCTAACTCATCTATAAAGTCTGATACAGCCTTCGTAAATTGTTCTTCCGTCGAATCCTCGATATTTTTACTTAAATACAATGTGGCCACCGGCAGATGCTCAATCGTAATACTATCAAAATCAAGGTGTAAGGCTTCCTCTGTTAAATCAATTTTTACATCAATAATGCTTTCAATCATCTCCAGCTCTCGACGTTTTTTCGCTACAATTTCCTTTTGCTGATACATTAAATCTAAGAAATTTTCGGGTGATTTTTCTGCCATATATTTTTGAATATCTTTTAAAGACATACCAACCGCCTTTAATAGCTCAATCACACTAAAAAATTCATATTGTGCAATGGAATAATAACGATAGTCTTTACTATCCTTCATAATTGGTGATAATAAACCGATTTGATCGTAGTAGATTAACGTTTGTTTATTAACCTTACAAATTTTAGCGAACTCACCAGTTGTAAAATATTTTACATTTTTATTAAACATTTTTAAGTTTCCCTCCTTGACTATATAGTTACTATATACATTAAATTGTAGCTATTCACAATCAATTATGCCACTACATAATTTCGTCCGGAATCGGTTTGTGCTTGCATAAAGAGCCCTTTCCGATTTCCGTGACATCTGCTGAAAGAAATTAAAAATAGAAAGGTTTTGGAATTATGTTCACGGAAATTCGTGACATTACAGCTTTAAACAAAGAGGAAGTATTAGCACTACGCATTGCTGATAATCAGCAAGATTTTATTGAAAGTACACAACAATGCTTAGCGGAGGCAAAAGCAGATAAACGCTTTATCCCTATAGGATTGTATAAGGAAGATAATGCAGTTGGCTTCGCTATGTATGGCGTGTTCCCACATAAGGACAATTCACAACGTGTTTGGTTAGATCGCTATTTCATTGATGAGCTCTACCAGCACCAAGGTTTGGGAAAATACTTTTTACAGCAACTTATTCAATATTTAGTAGCTAAATACAGCTGTCAAAATATATATTTAAGTGTTTATGACAACAATACAGTAGCTATTCAGTTATATAAAAAGTTTGGCTTCGTCTTTAACGGTGAGCTAGATACTAAAGGTGAAAAGGTGATGGTAAAGGAGGTACATGCTGATGACTACCCTTAACCCAATTGAAACAAGGCCTCTTAGGCCCTTGTTTTTATCATATTTATTCCCGGCCATGATTGGTATGTTACTGATGTCAGTGAATATTTTAGTGGATGGTATTTTCGTTAGTCACGGCGTTGGACCAACCGCTTTAGCAGGCGTAAATATCGCCGTACCTATTTTTTCGATTTTACTATCTATTTCCCTTTGGATTGGTATGGGTGGGGCAACACTATTTTCAATTTCTCTCGGTGAGGGCAATAAAAAAAGAGCGAACCAGCTCTTTACATTAGCATTTACAACCATGATCGTTGTCGTTATGGCACTGATTCTAATACTTTTATTAAATTTAAAGGAAATCTCCTATATATTCGGCGCAAGTGATGCTACATTTCCTTATGTACAAGAGTACTTACATGTTATTTTGATTTTCGGTGTGTTCTACACAATTGAAAACTTACTAAGCATTTTTATTCGAAATGATGGCAATCCAAAGCTTGCAATGATGGGTTTAATTACTACATCTGTGTTAAACATTATTTTAAACTACATTTTTATTTTCGTACTCCACTACGGCGTAACTGGCTGTGCCCTGGCTACAGCACTTTCCACAATAATCGGTATGTCGGTGCTTTGCCTACATTTCTTCCGAAAGCAATCCGAATTAAAGTTTGTGCGTAAGTTTTTCAACCTATCTGATTTAAAGAAAATATTCGCTATTGGGTTACCAAGCTTTATTGTTGAAGCCTCCGTCGCTATTATGGTTATTTTATATAATGTGACATTTTTACACTATTTGGGCTCAGATGGAGTGACCGCCTACGCGATGATTAACTATATTCATACCGTACTATTAACAGTATTCCTTGGTATCGGTATGGCCCTACAGCCCCTCGTTAGTTATCACTACGGTGCGAGATTAATTGAGAGATTAACAGCGTTATTGAAAATCGGTATAGCCACTGCATTTATTCTAGGTTTAACTACTGTCATAATTGCTACATTATTCCCTTCTCAGCTAATAGCATTATTCGGTGATAGTACGTTTGAAATTCGTAATATGGCCGCGCAAGGCTTTGTACACTTTGCAATTGGGTATGTATTCCTTGGCGTGAACATGGTCTTTGCGGAATTCTTCCAATCAATTGAAAGAATACGTCTTGCAGCAACCATAATGTTACTTCGCAGTATTATATTATTTATCCCTGCTCTCGTACTATTGCCTAAATTACTTGGCCCACAAGCTATTTGGTGGACATTCCCCGCCGCAGAGGGCATTACCGCATTACTAATTTTTATATTTATAAAGAGAAAAACACATACTATGTTCTCAGAAGCAAGTTCCTTAAAGGCACTATAAATAAAGTTAACCCCCTCTCAATGCAATAATCGAAAGGGGGTTAACTGTTTAGGCCATCCTCTATACTGCCAAACCATGGACTTCAAAATTTCCAAGCCAAGAAAAAAAAGGAATCATACACATTTGATTCCTTCTTGAATGAAACTTTATTCACTTTATTTGTCTTCTTGTATTTCCCTTGCCTGTTGCAGTTCATCTTCTGATGACGTAACTCCGAGAATATCGAGAAGGAACATGAATAATGGAATACCAATAATTAATCCCCATACACCAAGAAAATGCTCCGAGAAGAGAATGACCATGAATGTATAGAAAATTGGAAGATTTGTCTTAGCAGACATTAGCTTTGGATTTAAGAAGTATGCCTCCATAGCATGTAGTACCATAACAATAACTAAGATATAGACAATGTACATAGGACCACCGATACTGTATGCGATTATAGCTAGAGGAATCAAGGACATGATAACCCCTGCAACTGGCACTAACCCCAGTATAAAGAGCATGATCCCCAGCGCAATTAAATGCGGGAAGCCCATAATGTATAAAGCAATAACAGATAAAACACAGTTGACAGCAGCAATAATGAACTGTGCCTCAATAACTTTACCGAAAGAACGAATGAATATCCTTGAGAAATAATGTAATTCATCGTAGAGATGGCTCATTTTGCTATCTTTAAATTTCGCTGTAAATTCCGTAATACGTTTCTTTTCAAGTAAAATAAACAAGCTCAAAATTAGTGCAATGAATATATGCAAAATGATTTTACCAATATTCGTAAGGTTTTTCAGCGTGAGGTCTACACCTTGCTCTAAATATTTACCCAGCTCAATCTTGTCAAAGGTTGGAGCTAAATACCGTGCAATCTCGTTATCATTTGGGTTAAGACTAAAGCTAGCAATAAGATCAAAGAGCTGTGTAATTTGTTGGGTTACGACAGGCAAATACTTGTAGATAATTGCAACAATACCTGCAACAAGCAAAAGATAGAGGGTAACTGTTACAGCCTTCTCGTTCATCCGTACGTACTTTCTAACCTCTTTTGTTGTCTTCGTGGTAAGTTGATTCATCAAGTAAGTAATAATGAACGTAAGAAGAATTAGATTGATCATACTCCGCATCATATATAATGCAATAGCGATCCCAGCTAGGATTAAAAAACGTTTAAATCCATGGCTTCGAAAGAAATTACTCATGTATTCACTCCTTCTACAAAACGGCTTCGCGGCCTTTACTGCCTGGATTTCGCCATCAAATGAACAAAAACAATTAATAAATTGATGTAGAATATTACGTATCATTCTTATGTAAATGCCCCCTTCATTGGATTATTATTTCCATTAACACTTAGAATAAGACTTAAATACTTGCGCTTTATAAGTCTCATAAGAAATTAATGCATCCAAGGAGCGAAAAGAATAGTATGCCTTATCAAATTAATAACAATATTTTTGAAAGCTGTATCAGCGTTATAAGCCTTAATTTTATTAGTCTATTATAACCCTTTGAACACCATCATAGCCAATGTAAGTTCTTTTATGATAGTACTAAAATTAAATTTTTTATCTTTAGTCTTAGGATGATATTCTTACAGAAATTATAAACTGAAATTATATAGAAAGGATTGATTATGTGAAAATTGCTAGAAACCCGAAGGACATTCATCAACCGGTTGCTCCTTATGTACATCAAATAGAAGTAACAGGACCACAGAGATGGTTAACACTATCTGGACAAATAGGCGTGGAAGAAGATGGGACTATACCTGAAGAGCCATTAACTCAAATGAAATTGGCATTAGAAAATATCAGAAAGAATCTTGAAAGTGCGAATATGGAAATTCAAGATTTAACGAAGATAACCCTTTATTTGGTTGGAGAAATAGAAATTAATGTAGATCAAAGAAAGAAAATAATGAACGACTTTCTTGGTGATCACCTTCCGTGTATGACATTAATGTATGTAGTTGCGCTTGCAGCCCCTTCCCTAAAGATTGAAATTGATGCCTGGGCTTGTAAGGAAATGTAAAATTATTATATGTTGAAACTAACAAGGGTGTGCGTCTAGATTTGTATTAAATTTTGTGATAAAAACGAGGCCCGGGACATAAGTATATTTTAAAGTAAAGTTTCATAATTAGAAAAGTGCGAGAAATCAACGTTTCTAAAATTGATTTCTCGCACTTTTTTTCATCTCATTTATAGATCTTCATTTTTAGAGCTTATTTTAGCATGCTTGTATCCATAGGCTATATAAATAACTAAACCTATCGCTAACCAAATCAAAAAGCGCACTATAGTAAATGGCGGCAGACTAAAAATTAATACAATACATCCTCCAACACCTACAGTTGCTACAAGCCATAGCGCAGGTACTTTAAATACACGTGGTTGATCTGGTCGTGTATAGCGAAGAACAACAACACTAACTGTTGTTAAAGCAAAAGCAGTTAAACCGCCGATGTTAGCAAATTCCGCTAATTCTCCGATCGATAAAAATCCTGATAAGAGAATGCCTGTTACAACAACAATTAAAGTTGACAATACAGGTACGCCTGTTTTTTTATTTGTTTGTGCAATACGTTCTGGTAGAAGTCCATCTCGGCTCATTGCAAACAGCACGCGTGTCGCACTTGTTGTATTTGCAATCATCGTAGCAAGCAATCCAAAAATAACTGATACTGCAATGATAGCACCTCCCCATTGAATCCCAACAGATTCTAGTGCATATACAGTAGGATTTGGAACATCCAACTCAGGGGATGGTACAATACCTGTTAATACTAGTGCAACAATTGCATAAATAAGCGTTAGTATACTTAGACCACCGATTAAAGCTTTTGGTATTGTTTTTTGAGGATTTTTTACTTCCTCAAGAACTGTTGTTACACCATCAAATCCGGTAAAGGCAAAGAACACTAGTGCCGCTCCCGCCATTACACCTGACCAGCCAAACGGTGTAAACGGTGTCCAGTTTATAGGGTTAACGTGAAAAGCCCCAATAGCAAGGAATAAGATAATCGCGCCAACCTTTGCAGCTGTAAATAACATATTTGATCGACCCACATTTTTAATTCCACTCATTGAAATCCAAGCTACAATAAGCCAACCAGCCACAGCAGGTAGATTCACAATCCCACCATGAGCAATATCCTTTGTTAAAACTTCTGGCAAGTGAATTCCCACAGATTGTAAAAACGAATTGACGTAGCCACTCCAGCCAACTGCGACTGTACTAGAAATAACGATAAATTCCAATAATAAATCCCAACCGATTATCCAAGCAATCATTTCACCTAACGCAATATAAGAATAGGTGTAAGCACTCCCGGCAACAGGAGCCATCGCTGCGAATTCAACATAGGCTAACCCAACTGCTATTGTTACAAGACCACCTATTAAGAATGAAACAACAACACCCGGACCCGCATGTAGAGCAGCTGTAGTTCCTGGCAACACAAAAATGCCAGCTCCTATTGTAGCCCCTAGTACGTACAGCAATAATTGCAACGACCCTAGTTCACGCTTTAGTTTAAAACGTTCGACTTCAGTTATTTTATTGGCTTGCTCGATTGATTTCTTTCGTAAAAAATTCGCCATAATAACCACTCCACTTTCAAAAAAGAAAATAAATTTCATTTTTATGTATTTTTATCAATAAACAGTATATTATCCGCATTTTCGAATTGAGTCAACAATTAGATTATTATAACAATTTATCTTTTTACTTGAAAATGAGTTAATAGAAGTTCTTTTATATGAAACTTTTAACAATCTTTAAATTCCCATTTCACTAGAATCATAACGGCGGCTGCTTTACTTTTTCTTCTTGTAATAACTTTGGTTCATCACCAAAAGTTATGGATGACTTTTGTTAAAACGTCTACTATGTAAATGGTTGATTAGAGTGGAGACTGGGCGACTCCTTGATCCATAACTTTATAAAAAGCTCGGTTATTTCCTTCTCTCAATTACTTCATTTGCCATTTTTTCACTATACATTAGATGTTGTAAATATGATGTCAATAAAGAAAATCATAAGCAAATAGAAAGCATCTCTACAGATAGGAGAGACAAAAAAGAATTGAAATTCCACCGCCTATCATAATCCCCTGTAGAGACTTATTTCTATAAGAAACTATCCAAACTAGTAAATCAATAGTAAAGATGGTATTGTACAAGCTAGAAATTTAGAAGTTAGGAGAGGGCAAAATGGATTCCTATGAAGTATCGACATTAAAAAAGGGCCTTTTGATTTTGGATGTATTACGTCAAAAGCATTCTCTTACATTAACTGAAATTATGGAAGAATTATCAATGAATAAGACATCCGTTTTTCGTATGCTTTATACGCTCGAAAAAATGAATTATGTCATTAAATATAATAAATACTATCAATTAAATCCGCATATCTTTAGGGATGAGCACTTATATTGGCACAAAGATATCCAATGGACGTCTCTCGTGGCGCCATATCAATTAGCCCGCCAAGAAGAAATAACTACTTACATTGGTATTTTGGAAGATTATGAGATGGTAATAAAAAATGTGATTAGGGAGCCTTTTGAACATCCTACTTATCAAGCAATCGATACTCGGACACCTATGCATTCAAGCGCACTCGGAAAAGTAGTATTAGCTCATCTGTCAGCTAAAAAACAACGTGAAATATTAAATAGTATTGAACTAAATACATTTACAACAAAAACCTTCTATGATTATGGCCTATTAATTCCTCACTTACAGGTCATTAAAGCACAGGGATATGCTGTTGATAATGAAGAAACGAATGTAGGTAAAATTTGTATTGCAGTTCCGATTTATGTGAATGAAGAAGTCTTCGGTGCAATTGCTTTGCACGGTTCGACGAATCAAATGAGGAAAACGGCCATTCGGTCATTTGCAAAAAAATTAGAAGAGGCAAGCCAGCAATTAACGGAAGAAATCCATTACCTGTTAGCATAAAGGGAAATTTCAACTCCCTTCAGCAACTATTTTGCGTAGCGAAAGTGTAACGGCAGCTACAAAGGTCTCCCACCCCTATAGGTGGTGAGATAAATGCATGTTTAAGTTACTTTTCAGCGGATGTCACGGATTCCGAATTTGCAATTATGTCGAGGCATAATTAATTCGATCTTCTATTTGCAATTAAAATGCTTTTGTTTCTATATATGAAACTATAACTAAGTATGTTGGTAAAATATTTTTTTTACTCTAATCTGATTACAGAAAACAGAGGAGGTAGGAATATGAAATTTCATACATTAAAAAAAACAAATATTAAGATTTCCGAAATTGGTCTGGGGACGAATGCTGTAGGTGGCCATAACTTATATGAAAACTTAAATGAACAAGACGGGACGGAGCTAGTCACAGCTGCACTTGACCTAGGGATAACTTTATTTGATACAGCAGATATCTATGGAAAAGGGCGTTCAGAAGAGCTTGTTGGCGAAGTATTAAAAAAATATCCTAGGGCAGATTTTGTTTTAGCGACAAAGGGAGGCAGACATTGGTTTGAGGATGGCTCAGTAAAAACAAATAATCATCCGCAATATTTACGAAGTGCACTTGAAAATAGCCTGAACCGGCTACAAATGGACTATGTAGACCTCTACTATTTACATTTCCCAGACAACGAGACCCCTCTTGTGGAGTCGATTGGGGAATTATCACGCTTAAAAGAAGAAGGAAAAATCGGAGCAATAGGCATTTCAAACGTAACATTAGATCAGCTTATAGACGCTAATGTGCACAATGATATTTCAGTGTTACAATCTCCGTACAATATGTTAAACCGATCTGCAGAACAAAAATTATTGCCATACTGTGTAAAAAATGATATTTCCTTTATTCCATACGGTCCACTTGCATATGGCCTACTTGGTGGTAAGTATACAAAAGACTTTAAGTTAGGCACTGGAGACTGGCGAATTTCGGATCCTTTATTCCAAGGTGAATTATTTGAACAAACATTAATAAAAATAGATGAGTTAAAAGGAATTGCAGAGGAAAAGCAAACGATCTTACCAAATCTAGCGCTAGCTTGGTTATTAGCTCAAGACGGTATTGATGCAGTTATCCCAGGTGGAAAACATAAAAGCCAAGTAGCTACCAATGTGAAAGCAACCGATATCTTATTAACTAAAGAAGATTTAGTGAATATAGAAAGAATTTTAGCATAACATAAAAATGCGAAAATGCTGTTATATCAACATTTTCGCATTTTTTTATTGAGGACGTTCTAAAGCAAATATTTCTCCAATTTTTGCATAATTCGAGCCAGCTAGTCTGCTAACTGCTTTTAATTTCCTTGGGTCAATACGCCCTTCATTATAAATAGTCTCATCTATATGAAATTGAACAACCTGACCAATGAACAAATCACCCGTCTGTTCGTCGCCATTCATCAAAGGAATCGTCTGTACTAAACGACATTCCATCCGAACCTTCGCCTCTTGAATACCTGGTACAGATATTAGCTCACTATCGGTTAATGTAAATTGAACTCTATCAATTTCACTTTCACTTACAGGTAATGAAGCCGCCGTTTCATTCACCTGCTTAACATTATCCTCATCTACAATATGCACAACAAATTGTTGCTGATGATGAATATGTCGAGCGGTATCTTTTAAGCGCCCTTGTGGTTTTTGAATGGCTAGAGAAATCATCGGTGGATTTGATGATATAATGTTAAAGAAACTAAAAGGTGCGCCATTGATGACTCCTTGCTCTGATTTCGTCGTGACAAAGGCAATTGGTCTCGGAATAATACTGCCAATTAATAATTTATAGTTTTCACGCTCAGTATTTTTTGTAGGATCAATCGAAATCAAACGACTCATCCTCCTTAATCAAGCACACGCACTTCAATCGGAATTAATGTTCTTTCTAATTGTTCACGATGCTGTTCGTATTGAGCTGGTAACATTAATTGACTACCCATTGTTTCAGGTGTTTCATCATGAGCGAATCCAGGCGGATCTGTCGCAATTTCAAATAAAATCTCACCAGGTTCACGGAAATAAATCGCATTAAAATAATTTCGATCTTTCACTTCAGTTACATGTTGTCCATGATTCATTACATACTCTTGCCATTCTAGATGATCTGCATTATCCTGGGCTCTCCAAGCAATATGATGAACTGTTCCAACTCCCATTTGACCGCGCATACCAGGAACTACTTTTAAATCTACTGTATTGCCAATATCTGCACTGGATTTGAAACGAGTATACTCACCTTCCGTTGCTACTTTCTCAAGACCCATGACTTCAGTTAAGACTTTTGCTGTTTCTTCAGGGTGACTCGAATACAGTGTTGCACCGCCAAATCCTTTAATCGCAACCTTTGGAGTTACTTCACCAAATGTCCATTCATTTAATTCACCTTCCGCACGTGCCACCAATTCAATATGAAGTCCGTGTGGATCATCAAATTGTATTACTTGTTCACCAAAGCGTTCAGCTTTTTGGAATGGAATAGCGAATTTCGCAAGACGATTAATCCAAAAAGGTAGTGCTCCCTCCGGTACAACATAAGTAGTTACACCAACTTGGCCATCACCAATGCGGCCTTGATAAGCATCTGCCCAAGGGAAGAATGTAATAATTGTCCCCGGTTTACCACCTTTGTTCCCGAAGTAAAGATGGTATGTGCCTGGGTCATCGAAATTTACTGTTTGTTTAACTAAACGTAGACCTAATACACCAGCATAAAAATCAATATTTTCTTGTGGATGCCCTACAATCGCTGTGATATGGTGAATACCCGCAGTATGTTTTTTCATGTTAACAGTCCCTTTCATGATAAATGTATTGCTCACCTATACTTTATCCAATAACGTTCTACCTCAATCTATCAAATATGCCTCGGCATAATTGCGTCCGGAATCGGCTTTTTGCTTGCATAAAGAACTCCTTTCCGATTCCGTGACATCCACCGGAGGCTTTAGGCCAACAGATGTTTTTTGTGCGAAAGCGAAGCGTCAGCAACAGCACAAAGTTGGTCACTCAGTCGTTGCCACAGGATGTGGCGTTCTTAGGCTGAGTTCCTCTATTTCAGTGGGTGTAATAAGTTAAACATGATTAACGAATTGTATATAAAGCTTTTGACCAAGGAATTATTTGATCTAACATTTGGTTAACTGAATCTGTTTGTACTTCTTTTGGTTTAAAATCAGTACCATTTTCAAAGTCTGTGAATAGTGACAATGCTGGATGTACACGGACATCTGCAATTAAAAGCTCACCCATAATACCACGTAAATGTTCAGCTGCACGTGCACCACCTACAGAACCATACGATACAATACCTGCAGCTTTGTTATTCCATTCTACACGTAAATAATCTAGTGCATTTTTTAAAGCACCTGTAATAGAGTGATTATACTCTTGTACGATAAATACAAATCCATCTTGTTTTGCAACAATTTCTGACCAAGCTTGAGCGCCTGAAGCGTCTTGCCCTGGTTCACCTAGTAAAGGTAATTTGTAATCTGCGATATCAATAATTGTATAGTTTGCATCTCCTCGTTGATCTGCGATTTCTTTTACCCATTGTGCTACTTGTGGACTTACACGACCTTCACGTGTTGATCCGATAATAATCCCGATATTTAATTCTGCCATTGTTTTTTCCTCCTCTTTTTTTGAAGCAAATAATTTATTTAAAAAACCCATTATGATTACCTCCTTTTGATGAAAAGTAAAGCTTTACTTTCTACATGGATTAAAAGGTTCGAATTCATTTATCTTGAATTTATTTATCTTGAATTCGAGATAATAATAACACGATGGTTTCATTTACGTCAACATGTTTGTTTAAATATTAAAAAAAGCAGAGATGTTAACACTCTGCTTAAGCTTGTAGACCCAAGGATAAATATAAAATAATGCGTATCAATAAACAAAGGTTGATTTTCACTCCGAGTAGGGGCTTTCAGCGCAAGCTCATCCCGCAGGAGTCGCCACTCTCCGTGAAAAATCAACAGCTCCTCATCATTATATGGGTAGACAAGCTGAACCAAAAGAGAATTATAACTACGATTAAATAGTAACAATGTCTAGCCTAAATTATAATGGACTGTGTTTGATTACTTTTCATCCAAGATACATCTCACAGAAGGTTTCGTCGCTCCTAACAAAATGAATATCAGTATCTTACGCTTAAATCAACATACAAAAAGTAGCTACAGTTGACCCTAGCTTTTTCCTAAATACTCATGAACCTGTGATTTTAGATAGCTATATTGCGTTCGTATCTTGAAAAGCCTCTTCCCTACGTGAACGAATATCCTGATATTCGAGGTTGTACGGAAATTGTTCTTGTGTAAAATCCTTTCTGTCCTCGTCGAGAATATTATAAAAATACCAGCCTTCATCAAGCCACGTTTTATAAATTTCGCCCCCAAGGATATCATTAACAACTAATGAAGTGACTCCGCATTGGCCTTTTGCAGGATTATCTAAACCCCATTTTGAGCTAGATTGAATGGACCAGGATTTTTTAAAAGCTTTTAACAGATCATTTTCTGTAGACATTCCTCAACGTCCTTTTCTACCTTAGTTTTAATATGGTATGTCATCGATTTTAATAGGCGTTGTTCTACCTAAAATCCAATCATCTTTGATTGCACCATAAACGATACTATCTGTCACAGTACCATCTGCATTTTCCCAAGCATTTCTTAAATAGCCCTCTTTTACAAAACCAGCTTTCGCAAAACATTTCCTCATTCCCATATTATCAACTCTCGTATAACCTTCGATACGAATCTTATCTTTTTCTCCAAACAGGTAATCTTGTAACCAAAGGAGGGTTTTTACACCGTATCCTTTTCCTCTATAACGAGTATCTAAACGGATATCGAATAACGGGATCGTATCACTTATGTCATGAATGATAATAATCCCGACCTTTTTTTCATTATCAACTATCCAATGCGTTTCGCGATCGCTGTGATAGTATCCTTCTGTATATGCTTTTCGAACGGATTCCTCTTTTAAATGTTGATCGGTATGATAAATCCACTTGTTTTGAGTTAACAGTTCCACTAAATCTTCAATTTCATTTCCTAATAGTTTATATTCCATTTATATTATCCTCCAATGAATAATAATGAGCTCATCACCATACGTAGAGTTGAAATTCCGTTCCACTAGGCGCTTTCCCGGGAATGCTCACTTAGAAAGCAATATTATATACCTCTACTGAACCCTAGATTCTACTAACCCTACTTTAACAAGTGCTGTTAGGATGTGCAAAAGGTATTGGCATAAATTTCACATTTCTTCTATAAGATTTAATGTGTAGGTCATCATGCAGTATATGTGATCGAATATTTCATCATTACCTCTCGAAAGTATTCACAACAAAAATATATACTTGAAAGAAGTATATATTTTTGTTAAATTTATCCTATGGATAGAACAAGTTTAATAAAAGGTCATTTAGAAATGTGTGTATTGTCTATATTGTCTAAGAAAAAAAGTTATGGCTATGAAATTATGAAAGAGTTAGAAAAACACAATTTGAAATTGAAGGGAGTAGGAAGCATTTATCCCATCTTGACTAAGCTAAAAGATCAAGAATGGGTTGATACTTACCGTGAAATGACAGACAACGGGAAAGTTAGAGTTTATTATGAAATCAATAAAAAAGGAGAAGTTTATCTTCAAAAAAAAATCAATGAATGGTTGGAGTTGCAACAAGACATAAAATCCCTACTTCAAAGCGGTCTGGAAGGAGAACTTTTTGAATGAGTATGGAATTGAGTTTAGCAGAAAAACAATATTTAACCGAAGTTCTAAAAGAGTTAAAACAGTATCGTATCAGCTCAAAAGAAAGAAAGAATATAAAGCAACAGCTTTTAGAGCATATTCAAGAATCTCGTGATAATGGAATTGATAGTATAAATGATCTGGGAGATACTACGACATTTATTAAAGATTTTTTAGAGATTAAAGGTATAGATCTTCATTCGGAAATAAAACAAATGCGGAAAAGTCGACCTGGAATATCATTAGTTATTGGGTTTTGTACTTTTATTTTTACCTATCTTGCTTGTCAGCTAATACTATCGATGTTTTTGACAGATTCCTTTAATCCGCAAAAGACTATTGCAACATTCGATTATAATATTGTTTATCAGATTTCTGATGTTGCTTGGTGGAACTTCTTGCTAATCTCAATCAGTATTTCCACTTCCTCTTTAATAGCTTTACTTGCAATAAAAATTTTCGGAGGAAATAGGTGAAATAACAATGAAAAGAAAACCAATATATAAAGCTATATTAGTTTGTTTATTAGTAATTCCACTTTATCTATTTCAACTAGTCTCACCAATCTCCACAGATGCCGCAGAACAAGACGTTAAGAGTACTATAGATAAGTATGTTGGAAACTTTTTAGAAGAGCAGCGAATTCCAGGGGCATCTATTACTATTGTTCATAAAAATGATATCTTTTATTCTAAATCGTGGGGTGTAACAGGCGAATCCGAAGAAAAGGTAACTGCTGAAACTCCATTTGTTGTCGGCTCAATTAGTAAATCACTAACAGGCTTAGCCATCATGAGATTGGTTGATGCAGGCATTATTCAATTAGATGATCCAGTTCAAAAATATATGCCATGGTTTACCCTAAAAGACAAACAAGCCGCTTCTCAAATAACAATTAAACATTTACTTACGCAAACAAGTGGGATAAGCACTTATTCTGGCTTAGCTATATCAGACAAGGAATCTAAAGATTTAAGTGCTATAAAGGAAAATGTGGAAAGTTTATCGAATGTGAAGCTGACTGCTGCTCCTGGGGAAAAACATCAATATAGTAATGCTAACTTTTCTATTCTTGGAGCTCTCATCGAAGAGGTTACCAAACAACCATTTTCTAAATATATGGAGGAACAAGTTTTTTCTCCATTAGGGATGAAAAATGCAGCCGCTAATAGCAACATAGCCTATGAAAAAGGATACTTATCTGGCTATCAATCATGGCTTGGTCACCCTGTCAAAAGTGCAGTCACATTTGATAATGGAGGGACACCCTATGGATATATAACGGCAAGTGCAACAGATATGGTGCAGTACATTAAACTACTTAGTCGCCATGAGCATAACAATTTTTTAAGTAAAAATGCGATGAATCTTTATATATCGCCGTTTGTTCAAACTAGTAAATATCGATATTACGGCCTTGGTGTACGAATCTCATATCCAGAATCCAAAGAAGAAATGATATGGCATTCTGGTTCAAATCCTGACGCACGCTCAGAAGTATTTTATCTACCAGAAACCGATTGGGGCGGGGTAATTCTCACTAACAAAAGTCATATATTAGAGGAAAAGTCACTTCTTTACTTGAAAGAAGGGATTATCAACATTTTAAATGGAAAAGAGCCCGTTGACGCACCTAAATATAAACCTACATCTCAAGTCATAACAATCGCTATTTTATGTTTACTTTTTGTGCTGTTTATTTATCTTCTAATAAAAGTTAAAGCTAAAAATGTGAACAAAAGAGGCGTGTTGGGTATATTCGGTCTTATACTTTTAGTTTTGGCCATTATCTCCATTCCATTATTAAGCTATAATACAGGAACACCTTGGCACACTATTAGATATTTTGCCCCTGATATTGCATTTTTGGTTATAGCACTAGTTACCCTTTTAACATTGAATGGCTTATTATCTATATATATTTCATTTAAACGACGACAAAAAAGACAACTTCTCTAAGTAGGAGTTGTCTTTTATAGTTATGCTTGTATGATCAAGGAAAAAGTTTCATATCTTACAATTGATTCATTCATTGCCTTGACCGTAGCCTGCCTCCGAAGCCATAGCGTCTGCTTTCGTAACATGTACCGTACCAAATGGATGGTTTGGAGGAGCGTATATTGAATAAAGCTTTAGTGGCACATTTCCTGTATTTGTGACGTTATGCCATGTTCCAGCAGGCACTACTACAGCATAATTTTCATAGACTTTTCTTTCATAATTTAAATTGTTTTTACTCGGGCCCATTTGAGCAAAACCCTCACCCTGTTCAATATATAAAGTTTGATCCACATTTGGGTGTACTTCCAAACCGATATTATCACCAACATTAATACTCATTAAAGTAATTTGTGAGTTCTTTCCCGTCCACAGAGTAGTACGATACGTATCGTTTTGCTTAGCTGCATCTTTAAGATTGATGACAAGTGGCAGAGGCCCATAATCTTTTAATACAATACTTTCGCCATTGGAAAAACGAGAAGGTTCAGCTCTGTTCGCGTACCCCGTCTGATAATGAGGTGTCCAATAAACTAGCTGATCTCCATAGTTATACATAGGCATGTTTCCGTAATAAGGAATGTAGTACATTTTCTCAATCCCCTCACACATTATAAGGTTATCCTATGCAACTTGTTCCAGAAATGTACGTATACGTATTCAATCCTATAGTACGGCTTAGAAATTTTTCTTACTCAAAGGTATCCTCATCTTCAGCATACTCTAAAATATCCCCTGGTTGGCAATGCAAGACTTTACAAATTGCATTTAACGTGGAAAAACGTATTGCCTTTACCTTTCCCGTCTTTAAATTCGATAAATTGACAATCGATATATCCACTGCTTCTGCAAGCTCACTTAATTGCATTTTTCTATCAGCTAATACACGATCCAATCTTACGATAATCGTCAATTCCTTCACTTCCTATACTGTTGCATCATACTCTTCTTGTAAAAAAGAGCCATATCTAAATATCCTACCAATTGTCCAAACTATAAAACTACATAGTAGTATGCGCCAATTCATATCAAAAAATTTAAAAGAAACGGATTGAATCCATTCAATATTGTCTAATTCATTATTGTTTAAAAACATATGTACTACCGTTGAAACCAAGTATGCTTGAACCGTGTTACTTAAAAAACTTAAAATGAATAAACTGCATGCTATTAGCTCTATTCTTTTACTATTTCTAAGAGTAAAGACTCCCCAACAATGACTGATCTAACAAATTTCCATAATAAAATAAAAATTGTCATAACAATCAAAGTAAAGATAAATCGAGTGTAAAATTAAAACGATTGTTTCACTTTTATCATAAACAAAATTCCTCATTTTAAAAAACAGTTATTCCATTAAATTTAAAAGAAATGTCAATGTTGGAATCTAAAACTAGTTTACTAACTTTCTCTCCAGAGACTGTTAAAGCTACAACTAATAAACCAAAGAGTAATAAGATACATGATGCTATGATTACTAAAGTAGCTATTAATAATATATTTAATATTCCCAAGCTCATTTTCATATTAAAGCATATATTATTTCACACCCCCGTTTAACTAGCCCTAACTTCAAACTTTAAGTTCGGATATAGTATATATATTATAAGCTGATTTCAGCATGATTCCACATAACTATTTAACTTCTTTCAGCGGGCTATTATGCTAAAGGCATAATTAATTAGCAGCTTCATGAACTATTTTTTAAATTCGACTTTTTCTCTAATAAAGGACATACTAACAAGTATAGATTTATCATAAACGAACATTCCAAAAAGTATATAAAATTTCTAGAGCTTGATATAGTATGTATTTAAGAAAAAAACAATTTGTTTTGGTGGTGTATATATGAAGAAGTTCATGATGGATTTTTTAATGATTACGATCGGTGCGTTGCTTTTTGCACTGGCTGTAAACTTATTTGTTATACCTAATGATTTAGGTGAAGGTGGCGTAACAGGTTTAACAATCATTGCCTATTATTTGTTTGGATGGTCGCCAAGTATTGTGAGCTTTTTGCTAAACGCAGCTTTATTAGTAGTTGGCTATAAATTTTTAAGTAGGCAAACGACTATTTATACGATTATTGCAGTATCCCTCCATTCACTGTTTTTACATTTAACAGAATCGTGGTCGATTTCTTCGAATGAAATTATTGTGAACGCTATTTTTGGCGGGGTGTTTGCTGGAGTTGGTATAGGCTTAATTATAAGAGTTGGTGGAACAACAGCAGGTTCAACAATCTTAGCTAGAATGACGAACAAATATTTAGGCTGGAGTATTAGTTACGGTTTATTGTTTTTTGATTTAATAGTTGCTTTTTCATCTTACTTTATTATCGGAGCAGAAGCATTAATGCTTACTGTCATTATGCTTTATGTCGGAACAAAGGTAATGGAGTTTGTTATTGAAGGTGTAAATCCGAAAAAGGCAGTTACGATTATTTCGAAAAAGCCAGAGGAGATTGCCAGTCATGTGAATGGTTTTATGAACCGAGGCGTGACAGTTCTATCAGGCCATGGCTATTACACGAAGGAACAAAAAGAGATTCTGTATATTGTTATTAGTAAACAGGAAGTTGTAAAGCTAAAGAAAATCGTCAAAGAAATAGACACGGATGCTTTTATTGCTATTCATGATGTACGAGATGTTTTTGGACATGGATTTATTGAATTATCTAAGGCGTAATTAAGAAACTGAGAAAACACCTTTTGTTGAAAATGAGGATTATCCCTTTAAAAATCAACATAGAGGTGTTTTTCTATTGACTATTTATACTAATCCCCACGGAGTCGCCCAGCCTCTACTCCTGATGAACCCTTTATCCCCTAACCTGTAAGGAAATTTCAATAATCCTATCTAAAAGTTTTGTATAGGTAATTCCTGCCGACGATGCGCTTTTTGGGAGTAAGCTGTTCTTTGTCATCCCTGGCAATGTGTTAACCTCCATGACATAAGGGATTCCATCCTTGATCATCATATCGATCCTGGCGTAAACATCACATTTTAATGCTTTATAGCAAGCTTTTGCTGCCTCGGTAACTCGTTCATGTATGGCAGATGGAAGCTCTACAATTTCCTCTATCGTAGCGGCATCCTCATATTTCGCCTTATAGTCAAAGAACTGCGCTGTATGTTGAATCGAAATAATCGGTAATAGCTCCCCGTCCAAAATGGAGCATGTTATTTCTTCACCTTCTATATATTTTTCAATAATGATTTCAGCATCCCATTTGAATACTTCCTCAATGGAAGTGAGTAAAGAATTTTTATCATAAACTATTTTCACCCCTACACTGGAGCCACCCGAATTAGGTTTAACGACGAACGGATAGCCCATCTTATTTAATTCATCGAACTGAAGCTCCTCGATATTCGAAAGATGGAGCCAATCCGGTGTTTCAATGCCTTCATAACGTAGAATTTTTTTCGAAACGTTTTTATCCATACACATACTGCTTGAAAGTATTCCACTCCCCGTATACTTAACGCCCATAGCCTCTAGTACACCTTGAATCGTACCATCCTCTCCAAATTTGCCATGTAGTGCTAATAAAGCAATATCAATATCTCTCACCTTTTCAATAAGCTCTGATGTGTTATTTTCATTTAGTTTAATAGCAACCACTTCGTATTTACTCGTATCTATATGAGCGATCATTTCTTTCCCTGTCATAATAGAGACCTGCTTCTCCGAGGAAACGCCCCCCATAATAACGCCAATTTTCATATGTTCAACTCCCTACTTCATTTTTTAAGGTATCACCAATAATCTTAATACCACGCACAATATCCTCTTCTTTTAGCCGAGAAAACCCTAATCGAAATGTGTTACTGCCCTCACCATTGCTGTAAAAAACGTCACCAGGATAAAAAACAACTCTCCTTTGATAGCACTTCTTCAATAGTGTACGAGCATTCATTCCTTCTTCTAACTCAATAAAGAGATGAAGTCCTCCATCTCCTGTCATTCTTTTAAAAGGAATGTATTGATGGCAAGCTTGACGGGCTAATTCATACTTTTTCTTATATACAAACTTAGCCTTTTTTAAATATTTTTCAAAATAACCATCCTGTAAATATTGATAAAGCACAGCCTGATCTAGTGTCGATGTATGAATAGTACGTGCTCTTTTCATACTTTCTAAACAGTGGATGAGTTCCTTATCAGCTAATATCCACCCAACACGTAAGCCTGGAAAAAGAATTTTAGAAAAGCTACTAATATAAATAACATTGTTGCCCTCACCGATAAAAGTCATTAGCGGTGCTAAATGCGAGCCCGAATAACGTAATTCCTCATTAAAACCATCCTCCACAATTGGAATTTGATATTGTGAAAAAAGCCTAATAATTTCAGCTCTTTTTTCAGAAGATGTCACAATACCTGTCGGATTATGATAGGACGGGATTAAGTAGGCAAAATCAAATTCCTTTTCCGATAAGCTTTTCTTAACTTGTTCAATATCGATACCGTCATCCTTCATGTCGATTCCGTGTATGTCAAATCCGTGTAAACGAAAAAGCTTTAATGCCGCATGGTGAGTAGGGTTTTCGCAAATAACACGTCCAGATTTTTTCGCTAAGGAAGATAATAAAATATCTAAGCCCTCGGTAAAGCCATTCGTAATCAAAATATCCTTATTCGAAATATCTACACCCTTCATTTCCATATAGTGAAGAAGGTACTCGATTAAAGGTTTATAGCCCTTTGCATACCCGTAATTCAAAACGATATCTCCTTCAAGGGACATCCGAGTCAGAAAAGCTCTTTTAAAATTTTCAACATCAAAAAGCTTTTCATCGGGAGAAACACTATGGAAGGAAATCATTCCTTTTTCCCAATGAATATCTTGCTTCATTAAATCTAGCTCATCAGCCAACAAGGTAACGTTATTCAGTCTCTCCTTCCAATTAAATTCGACAGATGCAGCTTTCAACGTTTCGACTTTCCCTACAAAATTACCTTTTCCTTTCACTGCATAGATCATGCCCTCTTGCTCTAAATCTGCATATGCATTCAGTACCGTATTTCTACTGATCGATAATAATTTACTAAGTTCACGGGTAGATGGAAGCTTTTGATTCTCCAGCAAGTGTCCCTTCATAATCATTTCTTTTAAATAGTCTTTTAATTGACTATAAACCGGACGATTACCTATAAGCTTAAAATCATTAAACACTTCCTTGACCTCCTTGCTTTATTTTTGCATAACTGTTTCTAACTCAAAAGGTCCACAGTATAGGGATTTTCCCTTCCTTGTGGTATGGTCTGATTCAGAAAAATGCAACCCTTTAAAACGAAGAATTGCACCTATAAAAGGCTAATAAAAATACATTTTGAAGTCCTTTCTATCAGCTCGTTCTTTAAGAATTATCGTATTTATTTCCCGGGAATAATTGAAAGGAGCTAGCCTCTCTTACCTCCTCCTATTCCTTTTAAATAAACCTACTAAAAATCCTTCTAGACCGAAATATTGATGTTCATTAGATAGGGCTTTCATTTTCCGTATTTCTATTTCTTCTAATGATTGAAATATTTCTTTCAGTTGATTTTCGGTATATCCTAATCCGCCTTCTAAGCTACGTTTTATATATACTTCTTCATCCGAGATGGCTGAACCACCATATGTACCATGTTCCTCAAATGAGCATAAAGCAAAGTAACCATTAGGCTTTAATAATGTATGAATCAATTCAATATACGTCACACGACGATGAGGTGCTATATGATGAAAACAACCTGAATCATAAATAAAATCAAAGCTCTCTTCTTGTAGATTCAGTTCAAAAATATTAGCGCAAATGAAATCTACATTTACGTCTGCTTCATCAATCCTTTTTTGCGCCCATTGCAATGCATGATCCGATAAGTCGACACCAACAACTGAACAGCCTTGTTTTGCTAAGTAAATAGCATTCCGTCCTGCGCCACAACCTAACTCTAAAACTCTATTTGGTCGAATCACCTTTTTTTCAACATAGCTTACTAGATTTTCATCAGGTTTATTAACAAAAAAAGGTACCGTTTTAAATGTTTGATCATAAAACCCATCCCAAAACCCTTGCGGTTCACGTAATAAATTATCTAATAATCTTAGCAATTGTTCATTTGATTTGATTTGCATTTTACGCCTCCATTTTGCATCTATCCAAAAACTAAATATTCTATATTTTCATTATATGGGATAACCCTCCAAGGATGTTAGCCATCTTTCTTCCGAATATAGATAACTATCTCTCCTTCTATTAGTTTTGACACTTCCTAATGTTCATTGAAATACAAAATGTTACACTTGAAATGGCTAGTATTTTTCACGCTACTTATCGTAAATGGCTCACCGTACGTCAACAAAAACATTACCCCCAAAAGGACTAAACGGCTTAAGCCCATAATTATTTCCACTGTCTGCTTGTAAGGGAGCAATTCATATTTGGTTCCTGAATAGCAAAGGAAGGAGTTATCTAATGAACTTAAATCTCAAAGCATTGTTTTCTACTTACCATCATTATCGAACAAAGCCAACTGAATTAATGTATGACTTTTTTTATTTCTACCATCGACAAGCAAATGAATGGTTTTCTGTTTCAAAGCAAGAGATTTCACAGCGTGACTACCAATGGCTCACTGTTTTTTATACCGAAATCACTTCTACAATATCTCAACCATCAGAAATTTGGTATGAATTTTTATATTTAAACGGTGACATACCATCTAAACTATCATTTAGCAAAGCTCGCGTTATTCAGCTCATCTTTTTAAATGATAATCCTCCTGCTGAAGAGTTAAAAGAAGCTACTTTAAATTTCTTTCAGCAAGATACGGTAGTACTTCAGGTTGCCACAAATCGCTTTCTATTAATTGAGGCTATGGATCATTCGATTAATAAAAAGGAAGATTTCATTGCACTTATTCGCACAATTGAAACAGATTTTTTCGTTCAAATTCATTTGTATCAAGGCGAAACTTATGAAATAAATAAGCAATTCCCAAGTAAGTTCCAACGGGAAGCTCAATGGTTTGAGGAATGCTTACATTATAAAAATGCTGAACAGTTTTATTCATTTGAAACGATATTCCCTGTTTTAATAACGCAACAAATGCCTGCTTCCATATTGAAATTTACAGAAGAACAAATCTTAATACCTTTGCAGTCTGATATGGAGTTGCTTGATACAGTCAAGACATTTTACGAATGTGGGTTAAATATTTCTTTGACATCAAAGAAACTACATATTCATCGTAATACGCTTAATTACCGTTTAGCAAAATTTCAAGAAACAACAAATATTTCTACAAAAAATCTAGACGGTGCTATACTCGTCTATATTGCTAGCTTTCTTCGATCAAAATTACAAAATGCACAAAAATAATAACTGAAAATTATGCATTTTAAATATTTAGTTTTCCCCTACACTTTTTATACACTAAAAAAAACAAACAAAGGGGCTTATAAACATGGAAAAAATCATACTTAAAAATATTATTAAAACATATGATGGCGGTGTAACAGCTGTATCTGACTTTAATTTAGCAATTCAAGATCAGGAGTTTATTGCACTTGTTGGGCCTTCCGGTTGTGGGAAATCGACAACATTACGAATGATTGCTGGCTTAGAAGAAATTTCGTCTGGAGATTTTTTAATAGATGGCAAGAAAATGAACAATGTACCTTCTAAGGATCGAGATATTGCGATGGTTTTCCAAAACTACGCACTCTATCCACATATGACAGTATACGATAATATGGCATTTGGCTTAAAGCTTCGCAAGTTTTCTAAGCAGGAAATAAAAGAGCGTGTTCACAATGCAGCTGCAATTCTCGATTTAGAAAAGTATTTAGATCGCAAGCCGAAAGCTCTATCAGGTGGCCAGCGTCAACGTGTAGCACTCGGTCGAGCAATCGTCCGCGATGCAAATATTTTCTTAATGGACGAGCCTCTGTCCAATTTAGATGCAAAGCTTCGCGTACAAATGCGCGCTGAAATTACAAAGCTTCACCAACGATTAAAAACGACTACTATTTATGTAACACACGATCAAACAGAAGCGATGACAATGGCCACTCGTCTCGTTGTAATGAAGGATGGTATAGTTCAACAAATCGGTACACCTGAAGAAGTATATGGAACACCAGAGAACAAATTTGTTGGTGGTTTTATCGGCTCACCATCGATGAACTTCTTTAAAGGCGTATTCCAAGAAAACGGGATTCAGATTGATAATATTACACTAACTATTCCAGCAGAAAAAAGTAAATTATTAAAAGAACGAGGTTATTTACAAAAAGAACTGTTTCTTGGCATTCGACCAGAGCATATTTATGAAAAATCTTCTGTAAATCTCGAACCGTTCTTCACAGCTGTTGACGCGAATATTGAAGTATCAGAATTAACAGGTGCTGAGCTGATGTTACATGCCCAATTAAATGGTCAGCCTTATATCGCGCGGGTGAATTCCGATACCAAATTTACGCAAGGTCAAGTCGCGCATCTACTATTTGACATGTCTCGCGTTCATTTCTTTGACTTAGAAACAGAGCAACGCATACGCTAAGGTTAAAGCATCCGGCGGATATCACGGGATCGGAAAGGTGTTCAAATTGGATGTTAGCCTAAAATCATCGCATCTATGCGATAACGGCTAACTTACCTGCATCGATACAAATGTCACATTCTGGGCATTACTGGAATGACCGATATCGTGTCGGCCATCCTGTTGCTGCTGCTACGTTAGCACTGTGTTTCGCACAAAAAACATCTGCAGGCCTAAGCACAAAGTCGATTCCGGATGCAAGTATACCGAGGCATACTTGATAAATCCGCTTCCCTCCCTGGGGAAACCTACGTAAATTTTACCTTCGTATCCTTTAAAATTATTAATAGAAAAAGGCAGTAAACAAACGTTCATTTGTTTACTGCCTTTTGTTATTTTATCGCTGCTCCGTAAAGACCCGCTTCACCTTTATGAATGCTGCTTTCAATGATTTGTTCTTTCCCTGCAAAAGGTGTCCCTACAAAACGCTGCTGAATCGCTGCTTTAATATAGTCAATGATTTTAGGATGATGATTAAAAAAGCCTCCTCCTAAAACGATACAATGTGGATCAAGCAGTAATATTATTTGCTGCAACTGTTTCTCTATCGATTGGACTAATGGCTCCAAAATCTTATCGACGATAGAATTCCCATTATAATAAAGTTCCATCATATCCTTCAATACTATCTCAGAATCACCGAGTAACTTTCTCCCTAATGTTTCAATTGCCGGGCCAGCAACATTCTCTTCTAGTGTAGTTCCGTCATTATCGACAATACTAAAGCCAATTTCACCAGCTAATCCGGTTCCCCTTAAAAATTCACTATTGACAACCGTACAGCAAGAAATACCGGTGCTTAATGTAACATAGACCATTGTTTCTTTGGAGAACTTTCTAGCTCGATATTCTCCCCATGTTGCTATATACACATCGTTGTCAATTTTAATATGCGCATGTGGGAACACTTCAGTTAAACGCGTACAAATCGGAAAGTTCTCCCAAGGTATATTATTTTGATAAACCGCGATACCTTTTTCAATATCAACGATACCAGGCACACCAATAGATACCTTTAAAATTTCATTAAAAGTAACTTCCTTTTCTGCACATAGCTTTGCAAAGCTATCAATCAAACAAGCAAATAAAGTTTCTCGATTTGTGTTATCACTAGCCACTTCTTTTGTGCTCAATAATTGCTGATTTATATCGAACAAAGCCGCTGCTAATTTTGTTCCACCTACGTCTGCTGCTAAAATGTAACTCATTTTTTCACCGCCAATTTTCTTATCCCGCATTAACTACCAGTAGTGTCCGATTGAATCGGGACAACAGGGTGTTCATTACACAGTAACTTTTACCTCTTTATTATTCACTGAGTGAAGTGTTTCATTTTTTAAAGGCTTACGACTTGCGTTAAATTACGTGGTTTATCTGGATCATAGCCTTTGAATATTGCACGTTGATACGCTAACAATTGGAAATATGGAACTACTTCAACAAGGCGATTCAAGTCATCTATTTCTTCTGAAAGTCTAATGATTAAATCTGCTACCAAGTCTGCTGAAGCTATACCAATTACACCAACAAAACCACCAAGCTTTTGAATATCCTTTATTAATGCTTGATCGAAGTCCTTCGTTTCTTTTTGTGTAAATAAAATAACGACAGTCTCTTTATCCACAATAGAAATTGGACCGTGGCGGAATTCTAAATTCGAATAGCTTTCACATTCTGTTTGTGTCATTTCCTTTAGCTTTAATGTCGCTTCTTTAGCTAACCCGTTATAAGCACCTGACCCTAAGAAAATAAAACGTTTTTTCGTTAAATCCTCTGTCACTTGCTTTAACTGCTCTCCATTGCCTAATGCTATTTTAACAAGTGCAGGAATTTTTTCTAATTGGTTCATCAATTCAACACGTTGACTAATCTTGGCCGCGTATAGTTGCAGAGCATATAACATATTAGAAAATGATTGCGTCATGACAACACTTTTCTCTGAAATATCGTTTAAGGCAATCACTTCATCTGCTACTTCAGCCATTGGTGTATCACCATTACACGTAACTGCCATTGTACGTATATTCTCTGCTCCGTTCAAATGCTCCAATGCCATAATAATTTCAGAAGTTGTTCCTGAGCGTGAAATACCGATAATATTATACTTTTTATTTGATAGAATGTGGGTATCCGTGTGTAAAAATAGCTCAGATGCTGGGACTGCTACTGCTACTTCCCCTGTAGCCGATTGGTAATAACGTGCAGCTGCAATAGCTAAATAATATGATGTCCCACATCCTGTGAAAAGAGCTATGTCAACAGCATCTTCATTGAATGTAAGCGACTGAACAATCTCTTTTGTTTTACCTAATTGTTGAGCTTGTTTCATAATCTCATTATACGTGTGCATAAATAAAACCCCTATCTCTCTTTAATTTTAGTTATTTGTAGCTCTTTTATGAGACTTTGAACAGTCTCCTTTTGTACTTTCGCAATTTCTTTTTCGCCTGCATTTGCAGAGCCACATGCAACAGCCCATTTATATGCCTCCGTACAGTCCACACCTTCTGAAAGCTTATAGACAAGGCCTCCTAAAAACGCATCACCGCTACCAACTGTATTTATAACATTAATTTTCGGTGCATTTACTTGGTAAACCCCTGAACGATTAACAAATAAAGCACCTTTTTCGCCCAACGAAAAACATACATGCTCAATTCCTAAATCCTGTATTTTTTCACCAGCTTGAATTAAGTCGTCTTGCGCTACAACCTGTTTCCCGATTAATGGAACAATTTCATCCTCATTAGGTTTAATGATAAAAGGTATTGCTTCAACGCCTTGCTTCAAAGCTTCTCCGCTCGTATCGAGAGCAACCCGAACACCTTTTTGTTTTAATAATCGAATAATCATTGCATAAGCAGCCATCGGTATACCCTTAGGTAGACTTCCTGAGAGCACGAAATATTCAGAACACTCCGCTTGAGTTTTAATCCATTTCAGCATTTCTTGCCATTCATGCTCGTAAATCGTTGGCCCGTCTTCTAAAAGCTCGGTCATTTCCTTCGTTTGCTTATTTGAAACGGTTAGACAAATTCGACTTTCGCCCTCTATTTGAATAAACCCTGTTTGCATGTTCTCTTCCTTTAAAAGTGCCTTTATTTTTTCCCCATTTAGTCCGCCAACGAAACCACCAATGAACACTTCACCACCCAGCGTTTGAATGACACGCGCGACATTAATGCCTTTTCCTCCACCTTGCTGCAGTTTCTGCAATACTCGATTTGTCTTACCAAGCATTAAAGAATTCATTTCATATACTTGATCAATGGCTGCATTTAAAGTTATCGTCGTAATCATTTTTGTAGCATCACAATCTTTTGCTCTACTAACTCAATTAATGCCTCTCGTGCAGGAAGAAAATACTTTCTTGGATCATTTTCTGTCGGATTTTCTATAAAGAAGGCTCTTAATTGCTCGGCAAATAAATCTTTTAGCTCTGTTGAAAAATTCACTTTCGCAATACCGTAATTTACAGATTTACGTACGCTTTCTTCTGGTACACCTGATGCACCGTGCATTACTAATGGCACATTTGTAGCACGATGAATTTCCTGCAGTAGTTCGAATTGTAGCTGTGGTTCTTGTTTATACTTACCGTGTGCTGTGCCAAAAGCTGGCGCGAACGATTGGATACCTGTTTCTTTCACAAAGCGTTCAGCTAATTTAGGATCAGTGAACAAGGCCATTTTCTCGTCAACCGTTACATCATCTTCTACACCACCAATTGTTCCAAGCTCTGCTTCGACAGGCACATTAATTGCACTTGCAGCATCTACAACTCTTTTCACAAGATTAATATTGTCCTCAAAGGGTAACGTAGAACCATCAATCATCACCGACGTATAGCCTGCTCGTAAACATTCCATTACAACTTTATAGGACTCACCGTGATCCAAATGTAGGGCTACTGGTACTTTTGCTTGTTCAGCGGCTGTTTTAGCAAGCGCCATCATATAATGCATTTCTACATATTTATAAGTGCTTGAAGTTGTTTGTAAAATAACAGGTACACCTACCTTCTCTGCTCCTGTAATAACCGCTTTAATAATTTCCAAATTATGCGCTCCGAAAGCTCCAATTGCATAATTATTTCTATAAGCGTCTTCTAACATTTCATTCGTCGTCACTAATGGCATAATCGAGTTCCTCCCTCAATGGGTTGTTGGTATAATTTATAGTATGAAAATTCTGATAACTGATGAGGCATTATTAAAAAGCAATTATGTCAATGAGTTTAAGATGTCTATACAGTAGGAACTCACCGACAAAACAAATGGATGGATTTCCGTTCTGACTGAGCACTTTCCAGAGGTGTCCGATTAGCAGTTTGGGCCAAAAGGATGTTGGTCACGAAGCCGTTATCACAGGACACGATACTTTTAGCCTTTGCTCCTCTATAAGTTTATTGCAAGATCATCTTTATGATTGCAAAGGAGTCGCTCAGTCTTGCACGCCAATCAAACACTACACTTAGCATGATACTCCATTTTTATAACGATAAACGGAACTCTTCACGTCTGTGCGAAAGCAAAGTGTCAGAAGCAACGTAAGCAGAAAAAGCACTCGACCCTCAGTAAGTAGTCAGAGAAACAGAAATCACCCACATTTAAAATGCCAACATTCACAAAGATTACTTTACCTTGGCCATTTTATTCTTTAATATTTTGAAACTCATAGATAGTAACTATGAATTTAGTTTAATTCTGTATAAAACCGGCAGCGATCGCCTCTTACTATTGAAATGCAAAATTCGACTGGTTTTCCTGAAGTATCAAATGCAGTACGTTCTAGTAATAAAGCAGGTTTTCCTGCCTCCGTTTTCAATAAATGTGCCTCATCTCTACTAATAAGAACAGGCTCGAAAGCTTCTTTTGCCCTCACAACGATAATGTCAAAACGTTGTGCTAATAAGCTATACAGGGAAGAGGAACTAACCTCATGTAATATTTCACTATCCTTGATGATACTTTTTGGTAAAAATGATGATTCTAAAACAATTGGTTCATTATCTGCAAAACGTAAGCGCTTCATTTCAATGACTCGTTCATCTTCACCTAATTCAAGACTGTGCCGGACCTTTGTTGAAGGGAATACTTCCTGAATCTCAAGCACTTCATCTCTTGGGTTTAGACCTTTTTCTTGAAGCACACGACTAAAACTATAAAAACCACCAAGCGATTGTTCAAACCTTGGCTTCGCAACAAAAGTTCCTTTCCCTTGAATACGGTATAGTTTTCCTTCTTGTACTAATTCTTCAATTGCTTTCTTTGCAGTATTTCGACTGACGCGAAACATCTCCATCAATTGATTTTCAGAATCAATTTTATCCTCTGGCTTCCACTCACCCGATTGAATCTTAGCAGATAATCTTTGTTTCAATTGATGATATAGCGGGATTACACTAGCTTGATCTAACGGTTTCATCTTCTACTCATCCTTCTCCTAGGTTTTGTTATCAATATATCATCTAATCAAAAGGATGCCTATCGATATATCAATTCTTTTCAAAGGCAAGATTCCCTAAGCAAAAGGTTTTCTCTATTTCCCCCTCAGCATTAAGCCAAATAACATCTGCATCTTTCCCTACAGCAAGAGAGCCTTTACGATTGGAAACTCCTAAATGGATTGCTTGATTTAGAGAAACAAGACGAACTTGTTCGATTAGTGAAAGTGTCAGCCACTCTTCTATGTTTTTTCTTGCTGTATTCATAGTCAAAACACTTCCTGCTAAGGAGCCTGTTTTACGTTGAATACAGCGATTATCAAACACTTCTACTTCTTCGCCACCTAATGTATAAATACCGTCTGGCATTCCCTTTGCACGCATACCATCAGTAATGACAAGCATGCGATTCAAACCTTTCATTTTACGAACCATCAACAGCAAATCTTTATGAAAATGTATATTGTCTGGAATTAGTTCAACATAGACATCATCTTCTAATAGCACTGCCCCTACAACACCTGGATCGCGATGATGAATGCCTCTCATTCCATTAAATAGATGGGTTGCATGTGTAATACCAGCTCTTATGGCACCGATAGTCGTATCATAATTAGCATCGGAGTGACCAATAGATGCAATCACATCTTTACTTTTCAATGCCCGAAGTAATTCAAAATTCACATCTTCCTCTGGTGCAAATGTGACCAGGCGAATTAATTGATTTGACTTGTCATATAAATCATTAAATTGCCTAGCATTTGGTTTTAAGATGGATTCCTCTGGCTGCGCTCCCTTTTTTAAGCGATTAATAAATGGACCTTCCAGGTGAATTCCTAACATTTCAGCTACCGCAGTAGGCTGTTCTTTGTTATAAAACGTAAGTGCTTCGATAGCAGCTTCAATTTCTGACATAGGGCTTGTCGTCGTTGTTGCTAAAAAGGCTGTTACACCTTCGCTTGCTAAATATTTTGCGATTTTTGCATAATTAGCTGGGGCGCCATCCATAAAGTCATGCCCTAAAGCACCATGTACATGTATATCAATCATCCCAGGGATAATATAGCCTTGTTGCTGACAATCAATAATATTGCCAGAAGATGTTAACGGAGGGCAATTATTCATTTCATCAATTACTGCAATTTTCCCGTCAACCATTTGTAAAAAACCATTCGTTAAAATGCCATCTTCCATGACAATATTGGCATGAATGATCCATGTTTTGTTCATGAAATCACCCCTTCATTGGGATAATGTTCTGCTTTTATATGTGCTTCAGCTTCCGTTTTCTTTTTGAAAATATGCGATGACATCCAAGATAAAAATAAAGCTGTTAAACTAACGCCGAAAAACGGCAATAATCCTGGAATCCAACTAAAAATGCGATATAATATGGCAATCCCTACAATAGAACCAATCATTTGAAGTGGATATGCTACGCTAAATAATATCGAAACAGCAAAGTAACGGATGGGTGGTAGCTCATAATGAGCGTATATTTGAAAAATATTCAATACCATAATGCAAAATAAACTACTAATCGTCACAAATAAGGTAAGCAATAGTAAACCTGTCACCCCATGAAACGATGAAATTATTTGGAAATTAATTGTTAAAAAGTAGCCGATACCTAAAATGATAATGCCTATTTTATTCGATGAAATAAACTCTATTTTATATGTCTTCCAATATGTTTTGGCAAGTAGTTTTAAATCGTCCTCCCCTTGCAACCTTTTACGTAATGTTGTAAACATCGCAACAGTTGCGGGAGTAATTCCGAATAAAACAAGTCCAAGTAAGGTTAAGCCAATCCACATTAACTGTAACACTGCCAACAATGTTATTAACTCAACTGTCCAGTATAATTTCCCTTTCCATCCTTCAAATTTCATTTACTTTGCCTCCCTACAATAGAAATCCATGCACGACTAAAGTCGCCGCGCATGTCTCATTCTTATCTCACATTAACTGGCAGTAAGGCATCCGCATAAAAAAGAATGAGTACGTTGAAGCACAACTGCCAGTAAATGTTCGATTAGTTCGAGACAATAGGTTGTTGGTCACACAAGCGTTTTCATAGGAAGTGAGCGTTTTAGCCCGTGTTCTTTTATCATTCATCGAGGTGACACCAACTGTATGAAGTTACACTTTATTTTTTTGTACGGTCATATGCTACTTGAGCTACTTCCATATATTTCTCTAAGCCCATCTTCTCAATTGTTTTCTTATAATCATCCCATTTGTCGAAGCTTGTCTTACCTGTAATAAAGCTTGCTGTCATCTCATCCACATATGTTTGAATGTCTGTTAAAATAGCTGACACTTGTTCATTTTCCTCTAATGTGAAGTTCAAGCCTGGAATAATGTCTTCACCTTTCAATGCATATGGCATTACTTGCTTAGCATTGTTAATTGAATTTTCTTTCGCTTCTGCCCCTTGGAAATACTTTTGTGTAACGATTCCAGGGTAGTAACCGCCTGGCCATGTTAGGTAGTCACTTATTGCTTGATCTAAGTTTTTACCATCAGGGTTGTTGGTAATGTTATCTACATACTTTACATTACCTGCTGCATCTTCCTCGTAAGTTACACCTTTAAAGCCCATGAAGAACATTTTTGTTCCCTCATCACCATATAAATGGTCAATCCAACGTACCATTGCTTCAGGATTTTTCGCTTTATCGGTTACAACAAACATTCCTAAATTACCAAGACCGTTAGACATAGCCGTATATTGACGATCTCCATTAGGGCCTTCTAATACAAGCGCACCTACATAACCATCTAATTTGAACAATTCTTGCGGATCTACTTCACTTAGCATACCGAAAGTTCCTTTACCCGCTTCAGCAGCGAATTTTTGAGGCTCTGTTGTAAATACATCTTTATTGATTAAATCTTCATTATATAGTTTATTTAAAAATTCAAGTAATTGTTTGTATTCGTCTGTTGTTGGAACGAAGCGGAATTCTTCAGTTCCTTCTTTAAAGTCTAAATTCGGATTCATCGTTCCTTGTTTGTTCAAGCCGAATGAACCCCTTAAATAATCAATAAATTGCTTAATTCCATAACCAGATCCCCAGCCTTGCTCGTCCTGTTGACCGTTACCGTTTGGATCGTTTTCTTTAAATGCTTTAAGCACTTTATATAAATCTTCTGTCGTTTCAGGTGATTTTAAGCTTAGTTTATCTAGCCATTGCTGGTTGATCCATGGTGCTCCTACACGAAGTGACTCAAACTTTGGATCATAGATTGTTGGAAAACCATAGATATTTCCATCTGCCATCGTAATACCTTGCTTTACAGTCGGGTATTCTTCTAAAAGCTTTTTGAAATTCGGCGCATATTTATCAATATAATCATTTAATGGTATGAATACGCCTTGCTGACCATACTTCAGTAAATCAGTTCTTGAGAATGCCGATGCAAAGAAGATTTCTGGATAGTTCCCTGCTGCTAAAAGTAAGTTCTTTTTATCTGCTAATACTTCGGTTTGAACGGTTGTCCAATTAATATGGATGTTAGACATTTTTTCGTATTCTTTCCATAGCATTAGGCTATTCCAATCTTGTGAAGCAAAAAACTTAGCTGCAAATCCATCTACTTCAATTTTTTCTTTAGCAATAGGCATCCCCGTAGCATTCACATTGTCGGCGTTGCCGCTTGTACTTGCTTTATTTTCTTTATTATCTGAACAAGCTCCTAAAATACTAGCTGCTAACATCATAGTTGCCATCAAACCATATACACGTTTCTTTTTCATCGCCATTTAAATCGCTCCTATTCTTAACCTTTTAATGAACCAATCATGACACCTTTTACAAAATATCTTTGTAAGAACGGATAAAGCATTAGCATTGGTAGATTGGCAATGATTAAAACAGCATACTTCAACCCTTCAACGCTAAGTTTTTGAGCTAGAAAGCTTTCTGAAGTTGCTTGAATCATATCATCGGCTTGTCCTTGAATTAAGATTTGTCTAAGTATAAGTTGGAGTGGAAACTTGCTTTGGTCTTGTAAATAAATTAAAGCTTGAAAATACGAGTTCCAATGTCCTACTGCATAGAATAAAACCATTACTGCCATAACAGGGAATGATAGCGGTAGTACAATACTCCATAAAATTCGAAAGTTTCCCGCTCCATCAATCGTTGCGGATTCCTCTAATTCATGAGGAATCGATTGGAAGAATGTCCGCATAATAATAATGTTCCATACAGCAACAGCATTCGGAATAATCATGACCCAAAATGTATTAATCATGCCTAAGTCACGAATTAATAAGTATGTTGGTATTAACCCTCCGCTGAAAAACATCGTGAATACCATAAATGCCATAATGAAACCTTTACCTTTCAAATCTCTACGTGAAAGAGGATAGGCAGCACAAATTGTCATCACAATATTCAATACCGTTCCGAAAAATGTGTACTTCAATGTATTGATAAAGCCATTAATAATATCTGGATTTTGAAATACCTTTTTGTATGCTTCAACAGTAAATTCCCTCGGCCATAACCACATATCACCCGAGATAACATACTGCGGATTACTTAATGAAGCACTTAATACAAAAAGCAATGGGTAAAGAACGATAATCGCAACAATTGCTAAGAAAATATAATTAAAGATTGTAAACGCTCGATCGCCTTTCGATTCTTTCAATTTCACCACTCCCTTACCATAGGCTTGTATCACTTACTTTTTTCGCTATTTGGTTTACCATAATGAGAAGGATAAAGTTAATGATAGAGTTGAATAAACCTACAGCCGCTGAAAAGCTATACTGCGCTTCTAAAATCCCACTTCGATAAACAAAGGTTGAAATGACGTCCGAAGTCGACATATTTAAATCATTTTGCAATAAAAATACTTTCTCAAATCCAATCGCCATAACTGATCCTACGTTCAAGATAAATAAGATAACAATTGTTGGCATAATCGCTGGGATGTTAATATGAATAATTCTCTGGAATTTTGAAGCCCCATCCATCATTGCTGCTTCATGCTGCGCTGGATCTACCGCCGATAAAGCTGCAATATATATAATGGAACTCCACCCCATTGTTTGCCATACGTCTGATAGTACATAGATTGACTTAAACCATGCTGGCTCTAAAATGAAATCAATCGGCGTACCACCAAACAACGTGATAATTTGGTTAATCATCCCGTCTGACTTTAAGAAAAGTAATAACATACCGACAACGACTACTGTTGATAAAAAATGCGGTGCATAAATAATTGTCTGTATAAACTTTTTAAAACGAAGACTTTTCACTTCATTTAACAGTAACGCAATAATAATCGGTACAGGGAAAGATACTAGTAGCGTAAATACACCAATACCAATTGTATTTTTAATTAATCTCCAAAAATAATAACTGTCAAAGAAGCGTTCAAAATGCTTAAAACCTACCCATGGACTACCAGTAATCCCCTTTGTAGCAATAAAGTCCTTAAAGGCAATTTGCAAACCGTACAACGGGTAATAATGGAAAATCAAAAAATAAAGGATCACAGGGACTAATAATAAATAAAGCTCCCAATTTTTTCTGATAGACTTCTTCCACTCTATCCAGTGATTCCTCTTTACTTTTGATTGCTTTTTGAACAAACGCTTTGTTTTAAATCGCTTTTCTTCAACAGTTGTTTCATCCAAAAGCGTCATACATACACCCCCTATTTATCAATGCTGTAGAATAGTAGATTCCTGTGAAATTTCAACAACTCTTCCCCCATTACGGAGCGATTCCGTTGCTGCACAGCCAACTGCTACGCTCATACGACCAGCAAATGGAGTTGTTAAAGGCTCTTTATTGTAAAGTATTAACTCTACGAAATCTTGCGCAATTTTAGGATCTGCTCCCCCATGGCTTCCTTCCTCGGGTTTCATTTCATAAACAACATCACTAAGCTCTTCCCAGGAATTAGATTTACGTGTCTTCAAATAAATTTTATTGTTCACATCATCATTTTCGATACGCCCTTTCGTACCGATAAATGTATAATTTCGTGAATAATCTGGGGTGAAGTGACATTGTAAATAGGAAGCTTTTATACCACCTTCTAATTCCATAATGAGCATGTTATTATCCTCAACATCAATTTCTTCTCGGAACGCACATTCCGTGAATGTATGTGGGACATATTCTGGACATGTTGTTTTCTGGTCACATGTTGGACATGTTAACGTATTTGGTTTATCTCCACCGTAATAATCTAAGCTACCAAATGCAGATACTTTCGTCGCATGTTTTCCAGAAATCCAATGAATCACATCTAAATCATGTGAGCCTTTTTGCAGCAACAGGGATGTTGTATTTTTGGAATTACCGTGCCAATCATGATAATAGAAGTAACCGCCAAAGCCAACAAAGTGGCGAACCCATATGGCTTTTAATTCTCCAATAGCGCCCGAATCGATTAAGCCTTTCATCGTTTGATACATACTCATATATCGCATATTAAAACCGACCATTAGATGCTTCCCTGATTTTTTCCATATATCTAAAATTCGATCGCAGCCCTCCACTGTAATCGCTAAAGGTTTTTCAGCATATACGTGCTTTCCTGCTTCTAAGCAAGTAATAATATGCTCTTCATGTAAATAATCCGGTGATAAAACTGCAATAGCATCAATATCGTCTCTTGTTAGTAATTCTTTATAATCCTTCGTTAAAAATAAAGGTGTTTCAAATTTTTCTTGAAATTTATCTAAACGTTCTTGAGAAATATCAGCTAAAGCAACAATTTCTGATTCCCCATCAGGCTTATGCCAGTATTGCGCTAAACCTCCTCTTAACCCAGCTCCGATTACTCCAATGCGTACTTTCTTCATTGATTTTCCCCCTCTAAAATCCTGCATTCTATTGTATTAAGTAAACGTTTACATTTAATACTGATTTTCCCAATCATCCACAACAACACAACTACATGTCAACACGTTGTAGGTACAAGTTAGATCAAAATAGTATAGCGAATATTCCAAAAATTACGATGAAATAAATATATAATTCTAACCATAAATATGTCAATACCCCAAATTTAGTCATAATCTCTTCTAGAAAAGTTGACTCATCCGAGAATACAGAAGATTCAATACATCTCTAAAAGCTCAACCCTCTCTGTAAAAAAAGATATAATTCCCTCGCAATAAACTAAAATTCCCACCTTATAATGGTAATATATAGATTATATAATATAGGTGCAGGAATATTACACCGTTTATTATAGGTTACATAATATTTATGGATATTTTCTCTAAATAAATCACACTAAACATAAGTTAAAGTGAAGCTTTAATTGGAGGGGGTTTTCTTCATCCTCCACCGATTATTAGTCTTCATCAATCTGGCTTTTACAGACGGTACCAGATACACTACCGTCCGTTAATGTAGGATTAAAACAGAAAGGAGTTACAACATGGAAGAAATCTTGACGATTACGAATTTGACGAAGAGTTATGGTAGTAAGGAAATATTAAAAGGGATCGACTTGCACGTCTCGCGAGGGGAAATAATTGGTTATATTGGCCCGAACGGTGCAGGTAAAAGTACCACTGTCAAAATCATTTTGGGGATCGAAGGTGATTACGGTGGAGAAATTAAGCTTTTCGGAGAGAATATCGGAAAAGACAGCATTGAATATAGACGGCGAATTGGCTATGTACCAGAAATAGCAGATGTTTACGATAATTTAACTGGTTACGAGTATTTAACCTTCATCGCCCAGCTTTATGGCCTTGAATTAGAAATCGCTGCGGATAAATCAAAATCCTTAATGGAATTGTTTGGTGTTGGTGAAGCGTATCATTCAAGGATATCTTCTTATTCAAAAGGGATGCGGCAAAAGCTATTAATTATCGCTAGCCTTATACATAATCCCGATTTGTTATTTTTAGATGAACCGATCAATGGCTTAGATGCGAATAGTGTGATGATCTTTAAAGAAATTTTGCTTCAACTGGCTGCCCAAGGAAAAACTATATTTTATTCCTCTCATATTATGGATGTTGTCGAAAAAATCAGTAGTCGCATCATCCTGCTGAATGATGGGAAAATCGCTGCCGATGGGACATTTGCCCAACTACAGGCAGACAATACCGAAGGAACTCTGGAAAAGATTTTCAACCAATTGACAGGCTTCCATGATCATCAGGAAATTGGTGAAAAATTCGTTTCTATTGTGCAAGAGGTATGATCATGAAAGATTTCAAAACTTTACAAGTGCTTGATAAGATACAATTTGTTTTTGTGAAAATGGGCGTCGATTACGAAATAATGAGAAAAATCCTCCATATTAAACTAACAATGGATGAACGTAAAGTACCGACAATATTTAACCAAGCATCAAATAAAAAAAACAAAGAGCAAAAGAATGGCTACATCAAGTCTTTATGGATTTATGTTTTAATGGGACTTATGCTAGTTCCTTTTATGGGGTTTGGTCAAAACTATCTTTTCCAAATGAGTATTGCTTATGCAATGATTATTTTTATTATCATGACAACATTGATTTCTGATTTTTCTTCGGTACTTTTGGATGTACGGGACAGAAGTATCCTATCAACTAAGCCTATCTCTGCTAAAACGATCAATGCGGCCAAGTTTATGCATATTTTCATTTACTTGACGTATTTAACTATTGCATTCACTGCCATTCCCCTTATGGTGGGCCTATATAATCAAGGGATTGTATTCTTTATTTTAACTGTGCTCTTACTAGTTTTAATTAATATTTTTATTGTTGTATTAACTGCTATTTTATATATTGCTATTTTAAGATTCTTTGATGGAGAAAAGCTGAAAGATATCATCAATTATGTACAAATCGGCTTATCATTAATGTTGATGATTGGCTATCAAGTTCTTATTAGATCCTTTGAATTCGTTAATTATGATATGGCGCTAGCATTTCATTGGTGGAGTATTTTTCTAATCCCTATGTGGTTTGCCGCTCCTTATGAACTACTACTAAACGGTGACAACTCTTTATTTACAGTGGTGTTCAGTATGTTTGCTGTCGTCATGCCAATCATCTCGATATGGCTTTATCTAAAACTGATTCCAACTTTTGAACGAAATCTGCAAAAACTATTAAACACAAGCAAATCGAAAAAAGATAAGAACAATCGACTTAAGACCCTTTTGTTAACAATCATTTGTAGAACAAATGAAGAAAGAGCTTTCTACCGCTTTGCTTCCCTTATGATGAAACAGGAGCGAGAGTTTAAACTGAAAGTATATCCATCTTTAGGGTTTTCTTTTGTCATTCCGTTTATTTTTATGTTTTCCTTTTCAAGGCACGAAGGTGTTGATTATGCCGTTAGCATGGGCTATTTAAATATTTATTTCAGCATGCTAATTATTCCTTCAGCTGTACTCATGCTTGGACATTCAGGAAAATATAAAGCAGCTTGGATCTATAAAGTCTTTCCAATCAAAGACTATACAAACTTGAAAAAAGGAAGCTTAAAAGCATTTTTGATGAAGTTGTACATTCCATTATATATTTTTCTAAGCATCATTTTCTGCTTCATTTTTGGTACGAGAATTATCTTAGATTTACTAATTGTTTTAGTAACAAGCTGCATGTACACCGCCATTTGTTACATCGGCATGGGAAGCAACATTCCTTTCACAAAGCCCTATAATGAAGTTGGCGATGCCCAAAGTTGGAAAACGCTTATATTGCTTATCCCATTAGGTGCTTTGGCGGGACTACATTACTTCCTGACTTCTCATACTACTTATGGGGCAATCATTTACTTAATCGTGCTTGTCATCACGAATTTCGTTCTATGGAAGCTTGCCTTTAAGCTTACGAAAACGGCTTGAGCCTGAGCTCAAGCCGTTTTATTTTAAAAAGCTTTTCTCTCATATATACGAATAGATAGTAGCCATGACCCAATAAATAAAATAATAACCGTAATGCTAGCTACAAAATACATTTGCGTTTCTTGTAAAGTCAAGAACTTTCGTGCTAATTCTCTTAATAGATCATTTATAGGAACTAGTAAACTAATTGTTAACATATAAATACCAAATAAAACACTTAAAGCAATCAATAAATATTGCGTTTTAAATTTATAGGAGATTGGAAACATGAATGATATAGCGACCATCACTAGACCAATAATAAGCAACATTTCTTTCCATATAAAAAGATCCCCTTTTCCATTTATGAGGAAATCCCCCACATAAATCATGAAGACAAATATCGTTGTAAATATCAGTGAACCTATATATTTTGAACTGACAATTTCCTTTCTCGTATATGGTAGAGAATTAAGCAGAATATTAGCATTGTCTTTTTCATCGTAGGCGAAAGCATTTAGTATAAATATTACACTATAAAGAAATCCCAAAAATAGTAGGGAGGGTACACCTGCCCATAAGTAGATTATTATAGTAGCAATGTAAAATAAAATTAATTTCTTTTGTATTAAAACATCCTTAAGTATAAGGTTAATCATCCAATTACCATCCTTTTTTCCTATATTACATACTATCTTTGAACTTAGGCTTCTTCACAATAACCGTATCTCCAAATATATTCACCACACGAATTTAACAGCTGTCTCCTTCACTCATCCTCTGAATACAATAGTGTGAGCATTTCTTTGAGCTCTGCTAAGCCAATATTCATTTCTTTAGCATTTTGGATGGCAATCAATAGATTTTCTTCGATTACCTTTACTTTTCTTTCTCTCATCATTTCCGTATTTTGCTCTGAAATGAACGAACCTTTCCCCACAATAGAATAAATAAATCCAGTTTTCTCTAGCTCTTCATAAGCGCGTTTTGTCGTAATAACGCTAATTTCTAAATCTTTTGCAAGCTGTCGCATAGACGGCAATGACTGCCCCTCTTGTAATTCACCTGATAAAATTAGCTTTTTGATTTGACTATAAATTTGCTCATAAATCGGTTCTTTTGAGCTGTTTGAAATAATAATTTGCATGCAAATACCTCTTCTTTATTTTTATATGATCAGCACAGAAGACGTTGGTTATTCTGTTAGCATGAGCAATGCTAATTATTCGTCAATTGTACTTATGTTTGGACATTCAGGGAAATATAAAGCCATTAGATTTATAATGTCTTTCCCGTAAAGATTACATTGTCTATTGTTTAGAGTATAATTTTCTGCCTCACGAAAATTATCTCAGATTTATTAAATATGTTAACATACTGTCATTTGTTATATCGGCATCGGAAGCCACGGTCGGCGATAGGACATTGTGTTTAAGCGTACTTAAACAGCTTGAGCCTACATCAACGGGCTCAAGCTGTTTTATTTCAAAAGACTTTTTTCGCATATATTCGAATAGATAATAGCCACGATCCAACATATAAAATAATGATTGTAAAGATAGCTACAAAATACATTTGTGTTTCTTGTAAAGTCAGAAATTTTTGTATCAGTTCTCTTAATGTATCATTAAGACTAGGGAAAAAATATTTAATGGTCACCAAATATATACCAAATAAAGTACCTGAAGCAATCATTAAAGATTGTGTTTTAAATTTATAACAGATTGGCAGTATGAATGATATAGCGACCATAACAAGACCGATAATTATCACTATATCTTTCAATAAAACCAATGTCTCTTTTCCGTTTAAGAAGAAATTACCTAAATAAGTAATGATTATAATTAGTGATGTATATATCAATGAACCTATATATCTCGAACTAACAATTTGCTTTCTCGTATATGGAAGCGAATTAAGTAAAATATTAGCATTATCTTTTTCATCGTAAGAAAAGGACGTGGTAATAATCGCTAAACTATATAAGAATCCTATTTTTACTAGGGACACATTTATTAATAAATAAAGAATAATAGTAGCAATGTATAACAAAATCATTTTCTTTTGTATTAAAATATCTTTAAATATAAGGTTAACCATACAATCACCATCCTTTTTTCGTATAGTACATAATATCTTCAAGCGTTGGTTTTTCCACAATAACAGAATCCCCAAATATGTTTGCCACACGATTTTTATCCGCTGTTAATGCCTCAAAGCCTGCGTTCGATTTTCGAATCGCCACAAACTCTCGTTCCGTTTCCTGATCCAATAAATTCAATGTCCCTTTGACAATAGCATATTCCTCTTCAATCTTATAAAACTCCTTAGTGAATATATGTTCACCGTTATGAACAAAGGTAATATAATCCGCAATTCGGTCTAAATCTGTTGTTATATGTGTCGAGAAGAAAATCGTTTTATCTTCATCTTGCATTAATTCATGTAGAATATTTAGTAGCTCTCTACGAAATATCGGATCGAGCCCAGCAGTTGATTCATCCATAATAATTAATTCTGCATGATGAGCTAGCGCTATAGCTAACGAAGCTTTCATCTTCATTCCCTTTGAAAAGGTCTTCATATATTTGTTCAATGGTAGTTCAAACTGATCAACATAACGTTGAAAGGCGTCATCATCCCAGTTTTTATAGGCTGGTTTAATAATCCTTTTCATATCTTTTAACGTTACATTTTCATAAAAGACGTTTTCATCATAGACAAAACCAATACGTTCCTTTATTTCTTTTTCATGCTTCTTATAATCCATCCCAAACACTGAAACAGTACCACTATCTTGCTTTAGCAAGTTCATAATCAATTTGATTGTTGTAGACTTTCCTGCACCATTGCCCCCGATAAATCCAGTTACAAAGCCCTTTTTTACGTTAATAGAGAAATCTTTTATCTGAAATCCCTTAAAAGATTTATGAACATGCTGTAATTCAATGACATTTTCCATCTTTCACCCTCCGTATGTAGTAATGTAAGCATTTCCTTGAACTCTTTAAGGCAAATACCCTTTTCCATATAATGTGTATATACTCTATATACAATATATACACACTAGACATATTTTGCAAGTAATAAATTATGATTGAAAATAAAAAACAAAAACATGAGATTGTTAAATCACAAGCTCATGTTTGCTGTTTTTAATTATTTAGTTGATAATACTGCCAATTATGACCCCTAATTAGCTTTAGCTAACTATTTAATTGGGGCATTATTAATTGTTGATAATACTTCATTCACCTCGAAGATCTTCCCACGAATATCGGTAATGCCGAAACTTATTAATCGTTCTGAATGCATAGTTAAATATTTCTCAGCAGCTGTTTTGGTTTCAAATAAATATATCCCACCAGCTTCTTTAGTCGCAGCATTCTCAGTCCAAACCTTCCAAATAATACCCGACTCTTCGTTAATACTTTTTGCTAAATCAGCAAATGCCTCGGCCATTTCTTCACCGAATGGCCCGTCCATTGTAAAATCAACTTGTAATAAATATTTCATGATTAAAACTCCCACTTTTATTTTTTCTATAACAATTAGTAATTTTTATGGTTCTTCACCAGGTGTGGTGTTGATTTCTGTTCCGACTGGCACTTTATAGCTGCCGCTTCGCCTAATATAACTTGTCGTAATGATCGACAAAAGTATCGCTGTAATAATTGAAAAAAGTATCATGATTCGTTTAAACACTATCTTTCAACTACCCCTCTGAAGGATTTTTACTAGCGTTCCAACATATAATCGATAAACTGCAGCTTTTTGCCATTCATTTCGAACTTATTATCACTTATAGACACTTGTTTAAAACCATTCTTTTCAAGAACCCTTTGAGATGCAATATTATTTGTTGTTGTTTTTGCTTTAATCTTTTTGACACGGATTTCTGTTTCTAATAGTAGTTTTAAGGCTCTAGCCGCTATTCCTTTGCCCCCATATTCTTGTCCCACTCTATAACCGACTTCTGCTATATCATTCGTTGTATCTATATCTACTAAATTAATTCTTCCAACAATACTGCCTGAGTTATCTCTTATTAAGTAGAATTTCGATTTATTTTCTTGTTGTTCTGTTAAAAGCTCCCTATGTCTTATTTTAAATGTCTCAAAATTATAATAGTCTTCTCCACGACCAGGTACCATTTGTTCAAAAAATAGTCTATTATTCTTTTCAAACTCAAACAATTCTTCTGCGTCGCGTTCTTGTAAGCAAATAATTGAAATTTCCAAGCTAATTCATCCCCTCATCTTTTATGCTTTAAAACCAAATTTGGAAGATAAAAGCAAAAAAACAAACTCTTTACGATATCATACCTAAGAGTTTGTTTTTAATCTATTGGAATCTTGAAATGAAGATGTATAACCATTCGAATAAAGAGAAAAATCAACCATCTAAATCTTTTAATCGTCTCCGAATAGTAGCTTCTGAAACGCGAAGTATTCGTGCAATTTCCCGATTACTTTTTCCAGCATCCTTTAAATGTAGCAACTTCGATTCGTTTATGGCCACTTTTGGCCGTCCATTTGAATTTCCCCCTCGCCATTCCTTATTTTTCTTTTTACTTCTCAAAAATTGCCCTAGCATTTTCTCACCTTCTCATGCGTCATAACTCTAAATTATCAGTTATATAGCCTCTTTATAAAAAAGAAAGTAGACCTATATCTACTCTCTTGATTGTTTAGGAAAAATATAAAAATAAAAAACGAAACCAATAATAATTGCGGGTGGTAAAGCAATTCCTATATTTTGGACAAATGCACTTGCAAGTAGTTTTAAAATCTCAACAATATCTTTAGATAAAATATTTTGATACTGTTCTGCATCTGTCAAACCTTTAATCATTAAGGTTACAGCAAAAATAATGATATAACTAATTAAGCTATAATTAATACTTAACTTTATTTTTTCTTTATCATCGTTCTTTTCCTCTAATAGCAATGTTTCCACGCTGATATCAAGAATCTCCGATATTTTCAGCATATTTCTCTTACTTGGATAACCATTTCCAAGTTCCCATTTGGATATAGACTTATCACTTACTTCCAAAATTTCAGCTAGTTCTTGTTGGGTGATTCCTTTTTCTTCTCGATATCTTTTTAGTTTTAAACTTAAAATATTTTTCTCCATTTTATTTCCCTCCCATTACCTTAATTTATGGTTATTATCACATACTGGGAATTCTATTTACAGGAATTTTAGAAAATAGAGAAAAATAGACCGCTATATAAAAGTGCGACAAAACTCATTAAATAGGTTTTCGTCGCACCTTTTATTGGAAATCTATCTGAAATTACCTAAACCTTATATATTATTTTTCGGAAACTCCGTATGCAACAAGCTATAGATCAACATATCTTTACATTCTCCAGTAACACTATGGCATTCAAATTGTCTTAAGCAGCCTTCTTCCTTAAAGTTGAATTTCGACAATAGTTTCTTTGAAGCTATATTTTCCTCTGTAACAATTGCCTGTATTCTTACTAAACCTAACTGATCAAATCCTATTGATAATACTGCTTTAACAGCTTCCGACATAATACCTCGATGCCAATAGTCTTCAGATAATTCATAACCAATTTCAGCTCGTTTGCCTTCAAATTCACTTAAAAAACGTGTGGTTGATTTCCGTTCCGGCTGGGCGCTTTGTTGCTGACGCTTCGCTTTCGCACAGAGCAAAGCTTCCTGGGGGCGTCCGATGAGCCGCTTCACTCGCGTTGCTCGCTCCAGGGTCTCATCTGTGACGCTAATCCCCGAGGAGTCGCCCAGCCTCCACTCCAATCAACTTATATACATAGCATACGTTTTAACTAATGTCACCCACTGCTTTTGGTGATGATCCCCATATTATCCAAAAACACAAAGAGATTTTATAGATTCCCGTTCGCTTTATTATTGATAAACAAACGAAAAAGTACATTAGCGATATAGCTGCCAATGTACTCCTAAATATTTAAATTATCTATTATTCTTTACTTATTAATATTAATTCTTCATAGCCCTTTATATGTAAGCTTATTTGTTTTTCTTTATTCCAAATACTATAAGGATAAACTAAGCTAACAACGGTTTTTCCATCTTTCAATTCTATATTGGCTCCTCGTGCATAAAAAGACTCTCCCTTTTCATTAGTTAATGCCCATTCAAAAAATTGATTTTCATCCTCGGAAAGATCTGCGTCGACCATTAAAGATACATGCATAGAGCCATTCGTAAGGGTTGCTGATTGAAGTTGAATGCCCTCAACAGCATTTTCTGCTTTAAAAGGTTGCGTTACAATCGTTGTTGGTGTCAATGTAAACGACCATTTTCCATTAACAGTGACCAAACCTTCCTTTTTCGTCGAAAAATGGATCGTTTCGATTATTAATTGAGCGTTCTCTAAGGAAGGCCATGCCATTTCGTTGGACTCTAGTAAAAGTTCTAATATCATGGATTGATCGCTTTCTTTTAGCATATTCTTGTAAGGGCTTGCCGAAATGTCTGTTGGAGCGAGAGGCTTTGTATCTGAAATAAGGGAATCAATTTCTGTTCCTTTAGAATCATACATACGATATTCGATGAATACGTCGTAAATATCTTTTATATCAATATCTTTTGGTAAAATTTCCATTGCCAACCCTACTCGATAGGCATCAGCAAATGTATTTTTAAGTGTAACCGTAACATCTTGTGAACTTTGCGATATACTAACATATTGTACCTCTCCGTTTTGACTAGCAAGTTCAATCCCAGCGTCCTCGAACCCTAGAAACGCTTTTAGTTTGGCCATTGCTGTATCATTAGACAAAATCATACCCAAAGCGAGCACTGCACATGCAGCCGCAGCTGAAATAGGCTTCAACCAACTTTTTTTTGTCTTTTTCTTGGATTGAGAGCGAATCTCTATATAGGAACGATCAAAAGCTTTTTGCACAATATCCGGTATTTCTTGTTCTCTATTCATTTCCTCATGTAAACGGTCGTCTAATGATTTTTTCATAGTAATTGTGCCCCCTCAACATAATAATTATTTTTCAAATATTGCTTTGCTCTAGAAATCCTTGACTTAATCGTCCCTTCTGATTCATGAAGAAATTCGCTAATTTCCTTTGTCGTGAGTCCATTCACATAATAAAGCGTTAAAGCAATGCGATAGCTTTCATCTAGACTTTCTAATGCCTCATCAAGTTCAAGTGAAATTTGATCTTGGTGTCGTAGTTCATGCAATGTCGTCACATTTAGTGGTACAGTACGCTGACCCTGCTTCATAAAGCGATAGCAGTTATTTAAAAGAATTCGACAAAGCCATGTATGAAAATATTTTGCTTCTTTTAGAGAATCTATTTTTTCAAACGCAGTCAGTATTGTGTCCTGTAAAAGATCTGCAATATCCTCATCTTTCAAACCAAGTCGTTTTGCTGTCCGGTAAAGCGTCATTTCGTATTGACGGATTAATTGTATAAACGCTTCTCCATCTCCCTTCTTTGCTTTTTTTACAAGAAACTCGGATCGCATATAATCACCTCTTTTTCTCTTTACATACCGTTAGAGCATTTTAATTGATAGTTAGTTGCATCGATTTATTATTTTATTACACTAAAAAACCGACGAAATAAAGGTCGGTTGCCGCCTGCTATTAATTTAAAACGATTAACACTGTTTACTCTCCCGAAATAGGTATTTCCGATCTGTTCAAGGTTTTATAAAGTTGTCGAAAAATTGAAGGACTATAAGCCCCTATTTTGTCACAAAATAAGTAACAAGTCTCTCAATATATTATTGACATTCCTGCTTCATTCCATAATACTATACTTAAAATTTGAGTTTTTTTAGGTATAAAGTTCCGACAAAACTCAAAGGAGGAAACTATTTGAAAACCAGAAGCATTAAGCGACGATTATTGTTTTTTACATTAAGTTTGCTGTTATTGTCATCCGTAGTTAATTCCGTATTAGGTGTATGGATTGTTGGAAAAAATAGTAAAGAAGTTTTAATTGAAAAAGCTAATGAACAGGTCTATGAAATCGCCAAGCAAGCTGAAACTATATTAAATTCTGAGAACGATCCCATCCCATCTTTACAAGATTTTGTGGAATCAAAAGAACAACAAGAGAATGTGACTTATGCTATTGTCATTGATAACAATGTAAAAGCTGTAGCGCATAGTGATAAAGGGAAATTAGGAAAAACATATGAGGATGCATATACAATCGATGGTGCTAAACACGGAAAAAAGCAATTTAAGAGATGGTATGCTGAAGTTCAAGATATTTGGACATACGACATCATGGAGCCTATATATAAAGATGGTGAACTTTATGGCGTAATTGACATTGGGGTGCCTGAAAGCGGCATTCAATCTATTACAAACTCTGTACTAGGCTATCAGATTGTTACAGGCATAGTGAGTTTTATCATTATAGGTACTTTAATGTGGTGGATTATTGGTCGCATTGTTGCTGCCATTAAGAATCTCGAAAAGGTTATTCATCAAACTGCAAGCTTAGACTTTACTGAAAATCCTGAGTTAGATAAGCTATTAAATCATCAAGATGAAATTGGTCTTATGGCAAAAGGCATCTCTAGCATGCGCTCTGCATTAAAGAATGTTACCGTCAACATACATAACACTAGTTCCGAGTTATCAGATTCCTCTAACATTCTTATTCAAATCGCAGAAGATACGGTACGTACGACTGACGAAATTAGCTCAGCCATTAATGAAATGGCAAAAGCTACAGAAGAGCAAGCTCATGATACAGAAAAAAGTGCAGAACAATTAAATCAACTATCTGGAAATATTGATCGTGTTATTGAGCATACAGAGAAGATCGCTTCTATGACAGAAGATATTGGTCATTTAAGTAATCAAGGTGTAGAAACTGTCAACCAACTCTCTGTTTGGTCAGAGAAAAATCGCGAATCTTCACAACAGGTAAGTAACATCGTTCAAGAAGTAGATAAAACTTCATCTGATATATCAAGTATCGTTAATACAATTACAGATATCGCAACTCAAACAAATTTATTAGCTCTGAATGCATCCATTGAGTCCGCTCGCGTCGGTGAAGCCGGTAAAGGTTTCGCGGTTGTCGCTGATGAAATTCGAAAATTATCGGAACAGACATCTAATGCTACTGAGGATATTAAGAATAAAATCTCCGCAATTCAGGATATTTCTAAAAGTGCTGTGCAGGAAATTAGTACAAGTCTTAGTATTGTCGAACAAAATGCAAAAGCTACAAAGGATACTAGCGAAATCTTTCATACAATAAAGGTAGCGCTAGATCAAACGAGTGAAGTGGCACAAGGGGTGAAACATTTATCTCATGAGATGGATGAACGCAAGGAGCAAATCATTAGTGCCGTACAAAACATATCTGCTTCTGCAGTAGAAACCTCTGCTGGAACAGAACAAGTTTCCGCTTCCGCAAATGAACAACTTAAAAGCATTGAGACTGTCTCTGAAAAAGCTAAAGACCTAAATGCTATTTCCGATGCTTTAAGAGACGAAATGAAAAAATTCACTATTTAATATAAAAAAGCTGATTCAATTATGAATCAGCTTTTTTAGCACATATCTCTATATCAATTTACTTTCTTTCAGTAAATCATAGATGATTGTGTCTTTCGTTTTATGAATACCAAATTTACCTATTTGTTTTAACATAAATGGAGCATCTACATCTGTTAATTTTTTACCATCAAGTAAACGAGCAGTTGAAGATAATAAAGTACGAATGTCAAAAGTAGATGCAAATACTTCTGGAACGCCTCGATCAATATCTAATAATTGATAAACTGCTTCCATCGCTGTTCTCACTGAATACTCAGTTGTAAATACAGTGTCTCTTTCTGTTTCACTAAAGTTTCCAATGAAGGCTAGGTTAGCAGATCCATTAGGGACAACTAAAGGACGATCTCCCATTGCTCTAGGCATGAAGTAAGATGTTATATAAGGCATGTAACATGGAATTGTATTACAAGAATTTTGTGCTATATCCGGTATTTCGTCTACAGGCACACCCATATGGTATAACCACTCTTGTGCGATCTCAATTCCTGAACATTCCGTGATACTCTTTTTAATAAAATCACCTGGTTTATTAGATAGTAAACCATAAATCCAAACTACTAATTGGTCTTTTGGTTGATTTTTAAAATGCGGTTGTCGGTTCAACGTATAACTTAGCATCCAATTAGAATCTGTAGCCGTTACAATACCACCTGTAACTACCTTGCCTGCATACGGATCTCTTTTACTAATTTTTTCAATATACGGAGCAACTCGATCATCCAAAGTAGTTAGTGTCGCTGAAACAAACCAACTTTCTTCTGGAAGGTTATCGCAGAATTTTTCTGGTTTACCAAAATCAGAATCTTGGGAAGCGATGTTTTTCCAAAGTGACCAACTTCCTCCTAAATCAGTACTTATAGGGGCTGGTGTATTATTGTCACCATAAGTTGTACTCTCCGTGATACTACCATTTGTTACAAACACTAATTCATTTTCTGTTAGCTCAATATTCTTTTTCACACCATTTTGTTTTAACACTAAAGTATGGGCTACTTTTTTATCGCCAACTTTATCAACTAAAACATTCTCTACAACCGTATTGAATTGGAAATCAACATTATGACCTTCCAAATATTTAATCATAGGAAGTACTAAAGATTCGTACTGATTATATTTTGTAAATTTCAAAGCAGATAAATCAGGTAGACCCCCAACATGATGAATGAAACGCATAATATAACGACGCATTTCCATTGCAGAATGCCATTTTTCAAAAGCAAACATCGTAGACCAATATAGCCAGAAATTCGATTCAAAGAACTCTTCAGAGAAAACATCTGTAATTTTTACATCCTCTAATTTCTCCTCAGGAGTAAAGAATAATTTAATCATTTCTTCAGATGCTTTATCAGATAATGTAAACTTGCCATCATCCTCAAGTCTTTGTCCTCTTTTATCCATCAATCTACATTTTGAATAGTTAGGATCCTCTTTATTTAACCAATAAAATTCATCTAAAACAGAAGCGTTTTCTATTTCTAATGATGGGATTGAACGGAATAGATCCCATAGACATTCAAAATGATCTTCCATTTCTCGACCACCGCGAATAATAAAGCCTCTTGTCGGATTTAAAATACCATCAAGGCTACCACCTGAGATATCTAGTTCTTCGAGAATATGAATATTCTCTCCCTTCATTTGACCATCACGAATCAAAAAACATGCGGCTGAAAGTGAAGCTAACCCCGAACCAACAAGATACGCTGATTTCTCATCAACACCCTCTGGTTTTTTAGGACGTGCAAAAGCCTCATAATTACCATTACTGTAATACATAATACCGCCTCCATAAACTATTATCGTGATATAGCATACCATTATTTTGCACGGTAATGGTAAAATGAGAGAGAAATTAACAAATAATTCAATTTTAAAGTTAAACTTTAAATATACTATACCCTATTATTTGACATAACAATTCATTGCATTTTTATAAATTATTCATCAATATCTTTATATCAAAGGGATTATGCAATACTTGAAAATTAGATTGCCCTTGTAGCGATAATCTATAAAGCACTTGGATTATTGTATGATTTCCTTCTATAAGATTAACTATAAAGCTGTAAAAGTATACAAACTTTTAAAGGTAGCCTCGCATAATTATTATAGTAAGAAAATAAAAAAGTTGATGATTCAACGGCCACATTTTCTATTCGAATTTATTATTATTTAAATAATTTAACTATCTACACTTCCCTCTTGAGATTCGCTTAATGTAAGCTCTTATAGCAAATTCAAATATGTAAAAATAAACAAAATTAATATATATTCAAAAATAATGTTTGACAATCTTTTAGGGTGCTATGTAGAATAGGACAAGTGATTATGAGAATCATTATCAATTAAGGTGAACCATTATTTTTTTATTGATGATTGAGAATGAATCTCATTTCAACGAATATATGTTGTTAGTTAGGATGGTAACGGATGGAAGCAAGCGCGAGGAGCATAGAACAACAAGAAACGAATATGAAAAAGATTAAGAGCAGACCGCTTATTGCTTCTATTATTTTAATAGTAGGTACGATTTTATTAGCTTTAAGTATGAGCATGTCCATTTCATTTGGGGCTGCAGATATTAGCTTAAAAACTGTTTGGCAAGCTGTTTTTCAATTCGATGATTCACTTACACATCATAATGTCATTTGGGAGCTTCGTATTCCTAGAGCAATCGGAGGCGTAGTCGCTGGTACGTTTCTAGCAGTATCCGGAGCAATTATGCAAGGTATGACACGAAACCCTCTTGCCTCACCTTCTTTAATGGGTATTACAGATGGTGCGGTATTTGGAATTGCAATTACGTATGCATTTTTCCCTAATTCCCCATACATAATGTTTGTTCTTGCTTCTTTCATTGGTGCCGCGTTTGGCGCAAGTATTGTATATGGTGTGGGTGCATCCTCACCCGGAGGGCTCACACCTGTGAAGTTAGCGTTAGCTGGTGCAGCGATTAGTGCACTGCTTGGGGCCATATCTTCTAGTATTGCACTTTATTTCAATCTTGCCCAAGAGATAAGCATGTGGAATGCAGGAGGCGTTTCAGGTGTGAAATGGGTAAGTATTGATATGTTGCTACCGATAGGGCTTGTTTGTCTTGTTATAGCAATTATAATGTCGAGATACATCACCATCTTAAGTTTCGGCGAAGAAATTGCGATTGGGCTTGGACAAAATACAACCTTAATTAAATTTATTGGCACTGTACTTGTGCTTGTTTTAACGGGTTCAGCAGTATCTATGGCAGGTTCTGTTGGATTTGTTGGACTTGTTATCCCACATATGACGCGTTTTCTTGTCGGATCCGATTATAGATGGGTCATTCCATGTTCAGCAGTATTAGGTGGTTTGTTAATAGAAAGTGCAGATATGTTATCTCGTGTTATCAATCCTCCATTTGAAACACCAATTGGTGCAATTACAGCTTTAATTGGTGTTCCATTCTTCCTTTACTTAGCTCGTAATGAAGGGAGAGGGAAAATATGAGGCAAAGCATCTTAACAAAAAAGAATATTTCAGTTTTAGCCATTTTAGCTTGCCTAATTGTGTCGGTATTCTTAATTAGCTTAAATACAGGAACGTTTAAAATACCACCAATAGATGTATTAAAATCGTTAATTGGGTTAGGGGCTGAAGATCAATCTGTCATTTTATTCGAGTTTCGTATGCCTCGAATGATTATCGCGATTTTAGTTGGCTCAGCGCTAGCGATATCAGGGGCTATCATGCAAGGCTTATCTAGAAATCCACTTGCTGACCCTGGAATTATTGGTATAAATGCTGGTGCTGGATTAACAGTTGTTGTTTTCGTCTATTTTTTCTTCGGGAAAGTTGAGACCGGTACGCTAATATCCGTATTCATTCTTCCGTTATTTGCGCTAGTTGGTGCTTTATTAGCAGCGGTTATTATTTATACACTTGCTTGGAAGAACGGTGTTTCATCCACTCGTTTAATTCTTGTAGGTATTGCAGTCGCAGCAGGATTTAGTGCTGTTAGTTTAATCTTCTCCATGAAAATGACTTCAAATGATTTTCGTTTTGCAACCATTTGGTTAGCAGGAAGTTTATGGGGAACAGATTGGAAGTTTGTATTAAGTGCACTCCCATGGATGCTCATATTTCTACCAATTGCATTTTGCAAGGCACCTATATTGAATGTAATGAATTTAGGAGATGCAGCAGCGGTTGGCCTTGGTGTAAATGTAGAAAAGGAAAGACGTAAATTATTATTTATCGCCGTTTGTTTGGCTGGCGCATCGGTAGCTGTTGCTGGCGGCATTGGATTTATCGGATTAATGGCACCTCACCTCGCAAGGCGCCTTGTTGGAGGAAAACATCAAATTATGTTACCTACAGCAGCATTAATTGGTACTTTTTTATTACTATTTGCAGATTTAATTTCAAGAAGTGTACTAACAACTTCAGAAATACCAGTCGGTCTTGTTATTTCTATTATTGGTGCACCCTATTTTATTTATTTACTTATGAGGACAAAGTAAAAGGAGTCTTTTTTGATGGTAACTTTAGCAGTTGATACGGTATCCGTTGGCTACAATGAAGGATTAATAATAGACGGATTATCAGTGGCGATTCCCGAAGGAAAGATAACAACGATTATTGGACCTAATGGATGTGGGAAATCTACATTGTTAAAAACAGCTTCTCGTATTTTAAAGGCAAAACAAGGGACTGTTTATCTTGATGGAAAAGCAATTGACAAACAGTCAACAAAAGAAATTGCCAAGAAAATGGCAATTTTACCGCAGACAGCAGAAGTGCCGATGGGTCTTACTGTGTTTGAGCTTGTTTCATATGGTCGCTTTCCACACCAAAATGGATTTGGCACACTGAAAGAAGAAGATTATCGCTTCATCCATTGGGCACTTGAAGTGACAGGGCTGACAGAGTTTGCAAACCGTTCGGCAGAAGCTTTATCAGGTGGCCAACGTCAACGAGTATGGATTGCAATGGCACTTGCTCAAGGAACGGACTTACTTGTATTAGATGAGCCGACAACTTACTTAGATATGGCCCACCAACTAGAAATTTTAACGTTATTGAAAAAATTAAATCAAGAAGAAGGCCGTACAATCGTTATGGTCATTCATGATTTAAACCATGCTTCTCGTTTTTCTGATCATATGATTGCTTTAAAGGCTGGTAAACTGATTCACCAGGGAACTCCAGATGAAGTGATGACAAGTAAGACACTTCGAAATGTATTTGAAATTGAAGCACTAATCGTTTCATGCCCTGTAAACAGGAAGCCAATTTGTTTAACTTACGATTTAACAACGATTAATAATCTAGAGCAAATAAAAGCATAAAGGAAGGAACACTCCTCCTTTCTTCAAATAGATAGAGAAGGAGCATTCTAATGGGCGTTGAGCTTCTCATTTTAGCCTAAGAAGTTGAACACCCATTAGAATGAAATGGGTCACAAACAATTTATTCGGGAGGAACAAAATTATGAAGAAATTTAAACTAACGTTACTAACAATGGTATTAGTTGTTACATCTATACTATTTGCAGCTTGCTCTTCTGATAAAAAAGAGGAAGAAAAAACAGACGCTAAAACAGAAGAGCGTACAGTAGAGCATGCTAAGGGGGAAATTAAAATCCCTGCTAATCCAAAAAAAATTGCTGACATTAGTGGTTCAACAGAAGAATTATTAATCTTTGGAATGAAACCAATCATTACTGCAAATACGTCTCAAGAAGAAATTGATCCACATATTGCAGATCAATTAAAAGATGTAAAACCAGTCGGCTCCGCTTGGGGTGACAACATTAACATCGAAGCAGTAGCTGCTGCAAAACCAGATTTAATTCTTATAAATGATCGTCAAGAAAAAATCTATGATCAACTATCTAAAATTGCACCGACTGTTATGTTAAAAACTCCATTAGATCAATGGCGTCCAAAGTTCGAGGAGTTAAGTAAAATCTTCGATAAAGAAAAAGAAACAGACGAATGGTTCAAACAGTATGACGAAAAAGCTAGCAAGTTACACGATAAAATCGTTGCTAAAACTGGTGATGCGAAGTTCATGAAAATGGCTGCATATCCAAATGCATTCCGTATATACGGTGACTATGGCTACGGTAGCGTACTCTTTAAAGATTTAAAATTACCAGCAGTTTCAGGTACACCATTGGATGAAGCATTAGTACAAGTACAAAAAGAAGCTTTAATTGACTACAATCCAGATTACCTATTCGTATTTACAACAGGCGACGGTTCTCAGCGCTTAAAAGAATTCCAAGAAGAGACAATTTGGAAAAACATGAATGCTGTGAAGAACAACCACGTATTTATTATTAAAAATGATGCGGTCAATAAAGGTTACTTCCCTCTTGGTAAAGAAATGATTTTAGATGAAATTGCTGAATTTGTTCTAGGGAAATAATAAATTTTTCCTTGAAGTAATTGCTGCTGGTGCTGCACTTTCGCGCCAGAAAAAATGTGTTTGGATTTTGAATCGTTCCCGCAATTCATTTCTTTCAAAATCTGCAACATTAAAATGTACCCTATAAGATAGACACTAAAAAAAGTCTCTCTTACAGGGTACTTTTATTTATAATGAACATAACAACTAAATGGAGCAGAACTTATGTCAAAGAAACTATTTACTGATCAAGAACAAAAATTACTCAAGAAACATCCTTATGTAAAGGCTGTTAGTGAAAAAGGAATCACTTACACAGATGAATTTAGAGCAATTGCCATTGCAGAATATGAAAAAGGAAAATGTTCGCGTGAAATCTTTGATGATGCAGGATTTGATATCGACCTGGTAGGGATTCATCGAGCAAAATCAGCTTTGAAACGTTGGCGAGCAGCTTAAGAAAAAGGTATCTCAGGGTTTGAAGATACACGCAAATATCATTATGGACGGCCACTAGAACGCGAATTAAGTCTATAAGAAAGGACATGCTTGATTAGAAGCACAAATCGCCCTTCTTCGTGCACAAATGAACCCCTAAAAAAGATAGAATTAGGAGAAAGAGTGTTGAGAAAGAATTAACAGCGGAACAAAAATTTCAACTGATTCACACTGTTATCCAAAAATATAAATTACAGCGAATGGTACGTTATCTTTGCCAGATATTTGGTGTTTCTCGTTCAGGCTACTATCGCTACTTTATACAAGAGGCAAAATTGAAAAGACAAACACGCCATCAAGCAGATGAGACAGTCAAAGAAGTCATTTTAAAAGCGACGTCCTAAAGGAGCCCGTCAAATTAAAATGACGCTAGAACAACAGTATCAAATCACCTATAACTTAAAACGTATTGGTCGTATTATGAAGAAGTTTCAAATCGTTTGCCCAATTCGAAAAGCCAATCCATATCGACGAATGGCTAAAGCAACAAAGGAACATCGGACATTACCGAACTTGCTAAACCGCCAATTTAAGCAAGGAATCGCTGGAAAAGTATTTTTAACAGACATCACCTATTTGAGTTTCGGAAAAGGTAAACGCGCATACTTTTATACAATTAAAGATGGAGAAACCAATGAAACTTTGACATATGAAGTATCTGATAAAATAACGCTAAATATCGCCCTGAATACACTAAGGAATTTGAAGAAGAATGGTATCAAACTAGCAGAAGATGCATTCATCCACTGGGACTAAATCAATCCATGTCACGTCGAGGCAATTGTTGGGATAACGCACTACAAGAATATTCTTTGAGCATTTTAAAGATGAAACAGATTTAAAATCATGTGAAACACTAGAAGATGTAATACGAGAAATCAAAAGTTATATGACCTATTACAATCATTATCTGGGTCAGTGGAACTTAAAAAGATGACGCCTGCGAGACATCATCTTCTTCAAGTTTCTTAGAGCCATTTTTCAAATGTCCTTTACAAAGGGTACACTTTACATCCATCAGAGGCTTTTTCTTCATTCACATTCAGTAGATGTTAGGTCACCCATTGAAAAAGTGACTCATTCGATTTCATCTCAAATTCTTAACGATGAGAGTGTCTTCTGCTGAATAAAGATAAAAGTGGATTCTATTTCCCTCATGGTCTCCCGCTGGATTATTTCATTTTATAATGAAATAATTTTTTTTCTACGACAAATCCTGCTGCTAAATATAAATTAATGGCCCTTAAATTGTTTTCTTGAACACAAAGAGTTAACTCCTTAATGTTTTTATAAGCAAATAACTTAGACATTGCGAACCTTAATAAGTTGGTACCAATCCCTCTTTTTCTATTATCATTAGTTACAGCAATGTATTCAATTGTTCCTTCTCCGAATTCTGGATTTGCTTCAAAATATACATATCCCTTTAAATGATTATCTTCAATCAAAATATACAGTTTATTATACTCATTTAAGCGTTGAGTCATTTCATTTGAATTATAATAAGTTTTAGGAAACGTTTGTTGGTGCAACATACTAAATACATCTTGAAATTCACTACTATATTCCACAAAATCATTACTTTGTTCTAAGAGAATTATATTATTTTTATATGCCTTCAAAACTAAGTGGGTTCCATGTTTATTTAACTGTAACTTTTCTATTAAATATATAGCTAATGTATTTTCACTACTAATGAAAAATTCAAACTCTTCAATATATGAAGAGGTTTTACCGAACAAATAATCCCATAAATTATCTATCATAATTTCCTTTTTATTAATAAACTCATCTCTAATAAAAGGTCCCCAAACTTCAGCAGTGCATTTCTCTGAATCGACGTCAAATCCTAGAGCAGCTATAATAGTTTCATTTTCATAGATAACTGCAAAACAATCCTCTATTTTTAAGTCTGAAAAATCATTTTTCAAGGTATTATAAATCTCTAAAGATTTATCGCCGCAATAACCGGTACATTGTTCAATTTTGTTGTTGTAGATAACTAAAAATTCCGATAATTCCTCATTGCTTCTTGGAGGTTCGGGGTTGAATTGCATAAAATCCACCTCTTAATTAATAATGTCCTAACAATGCTTTTTGTTTAGCAACTTTTTCTGCTTTATTAAATACATAAATCCCAATAGTAAAATAAATAGTAGAATTAATTATTAAAAATAAAAAATTCCCCACATTTAAGGAAGAAATAGACAGATCATTGATTGTAATCTCACGAATTAATTGTAAACCATACATAAAAGGAGCAAACTTTAAAAAAGGAACAGTAGTTAGGGGTATAAATGTCATTCCCATTATTACAAATTGGAATATTTGTATTATATGACCAGATTCTTTGAGAATAATTGTAATAGATGATACCATATATCCTACTCCTAGTACTCCTAATAAGGTAATCAATAGAATTGGGGTAATAGACAATAAATCTAAATTTAATCTCTGTTTTGCAGTTAGCATAGCTAAAAGTAATAATATGGAGATGGAAACCATACTTATTATCACTACACTCACCATTCTCGTCATAAAAATAAACCATAATTTATAGGGTGTAATTGTCAATTGTTCTAATGTCCCTCTCCCTGCCTCACCAGAAATTTCTAATCCAATCCCTTGTGTTAAAGATAGAACTAAATACCAAAAAATATAATTCATAATAACCATTTGGATATTATAATCGTGACTTTCTGGATCACCTATTAGAGATATACCTAAAAAGAAACCAAGAAAAACAATATAAAAAATAATCAATTCACTTATAGTATTAGGTAAATATCTTTTCATATGTATCCATTCTCTTTTAAAGTTAACTTTAAATACATTAAACACTTCCATATATGATCTCATCTCCAATAAGATTAAGGAAAACTTGTTCAAAATTTATGTCTCTTTGTTCAAATTTCTCAATAGTTACATTAAGTTCTTTTAGAATTTCTAATAGTAAATAAATCTCATTATTTTCTTTTATATTAATTACTATTTCCGACTTATCTTCCAAATCTAAAGTTCCGAACATATTAGAAGAGGATAAGATTTTTTCTTTTTGATATTCTTCTAATTTTTTAGTTAATGTTATAATAAAGGACTTAGTATTAAATAAGCTGTTTAATTTATCAATAGTATTATCGGTAATTAAATTTCCTTTACTAATAATAACTACCCTTGAACACAATTGTTCAATTAATCCCATATCATGAGAACTTATTAATATAGTCCTTTTTTCATTTTCTACAATTTGTTTTAAAAATTGAATCATATCTTTATTCGATTTAACATCTAAGCCTAAAGTAGGCTCATCTAAAATAAGAATTTCTGAATCAGATAAAATTGCTATAATAATAGCAATTTTTTGTTGCATCCCACGAGATAAATTTTTTACTAATTCAAACTTTTTTTCGAATAAATCGAATTTCCTTAAAATGGAATCGATATATTCCCCCTTATTTTTAATTGAGCAACCTCTAATTCCTAAAAAGTATTCAATATTTTCAATTACAGTTAAACGCCAATATAAATTTCTATTTCCTTCTAAGACCGTGCTAATATACTTAATACTTTTTTTTGAAAATAACTCATTTTTAACATACACACGTCCTTCATCTGGATTAATTAGACCACATAATATTTTTATTAATGTTGTTTTACCAGCACCGTTCGAACCTAATAAACCTACAATCTCACCCTTTTGAATTGTAAACGAAATACCATTCAATACATTTACATTATTAGATTTTGAAATATACCTTTTTTGAATATTTTCAACAGTAATCATTTATACACCTCACTTTATTAGAAGAACTAATATTTATTAAGATTAAAATTTTATTGGGTTAACAAATGGATAAGCATTTCTTAACTCCAAAAAATTTCTATAATTAGCAACCTCTTGCATTAATTCTATTGTTTTTATTTGATCTACGCCCCTTCTTAACCCCATTGCAATTTTAAAAAGACCTTTGCTTTCTATAGTATTTGGAATAATCACTTCATATCTGCTGTCTCTAAAACCAAAACTGGAACCATGATAAAAATTAATTTTTCTCTTTTTAACCTCATAGGCTAAAACCCCTAAAAGAAATCCATGATTATCCAAATTATCCTCTTTTAAATGAAAAACTACGAATGGTGATTTTGCCCATTCAAAATTAGAAATTAGTGAGGGGTGCACAACTTTTTTGAATAGCCCATCTGCTTGAATTTTTTCCGCTAATAACTTATTATTCTCATAAATAAGATTGCAATAACGTGTATATAATTCTTTGTTAAACACAAATCGATTATCTAACAACGCTAATTCTTGATATGTTAATCCTGCTCCCAAAATGGTTCTCACTTGCCTAATATAATTTGTAAAGACCTTAGCATTTGGTATGTCTAGATTATTTTTTAACGTATAAACGCTGATAACTCCCCCATTTGATAGTTCTAAGCCTTGCTGATCTAATTTAAGAATAGAATGAACTTGTATAACTATTATATAAGGATAATTTTCTAAACTTTTTAGAATTTTTCCTATTTGATGATAATTTCCACTTAACGTAGTATCTACAATCAATACCCTTAATCTATTAGGTGTAGAATTACATAAGGTTTCTAAAAATTTATTAAGATTAAATACTTCTAAATCCCAGTTATATCGGACTAACTCTATAAAAAATACGTCTGTACTCTCTACCCAGTTAAAAAATTCATTTTGTTTTCTATAACTTGTAATTTCAATTGCTTCACTTCTATATAAATCTGTTAAGACCCTTGTTTCAAAGTATTCACTCCATGTACTAACAACTAACTTTTTACTTTCCGATGGTTTATACATAGCAAAATAACTTTGTAAAACTGTTGAAATTGCTGCCATACCACTTGAACATAAGACATTACTTAATTCCCAATTAGCATGGACATCTCTATAAAGACTAATTTTTTCTTCAAGGAAATCTGGCTGTATATTTCTTTCATAACTAAAACTAATTTTGTTGGATTGGGGCAGTTTTTTTATTGTATTTAAAGGTGGCGACTTCAAATGTTTGTTAGTAATGTTTTGAACATAGCTCATCCAAATTTCCCTTATCTCCATTGTTAAAGTATTAATTTCATTAAAAAATAATTCAGGGCTATTATTACTTTTAATTGTATGGATAATCTTTTCTACTTTTTCTATCCAATTATAATAATCTTCAGTATTTATCTGATTTGCAAATAAATTTTTAAGTTCCAATAATTCCTCAATATTATCTAATAATAAATCTTGATTAATTATCATAATTAATTACCTGCCTTAATAAAAGTTGAATCTTTTAAAATCCACTCATCTGGTAGATGATATCCATGCATATTTCTAGCCATACTATTAACATATGCACCTACAGGATTCATTAATAAGCCATCGTTAATCTTCAGAGGCTTATGTCTTACTGAGGAAATAAAAACATCTTTCTCGTAGCAAGTATTCCCAAATATAACGTGTTCTTCTTCTGTAGTATTCATGGAATCTGAATAGCTATGTACTAAATAAGGATATGCCCAATAAGTTAAATTCCAAGCTGAACAATCTACAGTAATTATTCTTTTATTAATAGATAAATCTGAAGATTGAACCTTTGAGTATAAATATCCACTCATCGCTAAAATTAACATTCCTGGTTCAACTACTATTTTTACTTCTCTGTTTAACTGTCTATTTATTTGTAATACATATTCTTTAACTATTTCCCAACTTTTTTTTACTTCTATTTCATCTGAGTATAGATAAGTTAATCCCCCTCCAATATTGATTACTTCTAAATCTTGAAATTTATATGATAAAGAATAAATATACTCCATAGCTTCTTTAATTATAGAAGAGTTTTGTAATTCTCCAAGATGGAAGTGTAATTGCTTAATTTTTAGCTTTTTATTATTTATAAATTGAATAAATTCATCGGAATCTATATTTATACCAAACCTACTTTGCTCACCATAAGTTATGTCTGGATGTATATTTTTTAATGGTACTTTTACTCGTACTCCGACTTCATTTAAATTATATTCTTCAACATACTTTTTTAATTGTGAGAAACTGTTGAAATCAGGTAATATATTTCTTTCAAGTAACTTTTCTAAAAATTTTTCGTTATATGCAGGTGAAGTAGAATAAACAGGGTTCATCCCTATTTCCTCCACTATTTCAAATTCATGAATAGATGCCACATCAGCACCTAACCCAAGATCAGAAAGTAATTTTAGTACTATTTTATTTCTATTTGCTTTTATAGCAAAACATAGTTCTACATTTGGAATTATTTTAATATCATTTCTTATTTTTGATACTGTACTAACAATCGAATTATAGTCATATATAATGGCTGGGGAACCAATAGATGGCTCATTATCCAATAGGAAATCAGATATATTTGGATAAATACTCATTTTTTCTCCATTACCATAGTAATTATTTTTAAAATCAAGTTTGAAGTCATTACACCTTCTACTTCGCTTTTTCCAGGTAATAATTCAACAATATCTAGTCCTATAACTTTAACTTTTTTTACTATTTCTTCGATTATTAATAACAACTCTTTATAGTCGAATCCACCAGGAAGAGGTGTTCCAGTTGCTCCCATAATTAATGGATCAATAACATCAACATCAAAAGTTATATAGTATAAAATTTCAGTATCTAAATTTTTTATAAATATTTCCATATCATCCAATATACTCCTGTCAGGATACATCCTCACTTTTTTATGTTCATACTTTTGAGAGGACAATTGTCTTACACCAATTTGAATTACTTCGACAACATTTTCAATTTCTAGTACCTTATCCATGAAATTCCCATGGTGTAATTTTTCTCTCCAATTTTCCATGTTAACAAGACCAAAGTCTGAATGTGCATCAAATTGTATTACTTTAATTTTTTTATCTTTTGATATTCCCTCTATACATGGATAAGCAATTGAATGATCTCCCCCAATCGTAACTGGAAAAATATTTTTAGAACTAAGTTTATAAATTGTTTCTTTTAAAGCATCAAATTGAGAACCATTTTTCGAAAATACAATTGCTTTAATATCTCCACAATCAGCTAAATGTATGTCTTTAAGTTTTTGAGTTCCATCAATTGGATCGAAATAACCTTCTAAGTTTCTTGAATTATAATTATAAACTGCTCTACTTACTTTTCTTATATAGTTAGGAGCAAATCTAGTACCGGGTCGATAAGTAACATTCAAATCATATGGCATACCAATAAATGCTACATCACACCAATCTCCACTTAAACACTCTTTAATTGAAACTAATGGAGCATTAAAAATACCATTATTATTTTCAAACAAGTCCCTTTGAGGGTAATAAAATTCAATAATGCCTTCATTTATTAGATAATCTATAATCTCAATTGCTTTACCTTCATTAAGATTATAATTGTCTTGTATTTTTTTTAAGGCTCGTTCTTTATTAACCGGTATATTGAATATTGAAATTATATTTAACATTTGTTCATTTAATATTACTTCCCAACCAGACTTATAATCCCAAATTTTATCTTTACTATCCTCTTGTAAAAACACTACAGATTCTTTAACTTTATAAAATTTAGTTCCCTTCATTTTTTACCTCTTCAATTTTAATTAGTTTCCCATCTTTCAATAAGTATTCTATTGGTAAAGGTATTTTGTTAAATTGTCTAGAATTAGTAATGGTATACGCTCCAAATGCACACATCATTAATTTTTCACCTACTTTTATATCTATAGGCAAATGAAATTTCATCGTATTTCCATTTGTGTCTCTTCCAAAAATATCCCCCTCATATAAGGTATTACCTGTAAGTTTATATTCAACTAAATCTGAGTCTGAATTTAAACTATCAATTGGTATTACTTGTGGCTTATGCCAAGGTGCTAAATTCCATGCTGATGAATCCAAAGTAAGTAAATTTACATTAAAAAAGTCATGATATTCTTTTGCCATTATTTTCGTAATTAGATATCCGCATCCAGACAATAAAGCACCGCCCGGTTCAAATCTAAATTCCATTTCTCGACCGGTTTTTCTGCGCCAATTATTAACAATATCTCTTAGTTTATAAAATACTTCTTTTGTTTTATTCCGACTTATATATAAATGGAAAAAGCCTCCTCCAAAATCGATGGTATGAATATTTTCATATTGTTCTGCTATAGCTAAAAGGTAGTTAGCTTTATATAATAATGAATCAGGGGTCATTTGCCCTGTGTGTACATGCAATCTAGTTATATTTAGATTGTATTTTTTTAATATCGGTTTTAATTCAGGATTACTAATATTTAATCCAAATCGGCTATCCTTACCATATGTGGAGTTGGATTCCAGTTCTTTAGGTAAAGGAATTCGTATGCGTAACCCTATGTCTGTATTTGGATGTCGATAGCCATACAATTCTATTTGTGAAATTGAATCTAAATCAATAATTACATTTTCTTCATAAAAAAAATCCATATCATTTTCAGAAAAAGCTGGACCAGTTGTTGTAATTTCTTTGAATCCTGCATTTTTTGCTAGTTTATATTCCCCTATACTCGCTACATCACACCCAAGCCCGCTTTCAGCATAGATTTCCAATATCTTTGGAGTGTGTGTAGCTTTCACCGCTAAATTTAGTTTAGTATTTGGGACAACGCTAATATCTTCCTTGATTCTTTCAATTACATCACCCATTCCATTAAAATCATATATGAGTGCTGGAGTTGATATAGTTTTTATTATTTCAAATAATTCCTTAGGTGGCTGAGAATATAATGGTTCAAGGATTTTTCCAATACTTTTATTCATATATTATGTTCCCCTTTCATATCAATAAATACCTACTCAGAGATTCCGTTGAATAATGAAAATTAAGTTTTTACTAAACTTACTAAGTATTAATAATAAGTTCCTTAAAATTGCTGAAGATCGCCTCTTGGTCGAGAGCCGCCTAAAATTGTTAAATCTAATTTAATAACTGCTGCTGTAGTTTTTTCTATAGTAAATTGATTTTCAGTATTCTCCACAGTAGATTGACTTTCAGTACTCATAAGACCTTACCTCCTTCTAATGTTTATTATTTTTGTATTTCAATAGAAACTTCTTACTTAAACATACAAAGTATTAATAAAAAGTTCCTTAGAATTGCTGAAGATCGCCTCTTGGTCGAGAGCCGCCTAAAATTGTTAAATCTAATTTAATAACTGCTGCTGTAGTTTTTTCTATAGTAAATTGATTTTCAGTATTCTCTACAGTAGATTGATTTTCAGTACTCATATGACCTTACCTCCTTCTAATGTTTATTATTTTCGTATTCAACGGAATCTCTGAGTAGACATTGAACTTATTTTCATAATACTGATTTTAATAAAAAAGCTTTAAAATCTTTTTTTCTTACACTATAGTGGAATTTAAAAAGTATTATTCTGGTGAATTTAATTAAAAACACTTACAAAATAAATTTAGATGTATAAATCACCTAAATTCATTTTGTAAGTGTGTAAATGTAAATATAGTTTCAGAGAAAATAGCTCGCAATCCTTATAGAGAACTCTTTAAAAGTCTTTCACTATAGCTATTTAAATACTCTTTATAATTTACAGCATAATTTACAGCCCCAACTTCTTCTAATATATTTATACAACTTTTTACTAATTTTAAACCCTCATCATAGTCTGAATTCATTTTAAATATTCCATCATAAAATTTTAATATTAATTTTTCTAATATAAAATCCTCCGTCATATCTGAATTTTTTAAATTATTTATATAAAATTCAACCTCTTTAAGTTTATAATTTTCTAAACATACTCTAATTGTATTAAAATAAATACCATACATGTCCCTTCTATAACTTTTTATTTTTTTAAAAAGTATACTTTTTTTTAACAGTTCAGAAGATAACATTATAACTGATTCTACACCCAGAATATGTAATGTATTCCCATACAAAATTATTTCATACTCTCCCCATACTTCTACGCCCCATAAGTAATCTATAAGTAATTCAATATCTTTTTTATCTACTTTTTCATGGGTTAAATCACTACAAATGGCTTGTGCCATTATACTATTTAATTTAAAAGTTAATAATCCTGTTTTTTCAAAATTTGCATTTTCATCATCAATTAATTTTTTTAAAATCTTTAAATTCCCTTGCAAATAAGCCTTTTTCAAATCTTCAATCAGCAATTCTAAATCATTTTTTTTGAATTCATTATTTATAAACAAAAATTCATTAAACTTAACATTTATCCTATTAAGTAGTTCTAATATCTTAGGTAATGTAATTTCTGACTCATTTCTTTCAAATTTTGATAAATATGAAACCGAAACGATTCCTTTTGCTACAAATTCTAGACTATACCCTTTATGTAACCTCAATTTTCTAAAAGTGCTACCAAAATCCATTTAACCAATCCTTTGTCATATATTACAAAAAAAAGAATACCTTATAATCATTATATATAATTTAAGTAAAATAGAAAGGCGGAAATATATGATAAAAAACAAAATAACAAAAACACTCTCTCTGTTAGTTGTAATTTATATAGTTGGTTCAAATTATTCATCCGCAATTTTAGAATTCATTGGAACGGAAATATAATCTGGTGAAAATGAGGCTGTGACAAAATAATAACAAAGGAGCCCATGAAATTTTACGATCAGTAAAGTTTCATGGGCTTTGTATTTGAAGATGTAAATTCTAATAAAAAGAAAGGACACCTTCTTATAAATTAAAGTGAACAAACCATAACCAATGAGAAAGAAGTGTCCTTGAATCGATATTTTGAAAAACAGCGAAAATAGATAATAACTTTTTCGCTTCAATCTTCCTAAATCAAAAAAATGTTAGATAGAAATACAATCAGTTCAACATTTTTTCTTATTGTCCCAGTCTCTTTTTTAAACCTTGCTAAAGGATTATGATATAGTTGTTTAATTATCGATTGGCGAATAATTCAACTTAGTTCCCTTATTTTATAAATCGTATAGATCGTTTCTCCCCAAATTGTAAAATCTCATCATTCATTAATATGATGTCAGTGTCTTCCTCTGTAAGTTTTTCTCCATTTAAAGAAACACCATTTTGTTTCATTAATCGCATAAACTCACTTTTACTTTGAATATATTCTTCAGCAATTAATGATGGAATAATATCAAGTACAGACTCTTTCCCTATTTCAATTAACATTGTGGGGATGTTATCTGGTAAAACCTCTCCTTCATTAACGATCTTACCTACACCCTTTTGAATCGTCTCTACTTGTTCTTCCAGTGTTAAAAACATACAATACTACTCCTTTAATATTGAATTAATATTGCAAGTTCTATAAGAGTAAAAAATCAATTTCGCCTTGGCGTAATTGTAGCTGTCGCTTTGCTTTCGCTACATATGCCATAGAACGTGAAGTTCTTAGACTGAGTTCCGCTATAAAAGGAATCACATCGCATTCATCTTACCACCCGCTTCTGCTGAATGAAGATAAAAAAACGTCCTTTAGGAATAAACCTAAAGGACGTGTTATGAACGTGTTACCACCTTAATTTAAGAGCTACTCACATAACTCTTCTCAATAGGTACGGCTAAATGCGATACCTTTGCATTGATTACGGATGCAAACCCGTCGTAGCCTACTAAAGTTCGGTACGCAGCTCCAAGATGAATTCATTTTAACTTTCCTTGCGCCTCTCATCAACCGGCTACTTTCTGTCAGTTCCATTAAAACTACTAGTTCTCTTCAACACTTTTACTCTTATACTCCAAATTATTGTTAACAACAATTTTTCGTTATGCAAATCTTGATAATTATTATAGCCTCTTTATTTGAATTGTCAATAAATTATTTTAAGCTTTAACCATAGGGTTGATTTCCGTTCCGGCTGGACACTTCCTGAGGCATCCACAGCCATGGCTGTGGATGCGGCTTGTAAATGGGGAAATAAAAATCTGGGGCCCTCTATTCAATTTCCTAAACCAACAAACAAATCCATAGTATCCAGTGCTTTTTCAAGTGGTATTATTGGTAGCGCAATTCTAGTGTATGGGTTTATTTTCAATAAAAAATGGATTTTGTTATTTGGTGCACTTGGGATAATAAGTAGTGTTTTCATATATCGACAAAGTGTCAAAGACGAATAGATACGTATGTATTAAAAAAGCACGAGAAATCAGAAACATTGATTTCTCGCGCTTCTTTTATATGAAATCATATTATTTCTAAACATTATAGTAATTATTTTTTATTGCTCACTAGTTTGTGTGGATGGCTTTAATAAGAACCAAACAATTACTAAAGTTACTAGCGCTAATATAAAAGTACTCATATAAATGAAATGTACACCTGAAGCTAATGCCTCTTGTGATTCGGTTACTATGGTTGCTGTAGTTCCTCCATGTCCACCGGAAGATACAAGATTAAGGTTTTTAATACCTTGTGCGTGAATCATCGTGTTGAAAATTGCCCCGAAAACTGCAGCACCTAATGTTTGACTAAACGTATTGATAAATGTATTTAAGCCAATTGCCGTTCCCCGCGTATGAGTTGGAACAGCTGATTGAATTGTTACCATGTAAATTGGTATAATAAGCCCCATTCCTAAGCCGAATAATCCAACTGCAACATAAATAAGGAATGTTGGTGAGTCTGTTGACAATGTAAATAGTGAAAAGGCAGCAACTGAAAGAATGCTAGCTCCAAGTAGAATGATTTGTTTCGTTTTTAAGTAATCAATTAATTTACCAGAAAAAATAGTGCCAAATGTCCACATAACGGGAAGTGGCATTAAAACGAGTCCGGCCTCTGTCGCATTTTTTCCTAATACACCTTGGCTCCAAATCGGAAGATACATTGTAATACTAATAATCATTGCACCAGAAATAAGAGTTAATATGTTTATAATAGATAATGTACGGTTAGAGAAAAGTGCTAGCGGAATTAATGGTTCCGGAGATTTTTTCTCAATAAATAAGAAAATAATGAATGAAACAGCTGCAAAGATTAAGAGACCAATAATTGTAATGTCCCCCCAATTTTGCTTACTGCTACCTGTTAATAACGCGTATAGTAGCGCGATTGTACTTAATGAAAATACTGTTGCACCAAAATAGTCGATATGGTGCTTAGCAGGCTTAATAGATTCTTTATAATAAATGACAATCATTAAGCAAGCGATAATTCCAAATGGAACGTTTAAGAAGAAGATGTAGCGCCAAGAAAGAGAATCGACTAAAAATCCTCCAACTAATGGTCCGATTACACCAGAGATGCCCCAAACAGCACTAATCCAGCCCTGTGCTTTTGCACGGTCTTTCACTTCGCTATATAAGTCACCCATGATTGTCATTGTTATTGGCATAATAGCGCCAGCACCTAGACCTTGAAGGGCACGAAAGACGATAAGCTGTTCCATCGATGTAACAACACCGCAAAGTGCAGAGCCGACTAAAAATATCGTAGCTCCAATCAGTAAAACTTTTTTACGACCGAATAAATCAGCCAGTTTCCCGTATATTGGAGTCGAAACGGCTGTGGCTAGCATATAAATTGCATATACCCAACTAACAAGTTCGACACCTGACAAATCACTTGTAATACGGGGGATTGCTGTACTAATAATTGTTCCTTCTACAGCTGAAAGAAATGTCATTAACATTAATGATAAAATAACTTTTTTTCTCATATTTTCCCCTTTACTTCTATACAGATTAATGACGCCTCGGCATAATGGCGTCCGGAATCGGCCTGCGTGAAAGCGAAGCGGCAGCATCTGCGCGAAAGAAGTTAAAATTATTCAATATATAACTAAGTATATTTTTGGATTATCTATAAACAATATAGATAATCAATAAAGTTCCTTTATTGCACTAACCAGCTTCGTTAGTTCAAGTACAATTTTTCACAGGATAAACATCAATTTTAACATATATATACATTAAAAATCACCTCCAAGAATAACTAAAGAGGTGATTTTTATCAAACGTTATGACAAACTATCATTCTTATTATAAACGAGCACGCATATTGCTTTGAAATCAATTATGCCCGGAATCGACTTTGTGCTTCCCTTCCAACCCTTAAATACTCGCCACATTTCCTCATATTAACTTTAGCAAAAGTGATACTATCATAAAGGAATTTTTTTAACTAAAAAGTGACTTTACTCGTGGTACCGCTCTAGCTTAAAAGCGCTAGACTAGACAATGCTCTCTTGAAAATGAAAACATCTTAAATATTTTCAAACTAAAATAAATCAACTATAATAATATACAAATGGTAGAAATTCTAAATTAAACCCATTTATCTTTTTTTATACAAATCTACTCTAAAGGAGCACGAAGATGAAAAAGAAGGTTTTATCCTTACTCATGGCCATAATAATGGTCCTATCAGTTAGCGTATCGGCGTTTGCCGATGAAACGTCGCCACCAGCGACAAGAGGAGAAATCGTTAAAACCTTGTTGATGGCAGCAGACGCTTATCAACCAGGAATTAATAAAGAAGACATTATGCAAGGCTCTAAAAACGAAGATTTAAAAGAGAATGAGTCTGTTAAGAAGGTTGAAGCTTTAGTCATGTTGAGTAAGGCATTCGGCGAATTGCCAGAACCTGTCGGAAATGATCTGCGCAGCGGAACATTTGGTGTCGAGTTCACCGATGTACCCGCTTGGGCTAAGAAAGATATCGATAAACTTGCAAAAGCAGGCGTACTGACGGGCAAACCTGATGGCACATTAGGTGCAAATGACAATATTACGATCAATGAGTTCCGAAAAATTATCGCCAGAGTGTGGACGCTTAAAGGCTCCCATTTAAATGACGATTTTTATGAAGTAATCAATAAGGAATGGTTAAATAAATCGGCAATTCCGACAGGAGAAATCATGGGTGGTGGATTTCCTGAGCTGCAAAAGCAAAATACCGATAAAATAGAAAAAATAATAAATGAGCTCGTTGGCAAACAATTCGAAGAAGGAACAAAAGAACAGAAAATTGCCGACTTCTATTCGACGGCGTTGGATACAAAAAATAGAAACAAACAAGGGATTGAGCCCATTCAAAAATATGTAAAGGCAATTGACGGGGCTAACACGCTTGATGAACTCATTCAAGCAGATCTTACCCTGGAAAAAGAATTAGGTCTAGGCTCATTATTCAGCTTTGCAATTATGAACGATGCAAAGAACAGTAGTGAAAATGCTTTATATTATACCGGATTAGCTACTGGTTTGGATAAGAGCAACTTTGAAACGGAAGACGAGAAAGTGAAAAAAGCCTATATTCAATATATGACCAAACTTCTCGTAGTATCGGGTGAGGAAGAGTCTGCAGCCAAAGCCCACGCCGAGAAAATTTACGAAATGGAGAAAAGCTTAGCTTCCGTATCGCTTGAACCCTATGAACAAGGCGACGTCAATAAATACTATAATCCGTATACAATCGAACAATTCGATGACATGTTCAAAACAGTAGATATGAAACTAGTCATGAAATCGATGAAGGTCGACAGTGCTGATAAAGTGATCGTATCCGATGTGAAGCTGGCGCAAAAAGGCGCAGAACTCTTGACTGAAACTAATCTTAACGTGCTTAAAGCTTACTCCAAATTGCAACTGCTTAAGGAAACGGGCAATTTGTTGTCAACTGAATTCAGAGATGCTGCTATTGAGTTTTCCGCAACGTTATACGGCGTTACAGGAGAAAAAACAGATCAGGAAATCGCAGTAGCCATGACAACTGACACAATGGGTGGATATTTGGAGCAAATGTTTGCCGAGAAACATTTTTCACCAGAAGCTAAAAAAGATGTTGAGCAAATGGTAGAGAAGTTAATTGCTACGTATGAGGAAAGAATCAAATCGCTTGATTGGATGTCAGAAACAACAAAAACTAAAGCAATTAAAAAGTTGCATACGATGATTGTTAAGATCGGTTACCCAGATAAGTGGGATACAACATTAGATAAAGTAGCTATCAAGACATATGACGAAGGTGGTTCGCTGTTCTCTAATACCATCACAGTAACCAAAGCATACATTGATAACACGAAAGCCAAGCTAGGAAAACCGGTGGATAGAACGGAATGGTTAACAAGCGTATATACCGTAAATGCTTTCTACAATACTTTTAATAACGAAATTACGTTCCCAGCCGGTATTCTCCAAGCGCCTTTCTATGATATTAACGCTAAACCTGAAGCAAACTATGGTGCCATTGGCATGGTCATTGGCCATGAAATCAGCCATGCATTTGATAACAACGGATCTGCATACGACGAAAATGGCAATGCAAATAACTGGTGGACAGAAGAGGACTTTAAGAAATTCGAAGAGAAAAACCAGGAACTGATTGAGTTCTATAATGACATTGAGATTATTCCGGGTGTGTTAAATGATGGTCAGCTTACACTAAGTGAGAATGTCGCTGATTTAGGTGGAATGGCGGCTTCACTGCAAGCTGTATCCAAAATGAGTAATCCGGATTATAAAGCATATTTCGAAAGCAATGCAGAAATATGGAAATCCACAACTACAAAAGAATTTGCAGCATATCTGAGCAAAAACGATGTACATTCAGCCGCTAAAATTCGGGTAAACCGCACGATTGTGAACTTCCAGCAATTCTATGATACCTATGGAATTAAGCTTGGAGATGGCATGTATGTAGCTCCAGAGGATCGAGTTTCCATCTGGTAAAAATACGAGTAGATAGAGCTATTTCCGATAGCTCTTACATCAGTGTATAGAAGCAAAGGCTGTCTAGAAAGTCTTTTTAGCGTAAATACACCGAAATAAAAAGCCCAAGAATGCTAATTGATATGCTCCCTATTAGGTAGACAGATTAAAAAATAAAATCTGTTTATCTAAGGGGAGTATTTTTTATGGGGCGAAGCAAACATCCACTCGAGTTAAAACTACATATCCTTCAATTGTTTGAAGAAGGTAACTATTCTATCAACGAATTGTGTGAAAGATTTTTATTAAATCCTCAAACTTTATATAGCTGGAAAATGAAATATGAGGCAAGTGGACGTGATGGATTACACGAAGCTACTTCATGTAAATTCTATTCAAAAGAGTTAAAGTTAGCGGCTGTGGAGGACTACATCCAACGGAATTATTCACAGATGGAAGTGTTAGCGAAATATGAGATTAGTAGTACCTCAGTTTTAAAAAGGTGGGTAAAAAAGTATACTAGTCATAGTGAAATAAAAGATTCAGGTAAAGGAATGAGTCAAGCTATGACAGAAGGAAGAAAGACAACTTTTGAGGAACGTATTGAGATTGTCGAGTACTGTTTGAAGCACCAGAAAAATTATCAGTTGGCAGCGCACACCTATGGGGTTTCGTATCAACAGGTATATCAATGGACGAAGAAGTTTGAAACTAACGGTGAAAAGGGATTACGAGATCGCCGTGGTCGCACAAAAGATGAAGTCGAATTAACCGTTGAGGAGAAATTGAAATTTGAGATTCAACGTATTGAACGTGAAAATGAACGTTTACGTGCAGAAAATCTATTTTTAAAAAAGTTAGAGGAAATCGAAAGGAGGCGTCGTTAAGCCAAATACGTCTACAGCAACGCTATTTAGCGATTCAAGAATTACATCGAGAGGAAGAACTTTCGATTCTTTTACTATGTGAAATAGCTGGTGTTTCGCGTGCAGCTTACTATAAGTGGCTAAGTCGCAAGCCTTCTAACAGAGAAGTTGAAAATGAAGCAATTTTAAAGGACATTCATCTCCTTTACAAACAAGTAGATGGTATTTACGGCTATCGTCGTACAACGTTGACAATCAATCGTCAGCGAAAAGAAAATAATCAAGCGATGGTTAACGAAAAGCGTATTTATCGTTTAATGCAGATTAGTGGATTGAAGTCTGTT